>JAPPOO010000072.1 GCA_028817875.1 Alphaproteobacteria bacterium | reverse complement strand
CTAATTTGGCGTTAATAGGCGTTTTTGTCAAAAAAATATTATATGGTTTATGCTTAATTCTTTTGTTTTTATTCTAAATGCGTATAATCTGGCCTTAAATAATCGCTTATAAGTTATTAAGAAAGTAAGAAAAATGGCCTTCCTTAAGTTTGTATTTAAATTTTCAATTGTTCTTATTCTCGTTTGTGTAGGAATTGTCCTTTTTGCTGGTGGGGGGCTAGTAAAGTATATGGTGAATTTCCATAGTGAGCGTTTGACAGGTTTAAAAATGACTGTAGCAGGAGCAGAGCTTAATGTGTTGGGCGGGCAAATTGTTTTAAATAACTTAGCTATTAGCAATCCAAAAGGTTTTGAGAACCCTCATGCGGCGACGATTGAGAACATTCAGGTGAAGTTGCAGCCTAAAACGTTTTTGGAAGATGTTGTCGTGGTTGATTATGTTGGTATTAAAGGGACACGTGTTCAATTTGAAGGCGATTTGAACAAAAATAACGTCCAAAGTATTCAGGCTGTATTAGCTAAAAAAGTTGAAGAAGTAGAGCGCGGTGGCGAGTACGATGATTATGAAGAAAATTCTGATTCAGATAAATCATCACAGAAGCAGGTTGCTATTCGGCAATTGTTGATGAAAGACAATACGATTACGTTCCATTTAGGTGGTATGGAAAAGGGTATTTCCAGCGATGTGAGCGATGTTGAATTAACAAATATTGGCACGACAGACCAAGGAGCTTCAGTTGCTGAGGTTTTAGATAAAATTTTACTGCCTCTGTTTGAAAATATGCATAAAGAGATTGTTAAAGCGTTGTCAAACCCGCAAGGGCTAATTGACCAAGTAAAAGATAAATTGGGCAAGGCGTTAGGGGATTTATTTTAAATATAGCTTTTAAGGGGAGGCGTAAGCCTCCTTTTTTTGTGGAATTTTAGAAAAATGGTCGGAACGACAGGACTTGAACCTGCGACCCCCACACCCCCAGCGTGGTGCGCTACCAGACTGCGCTACGTTCCGACACTTTAATGAATGCGGTTATAGTGCACTGCACGTCTATTCGTCAAATATCTATTCCATAATTTGATTATTTTAAGTAGGCTAGTGCCCATGAAAATTGCGATTCCTAATTGTACATCCGCAACAGAAAAGCGGGTGGCTTTGACACCAAATGAAATCAAACGGTTAAAAGGTAAATACTCAGGCTTAGAAGTTTTTGTTATGGCCGGAGCCGGAGAAGCTGCCCATTACTCTGATGCCGAATATACAGAGAGTGGGGCGGAAGTTATTGATAGTAAGAAAGCTTCTAAACTTAAAGCGGATGTTACTTTGCGTGTGACACCTGTAGAAACAGTTGCGGATTACGAAGAAAATGAACTTGTTATCGGCCTTATGGACCCTGCGGGGAGTCAAAAAACATTGAATGAGTTAGCAGACCGTGGTGTGAACGTTGTGGCCTTAGAACGTATTCCACGGACTTCTCGTGCTCAGGCAATGGATGCTTTGTCTTCTCAGGCCAATATTGGTGGGTACCGTGCTGTACTAGAGGCAACCCAGCATTTTGATCGCTATTTTCCCCTCATGATGACGTCGGCAGGTTCGGCTAAGCCTGCTAAAGTTGTTGTAATGGGAGCGGGTGTAGCTGGTTTACAGGCAATTGCGACGGCACGTCGGTTAGGGGCGCAAGTGGAGGCGTTTGATATTCGGCCTGAAGTTAAAGAGCAGATAGAGTCTCTAGGGGCAAAATTTATTGAGTTTGATTTAGGTGAAGAAGGTAGCGGAGAGGGTGGCTATGCTAAAGAGCTTTCGGAAGCTGCTCGGAAAAAGCAGCAAGCTTTGCTACAAGCTTACTTAACAACAGCGGATGTTGTGATTACAACGGCTCAAATTCCTGGGCGTCCTGCGCCAGTGTTAGTGACGGAAGAAGCCGTGAAAGGGATGCGTGTAGGAAGTGTGATTGTAGATATGGCAGCTGCAAGTGGTGGGAACTGTCCGTTAACAGAAGCAGATAAAGTTGTTGTAAAGCACGGGGTTAAACTTGTGGGGCACACAAATTATGCCAGTATGTTGGCGCATGATGCGAGTTCTTTCTACGCGCGCAACTTGGCAAATTTATTAGAGTTAATGCTTGAAGTGAAAGACGGTGTGACGTCTCTTCATTATAATTTGGAAGATGATATTATTGCAGGTTCACTTGTTGTGTATGGCGGGCAGGTTCGTTTATGAGCGATAATATGATTCTTATTGCGGGTGTTGGTGTTATCCTTTTATTTGGATATTGGTTTTTAAGGCACATTATCCCGCTATTTCAGTACATTATTTTAATTATTATTGGTGCGGCGGTTCTTACGTTGTACCAAAGTGATAAATTACCGTGGTAAAGGGGAAAATATGGAAATAACAACATTGACGTTTTTGGTAACAGTTCTCGTTTTTGCGGGTTTTATTGGTTATTTTGTTATTTGGGGCGTTACGCCTGCTTTGCACACGCCGCTTATGGCGGTTACCAACGCGATTTCCGGTATTGTAGTTATAGCTGCAATGTTTGTTGCGGGGGCGGAAGAATTTTCACCTGTTGTATGGGAAATGCTGCCTGATAGTGTGGATGCGGATAAGCTTTTTTATGCTCGGCTACTTGGTTTTTTTGGAGTAATGCTAGCAAGTATTAATATTTTTGGCGGCTTTGCTATTACGCGGCGTATGTTGAGTATGTTTCGTAAACAGGGGAGAGAGTAAGTATGGTATCAGCTGATTTTTTTGCTTTAGCTTACCTAGGGGCTGCTGTTTTATTTATTTTAGGTATTAAGGGATTGTCTCACCCTAAAACAGCGAACCGTGGAAATACATTAGCTATGTTGGGGATGGCTCTTGCCATTGGTATCACACTTCTGGATGGGCGTATTAGCGAATACTTATGGATTTTTGCTGCAATGGCCTTGGGAGCGTTTATTGGAATTCCGTTAGCAAATAAAGTGAAAACGACGCAGTTGCCTCAGATGGTTGCATTGTTTAACGGTTTGGTTGGTTTGGCAGCAGCAGCGGTAGCAGGCGGAGAATTTTTACGTAGCGAGACTTTAAATGCTTTAACGGTAACTGGACAGACTGAAATTGCTTTAAGTGCGCTGATTGGTACGTTGACCTTTAGTGGCTCTGTTATTGCGGCTGGTAAGTTACATGGCTGGGTAACAAGTAAACCTGTAACCATGCCATTGGGGCATTGGAGCACTTTGGTCGTATTATTGGCAACGTTAGGTGTGGCTGCTTGTTTTTCCGTTTATGGTGGGGAAGCAACTTTGCTAGTTATGATTGGCTTGACCTTTTTGCTAGGCCTTATGTTGGTATTACCAATTGGTGGTGCAGATATGCCGGTTGTTGTTGCTTTGTTTAATGCTTACTCTGGTTGGGCAGGTGTAGCGACAGGCTTTATGTTGAGTAACATAGTGCTTGTTGTTGGTGGCTCTTTAGTGGGAGCTAGCGGACTTATTTTGACTTTTATTATGTGTCAGGCGATGAATCGCAGCTTTTTGAATGTGATACTTGGTGGTTTTGGTGCTGGAGACGGCGAAGAAGTAGCAGGGGCTGATTTAGGTGATAAAACAATTCAGCAAGCTGGTGTGGAAGATGCTGCTTTTATGATGGGAAATGCACGTAAAGTTGTATTGATTCCTGGGTATGGTATGGCGGTAGCGCAAGCCCAGCACGCATTGCGAGAGGTTATGGATGTTTTGGAAAGCCAAGGTCTGGAGGTGAGTTTTGCAATTCACCCTGTAGCAGGGCGCATGCCGGGGCATATGAATGTACTTTTGGCTGAAGCGGATGTTCCATACGAAAATGTGGTAGAAATGGATACGATTAATCCTCAGTTTCCTCAAACGGACGTTGTACTGGTGATTGGTGCCAATGATGTTGTGAACCCTGATGCGAAAAATGTACAGAGTTCTCCTTTGTACGGTATGCCAATTTTAGAGGCTTATAAGGCCAAAACTGTTTATGTGGTTAAGCGTTCGATGCGGAGTGGGTATTCGGGTGTTGAGAATGCATTATTCTACCAAGATAATACTTATATGATTTTTGGGGACGCGAAAGATGTGTGTGAAAAATTAAGTGGAGCGTTGAAAGATGCCTAGTATTGTTATGATTTATACGACTTTTTCTAATAGGCACGATGCTGAGACTTTGGGGGAAGACTTGGTTAACCGTGGGTATGCTGCTTGTGTAAATATTACGCCAACACATACAAGTATTTACCGATGGGAAGGGCAGGTGCAACGGCAAGAGGAGGTAGCAATGATTGTTAAAACCTCTCGTAACCGTGTAGATGAAGTGATGTTGGAGGTTCACCGTTTGCACCCGTATGATGTTCCGGCTATCACAATTTGGGAGGCTCAAGCACATCCTTCTTTTGTTAGCTTTGTCGATGAGCATACAAAGGAATTTTAGTAGGTGATTAGTGGGTTTGACCTTGTTTTAGGCGTTCTTTTTTCTCTTATTTTAGGAGGGATTTGCTTTTTTATTCATTTACAAGGGCTTATTTGGCTTGGGCAGATAGGGAGTAGGATTGAAATTCGTCCACGACGGCTGAAATTGTCTGCGGCATTAACAGCTATTATGCTGATCCATATTGTAGAAATAGCATTATATGGTCTGAGCTACTGGCTGGCTGTAGAGGCTGGTTTAGGGAGCATTGGTAGCACAAATACTGTGACCCAGATGACAGGTACGTGGACAGATTATATGTATTTAGCTGCGACGGTTTATACATCTCTTGGATTTGGGGATGTTGTGGGAACAGGGGTTTTAGCTGTTATCATTTGTTTAGAAGCCTTAGTAGGCCTTATTCTTATCGCTATTTCTGTTTGTTTTGCTTACCCGATTATGGAAAATATTATTAAGCGTTTTATTTCAGCGGAGTAGAAAAAAGCAGCCCTTCTGGGCTGCCTAGAGGTAACCTCTTTCTACTTGGGCTCAAGGAAAGAGTTTCGTTTTTAGTTCCCACGGCCGCATTACTTTTACGTGGGTCCCTTTCTTTGCGAAGGGTATTAAAAGTTTATTTGGAAACTATTGTAGTCATTGAAAACACCTTCTCCAGTGTAATCATTGCCTTCTTGTCGCTGTATCTCTCCATCGAGAAGGTCTTTCCCTGAGTGGTAGCCTCCGTCTGTAGCTTTTTCTACATCAGGTTTCTCAGCATCAGTATTTTCTTCGTTTACTTCTACTACAAAGCTGTCTACACAAAATCCTGTGCCATTAAAGTTTTCGTATGTCATGAGGTTTTCCTAGTGTTAAATTAAAAGGGCCGGTGGGGTAAAAACCCCAATGTTTTGAAAGTGGTATATGCTTATTGTTTAAGTGGCGCAACTAAAATTTTTTTAGATGGCCTTGAGGGCTGAGCGAATAATGGCGTAATTCTGTGGGCGGGAGAGGATGTAGAGGTCTTCTAATTCCCACGTGTTTTTCATAGGTTCAATGTGGAAACCTTGGAAGAGTTCACCTGTTTTAATTTTGCGAAGCTCTAGCCCTAAAGATTGGGCAATTGCGAGGCTACCCGCGGCATCCCACGGTTTTCCTGTGAATACGCTGGCAGCTGTTTTCCCTAAAAATACATTGCTGAATTGGTAAATGCAGGAGTGGGTATCAATTGGGAAAAAGCGTTTGTCAGTACGAGTTTTATCTTCAAAATCAACTACGTAACGGCTATGGGTTTGGCTGGCGAGGGTAATAAAATGGTTATTGCTTGTATCGGGGAGTTTCCACTCAGTTATGGGGGCGTTTTCACCCATTTGGATGTAGCATTTGTCATTTTCTGCTAATAAAATTAACCCTTTGAAGAAAGTTCCATCGGGGCGTTCACCAATATAAGAAGGGAGTGCATTTATGCCAACGATGGGTTTTCCATAATTCCATAAACCTGCGGTAGTGCCCCAAAAATTTAATCCTGCCAATGGGTTAGCTGATTGGCGGGAAGCATGTGCGGCGGTGCCGTCTATATCGTCCACCACCCAAAGTTCCGGTTTTTGGAGGAAGGCTTGGCGTTGTTCAACGGGAATGGGATGTTTTTGGAGATGTTCTTCATCTAACAGGTTGTTTGTATTGAAAAATTGGGTGGCGAGTTGAGAGACATCTATGTCTGTTTTTGTGACGAGTTCAGCGGTTCTTTTTTCGGTAATGGACTGCTCATTTTTGGCTGTGAGCGTTAGTTTTTCAGCTTGGTCGCAGAAATTTTTTAGTTTTTGTAATTCAGGACTCATAGGCGGAGAGTAACGAATTTTATTTTGGGGGTAAATAATGTTTTTTTGAGGTCAAAATTGTGTAAAAACGGGCAAAATAGCGAAAAACAAGGGTTTATTTGTGATGCGGGAGGGTAAAAACAGGTTAAAAAAAGTCAAAAAAGAGTAAATTTTGCACAAAAAATGGCGAGTTGGCTTGATTTTTTTGATTGTTTGTATACTGTGGCAACTCTGAAACTTGGTGGCATTTTTGTTACTAAGATGTATCTAGCGTAACTTTTAACATTTAATACATATACGAGGGAGTTCCTATGGGAACGATTGAACTTTTGGATCAGCCTTTTACTCAAAGTAAAAGAGGGCCTTACTCTTATGAGAAAAATGAGGATGGTTTTGCTGCCGTCTATGAAAGTGGGAAGCTTGTGCTTTTTGCGGTTATTGACGGTGCTGCCGTCAAGCCGATGGGAGATGGTGCAAAAGCTGTTGAGTTTCCTAACGGTTGGTCTGCTGGCAGGTTTGCTATGGAGACTACTAAGGAAGCTTTGAAGCAATTTGTGAAACTTTCAAACTGGCGTATGCAAGCATTGGAACCCTTTTTGGCTACAAGGTTATATGAAGCTAACTGGGAAGCTGGTGTTTATGGTAACGGCTGCTTGGCTAATACTCCAACAGCAAGTGCAGTCATTTTGCTTGATACGGGTGTGATTCATCGTTTTGGTGATTGCCGTGTTATGGTTGACGGTGAGCTATATCCAAGTGGTAAGCGTTATGATGGACTGACTGTGGGTATTCGTTGCGCTGTTACAAATTTGACAGAAAATGCGAATATGCCATTTTTGCCTAAAGACGACGACTTTGGAAGGCAGGTAATTTCTGATTTGTTGCGGATGCAGTCGGGCTTTTCAAATGTGTATTTTGGTAAAGGCCAGCCTTTGCCAGAATGGTCTGATGAGTTTATTGGCATATTAAACCAAATTTCTCCAAAAATGTTGCCTGAAAAGGTTTTAAATCTCTTAAAGAGTAAGGACTATGTTACGCTGTTTAATCTTTTAGCTCACGATGTTCTTAACGGTACCCCAATTCCACCTCAGCTATTGCAGCAACCGATTCTCTTAGGGCGTGGGAAACATAAAATCATCATGACAAGTGATGGTTTTGAACCACCTTTCATTTTCCCGAACATAGAGGAAAGTATACAGAATCAGCATCATTATGATGTTAAGGTTGACCCTAACCGTTTGGGTGAGCATAAAGCAACGAGTGCTGTTCAAAAGGGGTGGAGTACAAGAGATGATTGTACGCATTCTGGAGTTGTTGAGATAATAGTTTGATGGGCTGCCTGTGCCTATACTGATTAACGACGAACAAAGCCGGAGAATTGAGAGATTCTCCGGCTTTGTTGTGTTGGAAGATGTTATTTTAGTTTTTGACGCTTTTTCTTTCTTTTTGCCTTCCTCTTCTTTTGTATGTTTTTCAGTCTGAATTGTCCTTTTGAAGAGACTCTGAAGGGGACAGCGTCTGCGTATGAGTCAGGTTGTTTTAGAAAGACGGTTGCTTGTTTGCCTTTACTACGAATATCTTTAAAGTGTATGGCACTTGGATCGTCTTGAATGCGGGGGAGTAGGTAAACGATTGTGCCAGCTGGGATAAAGCCTTGATTTGCTAACCTACAGGCGCATTCTTTTGCAAACGTGGATGTCATGGAAAAACTCCTTTCATGACAAAATTTTGCGGAATTTAGCAGGCCAAGCATTTTTAGGCAATATGCAATAAAAAACGGCTCCCAGAGGGAGCCGTTTGCATTGGGGGAGGGCTTACATCATGCCGCCCATGCCACCCATACCGCCCATGCCACCCATGGCAGCAGCGGCGGCGGCAGCGTCGCCTTTTTCTTCAGGCTGGTCTGTTACCATCACTTCTGTGGTAATCATCAAACCACCAACGGAGGCTGCGTCTTGCAGAGCTGTACGCACGACTTTGGTTGGGTCGATAATACCGGCCTTCACCATGTCGGTGTATTCACCTGTCGCTGCGTTGTAGCCTTCAGTTGCTGTGCTGTTTTCTTTTACCTTACCGGCAACAACAGCACCGTCTTCTCCAGCGTTGCTGGCGATTGTACGGATTGGTGCTTCCAACGCGCGGTTGATGATTTCAATACCCACTTGTTGGTCACGGTTAGCTGTTTCCAAGCCTTCTAGCGCGCTTAGGCAGCGGATAAGAGCTACACCACCACCAGCAACTACGCCTTCTTCCACAGCTGCGCGTGTGGCGGCTAGGGCGTCGTCAATGCGGTCTTTCTTCTCTTTTACCTCAATCTCGGTAGAACCACCTACTTTGATAACAGCAACACCGCCAGCTAGTTTAGCCAAACGCTCTTGCAGTTTTTCTTTATCGTAGTCGGACTCTGTCTCTTCGATTTGCTGACGGATTTGGTTGCAACGGTTTTCAACCAAGTTTTTCTCGCCTGCGCCGTCTACGATTGTAGTGTTGTCTTTGTTCAATGTTACTGTACCTGCTGTACCTAGCATGGAAAGTTGTAGGTTTTCCAATGTGTAGCCGTGGTCTTCAGAGATAACAGTTGCGCCTGTTAGGATTGCGATGTCTTCCAACATAGCTTTACGACGGTCGCCGAAGGCAGGGGCTTTAACAGCCGCTACTTTAAGGCCACCACGTAGTTTGTTAACCACCAATGTTGCCAGAGCTTGGCCTTCAACATCTTCAGCGATGATGAGGAACTCACGGCTGCCTTGAGCGATAGGCTCTAGCACCGGTAGAAGTTGCTCTAGGTTAGAGATTTTCTTGTCTGTCACCAAAATGTATGGCTCTTTCATTTCAACCGTCATTTTGTCGCTATCCGTTACGAAGTAAGGGGATAGGTAACCGCGGTCAAACTGCATACCTTTTACAGTGTCCAACGTTGTTTCTAGGCCTTTAGCCTCTTCAACAGTGATAACACCTTCTTTACCAACGGTTTCCATAGCTTCGGCAATGATATCACCGATTGTGGTGTCGCCATTGGCGGAGATTGTCGCTACCTGAGCGATGTCTTGCTTGCCTGCAACGGGCTTCATTTGCTTTTGAAGCTGGCTAACAACAGCTGTTACAGCTGTGTCGATGCCGCGTTTGAGGTCCATTGGGTTCATACCTGCAGCAACGGCTTTTGTGCCTTCGTTAATAATGGCTTGAGCCAATACGGTTGCTGTTGTTGTTCCGTCTCCAGCTAGGTCGTTTGTTTTGCTGGCAACTTCACGCACCATTTGGGCGCCCATGTTTTCAAATTTGTCGGATAGGGAGATTTCCTTTGCAACGGAAACACCGTCCTTTGTGATGCGTGGCGCACCGAAGGATTTATCCAACACAACGTTACGGCCTTTTGGCCCGAGAGTTGCCTTTACAGCGTTTGCCAGCGTGTTTACGCCAGACAGCATCTTCTGGCGAGCGTCATCGCTAAATTTAATATCTTTTGCCATTGTTAAATTCCTTTTTTAGCTATCTATTTAGATTTATGAAGCGTTTACAACGGCGATGATGTCTTCTTCCTTCATCACCAATAGTTCTTCGCCATCAATTTTTACATCTGTTGCAGCCCACTTGCCGAACAGTACTTTATCGCCAACTTGAACGTCCATCGTGCGGACGGAGCCATCGGATAAGATTGCGCCTTTACCTGCGGCAACAACTTCACCTTCTTGTGGCTTTTCTTTCGCTGTTTCTGGGATGATAATTCCGCCTTTAGTACGCTCTTCAGCTTCTAGCCGCTTAACAACTACACGGTCGTGCAGTGGGCGGATTTTGTCGCTCCATTTACTCATGGTGACAATACTCTCCTTTTTGTTACAAATAGTTAGAATCAGCTAAAGCGGTATTTCATGCTTTAGTGAATGGTGGCTATATTACGCGCTTTAAAGATAGATGCAAGACATTTTTAGCAGAGGGTTGAATGGAGTGCTAATTTTCTTTTTTGATGTCTGGTTGTTTGATGCTGAAGAGTTTTTGCGCAAGTTCGGGCGAGCAGGGGGTGGCGCCGCCAAAGTAGCGTTTTAGGTTAAGAAGTGCATGGCGGAGGTCTGTTGCTTCAACAATTAGGCGGCGTTGCATGTTTTGTTGAAGGTCTACCATACGTTGGGAAACAACGGCACCTGCGTACTCTAGTAGCTTATTGTAAATTTTTGGATGGTCACTTTTAAGCTTTTCTAAGCTTTCGTAGGGGAGGTGAAGGTAATGGGTGTCCGCTGTTACTAGAATGCTGGCGGAACGCTCCGTTGCGCGGAAAAGGTTGGCTTCACCTAAAAGAAGCGGTGCTTTCAGGTGAGCAAGCTCTAACGCGCAAGGGTATTTTGCCAATACAGCCGATTGGTAGATGGTTACCTCTCCATCAATAAGAAAAAATAAATCCCGCGCGACATCTCCTTCTTCCATAAGAACTTGACCGCGTGGTGCCAGTTTAGCGTGAGCGATTTGCTCAATTGTTTTGCTTTCTTCAGGGGAGAGGGAACTAATGATTTTGTCTAGCATGAGGGGAGTTTAGCAAAGAGATAGGACTACGCCCAGATTAAACTATCGGGTTATCAATATTGAAGAGTTTTTTTGCCATGTTAGGGGTGCAAACACGTACATTGCCTACGTATTTTTTGAGTAAGGCTAAGGCTGTGTGGGGGTTAGTTGCACTGCCGACGATGCGACTTTCAAATTTTTCCTGCATGTTAAGGTAGCGGAAGGCGAGTACTTTTGCCATGTAGTCCATAATTTTAAGAGCAACATTAGGGTCACTTGTTTTAAGCTCATTGTAAGCATCTAACGGGATGGTAATGCTTTTTACATCTGTGGCGGCAACAACGGTACAGCTGCATAGCTGTCCCATAAGAATACTTGTTTCGCCTAGCAAAATGGGTTCCGGTGCCGAGAGGTCAGCTAGTTGGAGGGCGCAAAGGTTTTTAGCAAGCACTGTAAGCTCAAATAGGCGAACTTTGCCTTCTGTAACAATGTGAATGCCTGTGGGAATAGAAAACTGCTCTAGTATAATGGCACCGCGCGGATAGTCATGAGAGGTAATGTGCTCATCCAATGCTGCTGCTTCTTCAGCTGTTAAAGTAGCGATAATGTCTTCTAACATACCTGTTATATCAATACCATTTTTGTTCTTTTCCTTATTTTAGAGAGTGCTAGATAAACCTGACAAGAAAAAAAACATTTAAAAACAATTAATGGTTGCATTTTATTGGTATCGCTTGTTTTAGGCTGAACCATGTATATAATGGCTGCCTAAATGGTGGAAAATATTTCGGAATCCGTAGAGAAAAAAGCTGGTGCCCCTTTGGTGAAAGTTGAAGGGTTGTTTAAGAGTTTCAACGGCATAGAAGCCGTTAAAGGGCTGAACATGACCGTTAACCGAGGTGACTTGGTTGGCTTTATGGGGCCTAACGGAGCGGGAAAATCTACCACTATGCGCTTATTAACCGGTTTTTTAGCGGCAGATAAGGGATATATTGAGGTAAATCATCACGATATTACGAAAAATTTGCGCAAAGCGCAGGCTTCCTTTGGGTATTTACCTGAGCAGGGAGGGACTTTTGGGCATTTGACTGTAAAGGAATACCTTACCTTTTTGGCACGGTCTTACGGGGTGAGTGATATTGCGGAAAGCCTACGTGTAGCAACGGATATGACCCGTTGTAACCGTGTGCTTCATCGGCCGATGGAGACGCTTTCTAAGGGGCAGCGGCAACGGGTATTTTTTGCAGGGGCTATTCTGCATGACCCGTCTGTATTGATTTTAGATGAGCCGACAGACGGGCTTGACCCAAACCAAAAGCACGAGATGCGTTTGGTTCTTAAAGAGTTGGCAAAACACAAGGCTGTTATTGTCTCTACACACATTTTGGAGGAGGCAGAGGCTATTTGTAACCGTGTTGTGATTATTAACCATGGTAGAATTGTGGCGGATACAACGCCGGAAGAGCTGAAACGCCAAGGGAACGGCGACATTCAGGTGGCATTCCGCATTTTAACGACAAATAAGCACTACGGGAAAGGAGATTAAAACATGAAGGACACCGTGTTATACATTCCTACATCCGATGATAAGAAGATTTATGCAGTTTTAAACCAAGCTGGGGATGCCCCTGCTGAGAAGCTACTGGTTATTGCTCATGGTGTTAAAGGGTGTGTTGAAGAACAACAGTTTGTCATTACGCGTAACTATTTTATTGAAAAAGGTTGGGATGTTGTGCGTTTTGCCTTTTATTGCGGTTGTGAACAGGATGCCAGACTTATGAAGGACTGTACGTTGGAAACACATGCACAAGATTTAGGAACAGTTGTTCAGAATTTTGCTGGTCAGTACCAAAATATTTATGTGGCTGGGCATAGTTACGGCGGTTTAACAACTGTTTTAGCAAACATAGAAAATATAAAAGCCGTGAGTTTGTGGGATGCTTCTTACGGTTACGAGGAACCTAATAACTTTTGGTTTACAGATGTTGTTGTTGAAAATGGCCAACCTTTTTTACGGTGGGATTCTGATGTTCTTGTTGGAAAAGCAATGCTTGAAGAAGGGCGGGCTTTAACGCGAGAGAAAACACAAGCATGGGCAGAAAGATTTTCTACACCTGTGCAAGTGGTTTTAGCGGGTAGTAAAGGCGAGAGCGATGGCAGAGCCGAGAGCTTGTACGCGGACTTAGGGAGTTCTGAAAAAGAGTTTACTGCCGTAGAAGGAGCTAACCATACATTTTCCGCTAATAATACGGCTCCCATTTTGGCAGAACACACATATAATTGGTTAAGTAAGTTTTGATGATGCAGATGATTCGCCGTTATTTCGCTGTTTACGCCCATGAATTGCAGCAGCTGCATACGCAGGCGAATACGTATATTTTCCTTACCTTTGCTTGGATGGCCATGGCGTTATGTACATTTTACCTTGGTGGCTTTTTCAGCCGTGGTGAAGCTGATTTAAACGCGTTTTTTGCCTTTCAGCCTTGGATATATCTTTTTTTAATGCCTGCTTTGGCTATGGGAATATGGTCTGAAGAATGGCGGCGCGGGACAGCAGAGCGTTTGTTGACGCTGCCTGTGCACCCTATTTTATTCACATTAGCAAAATTTAAAGCGTTGCAGACTGTGTTTGTTTTTGCGTTGCTGGGGACATTCCCCATGGTTGTTACTGTTTTTTGGCTGGGTGAGCCTGCGTGGGGGCCAATTATTACGGGGTACATTGGCTGTTTATGTGTAGGCAGTGCCATGTTGGCTGTAGCTTTGGCCGCCAGCCAATTGAGTCGCTCTCAAGCAGGTGGTTTTGTGCTGGGTTTGTTGTTTCTTTTTATACTTGTTGCCAGCGGGTGGGGTGTGCTAACGCGCTTATTAGAAGGCTTTTTACCCCCTGTTTTTATTGATGCGTTGATTCAATTCAGTGTGTTGGATCGTTTCCGTAACTTTAACGAAGGTGTGTTGGATGTACGGGATATTTTATTTTTTGTTAGCCTAACCTTTGGATTTTTATTGCTAACGCATGTGTTTTTGATTTTTCGGCGTTCCTTTAAAATAGGAAGTATATTGGTGACGACTGCCATCGTTGTGGTTATTGCTGTTAATGTATTGGCTGAATCTCTACTTTGGCGATGGGATGCTACGCCGTCTCAGGTGCATACGTTAGACCCTCAAACTATTAAATTTATAAAAGAGTTAGACCAAGATGTTAATGTAAAATTTTACTTCTCGGCTGATAATAATGAAGTGCCTGTGCCTGTTCAGCAGTTTGCCCGCCGTGTGCAGGATAAACTGCGGGATATGCGGCGTTTCAACCCCGCGCAGTTTCAGGTGGAGTTTTTGGTGCCGGAGGTCTCCACGCGGGTGGAGTCTCAAGCACAGGAACATGGTATGCAGGAAATTGCTTTGCCGAGTGGGGAAGGGTACTACTTTGGTTTGGCAGTAAACACGTCTGATAGAGGGAGCCGTTTGCCGGTGATGACACCCGGACGGCAAGGCTTTTTAGAGTTTGATATTATGAGTGCGTTGTCTGATGTGATGAAAACACGCACGCAAAAGGTAGGTATTCTAACAGAATTGAACCTTGGGCGAGAGGAGACGCGACCTCGGTTTGTGCAGGATTTGTTGGATGCGTACGATTTGACCATTCTTAAACCTGGTGAGCCAGAATTTAGTGATGATATTGATTTAATTATCGTTTTTATGACACCGTTTTTTGACCAAGAGAATTTGTATGCGTTAGACCAATATTTGGTGAGTGGTGGAAAGGTTTTGCTGGTACTTGACCCATATTTAAGAACAGCGCCAAGTACGGAGTTTCAGGCACCTGACCGTAATGCTGATGCGTGGGGATTCGACCACCCTGCTGATTTGCTGCGTCACTGGGGTGTTGAGTATGACCACAGCCAAGTTGTAGGAGATGTGGCTGCGGCTATGCCTGTGCAATTACCGGGGATTGGGATGACGCAATATCCTTTGTGGCTGGCGTTGGAGCCGAATGAAATTAACCATGATATGCCATTTACAGCGAATGTAGACCGAATGCTACTGGCGGAATCAGGCTTTTTTACGGTAACGGAAATTGCTCGTGGGTTGCATTATGAGCCAATTTTGACGAGTTCTTCTTCCGCGCAAACGGTGTCTCGCACGTTGTTTACGAATAATGAGCCTCACCTTGTGGCAGGTAAGCTGGGAGGCGAGAAAAAGCGTCGGGATTTGGCGTTTATGTTATCGGGCAAGTTTAACAGTGCGTTTCCTGAAATGTCTTCTGCGGCAAAACTTTACTATGAGGATTACGCTGAAAACCCCGACCAGATTGTGTACCCCGAACATAAGATGCAAGGTGCAAAGGATGGGGCGTTGGTTGTGTTGGGTGATTTGGATTTTGTTGCTGATGATTACGCAATGATTACTGAACGTGTAGCTGGGGAAGTGGTTCAGCAGCCAGCGAACGATAATTTGGTATTTTTCTATAATGCAATTCAATACTTGTTAGGTGACCGGGTGTTGTTGCCAATCCGTGGGAAGGCGCAAGAACGCAGGCCTTTTGTGAAGGTAGAAGAAATGATGCAGGTTGTTTCGCATAAATATCAAAAGGTAGAGCAGGAGTTGGTGGCGGAACTTTTCCATGTTGCCAACCGTTTACGTGAGTTGCATGAGCGTGCTGAGAAGCGGCAGGTGATAGAAGGGGCGATTCAAAAAGAGATAAAAGCGTTTCAAAAACGTGAATTGGATGTCAAAAAACGCCTACGGCAGGTGCGCCGAACGTTACGAAAAGATATTGATGCGCTGGAGCGTACGCTGGCTGTTTTAAACATGGCGGTTATGCCTGTATTGATTTGGATTTACGCACTGCTATTTTTCTACCGACGGCGGCAACGTGCTAAAAATGGTGCTTGAAGTATCCCCATACTCTGCTAGGTTATAGCCCATGACTGATGATAATATTTTAACCGTACGGACGGAAAAGACGCCAAACCCCAACTCATTGAAGTATCATTTGGGGAAACTTCTTATTCCCGGTGGTTCGGCAAACTTTCCAACAGCTGAAACTGCAGAAGGGCGCTCCCCTTTGGCGCAGCGTATGTTTGCCATTTCTGGTGTGGCAGGTGTGTTTATTGGAAGTGATTTTTTTACGATTACGCGGGAAGAAGGGCGTACGTGGGAAGAATTGAATGAAGGCATAGCGCCTGCGTTGGAAAATTTTTTGGAGTCCGGCGATTCTGTTCTTACAGGGAAAAAGGCAGCTGATGCGCCACTTATAGAGGATACGGATGTTGACCCTAAGGTGGTGGCTGAAATTCAGCAACTGCTGGACGAAAAAGTCCGCCCTGCTGTTGCGCAGGACGGTGGCGATATTATTTACCGTGGTTTTAAAGATGGTGTTGTGTACCTTGAAATGTACGGCGCGTGCGCCGGTTGCCCAAGCTCTACCGTTACCCTAAAGCAAGGGGTAGAGAGTATGCTGCGGCACTACTGCCCAACAGTTCAGTCGGTTGAGGCGGTTTAACCTTTTTCTAGACTAGTATGTTGATTTATTTGGATACTGCATTGCACAGTTAGGTGCTTGTTTTTTGCTCTTTTTTACTTCACAGTAGTAATGTGTAATGAAAGGAGCCATAGCCATGACACAGACATCAGATGCGATTTCTAGAACGCTGGCGGAACGCTGTGTACAGCTTTCAGCTGGGTGTGATGTTGATTGCGGTGCCGTAGAGCGTTGGCTTTTGGATTTACCAACATTGCGCCGTTTGGCGGAAGGTTACCGCGCAGGTTGGTTGCACAACGTAATGGGGCGGATTACGCCGCTGACGTTGCGTAAGAAGAACGATTACCTTGCGATGGCCGATATTTTTATTGATACGGAAGAAGCTGCTGAGCGGTTGCTGGATAAATTTCAAACAGATATTGAGCTATTTTGCCAATTGGCAGGTATCACTGTGACAGAGCACATGACAGAAGAGACAGCTTCTGACGAATTGAAGGCTCATGTTGGGTTGTACCGTGAAATTGCAGCTTTGTTATGTAATAAGTACCACTTGGCCTATGAAGACCCTATTCAGGCAATTGCGACAGCACCGTTAGAAGGTATGTGTAATCCGTTTATTTCTGAATTTATGGATGAGCGTTTTCCTGAGCGTGCGAAAGAGCAGGGGTAGTTCCCTCTAATCTAGTCTTTTGGGGTAATGACCAGCGTATTTTCTTTGGCTTCGCCAGTGACTTCTTTTATAAGAATACCGTGACCAATACTTCTGGAGAGAATGTCTCTCAATACTTTAAGGCGTTTAATGGAAAGTTCTCTGTTTTCTTCCGGTAGAATGACTTCAAAGGTTTTTGTTTTGTTGGTTTTGGATTCATCCAGAAGGTTTTTTAGGCTATCGCTATCCTGCTTACCTACCCACTTGTTTTGGTTTTTGTAGGGCAGTGTGTATGTATCTGCCCATGCTGTGGTTGAGAGTGTTGCCGCTAGAGTAAGCAGTAAAGCGCGCATTAGTAACGTTGCTCCGTTGTTGGTGTTGGGAAGTGGGCTTGCTGGAAGCCTTCTCCAAATACACGTTGTAAAAGCGGTAGGTTGTAGTCAATATCGCTTTGAGCTAGGCGTGTATTTAGGTATTCACCGATGAGTTCGTCTCCGACTGTAAAGGTTTGTGCCGTTTGGCTAGTGTTAATTTCTTCATCGCTCAGTTTTGGTAATTCCACCTTATTGAGTTGCACAACATAAAAAGCTTCTTCTTGTGCGGCTTGTTGTACAATATACGCGTAACTACCTTGGCGGAGAAGGGCTGTACGAGCTTGGTTTTCAAACCATGTAAGGTCGTCGCTTCCATTTGTGCGGGCAATATTTTGGAATGTTTCAATTTTACCTGTCACTTCTGCTTTTTGGGCCGCTTGCGTTAAGTCAATTCCTTTAAGATTACCGGCAACAATACGGGCTTTTTCTCTTAGTATTTTTTGAGTTTCAGCGCTTACCCAGTCGGATTCAACGGTTGAACGTACATCTTCCAGTGGTTTTACCCATGCAGGTTTGATGTTATTAACCGTAACGAAGGCTGTTTTGGTTGTCTCTAAGGTGATGGCGTTGCTGGTTTCCCCTTGGGGTTGCTGTAATATAGCTTGCTGCAACGTGGTAGGCAGGTCGTAAGTGTTGTTGTCTGTAAATGTTTCGTATTGGTTTAGTGAAAGATTTAGTTCTTCCGCGACTTCTTCCAAAGTTTGGCCACCTGCTAGCAGGTCTTCAATGTTTTCAAGCGTATCAAAGTATTGTTCCTGAGCTTGGGCTTCTTGTAGTTGTTGCTTTACGTGGTCTTTTACGCTTTCTAGCGAGCTTGGTTCAGATTTTTGCACGCTTGTAACTTGTAGAATGTGGTAACCAAGTGGCGATTCTGTTGCGTCACTGATTTGATTTTCTTCCAAACTAAAGATTGTTTTAGCCAGTTGTGGGAATGTATCCGCCTGAGTAAGTGTGCCTAGGTCACCACCTTTAGTTGCTGAAGCTTTATCCAAACTATGTTCTTGTGCTAACTGGGTGAAGTCTGCACCGTCTTTTAACTGTTGCTGAAGGCTTTGAGCTTCTTCTTCTGTTTGCAGTAGAATGTGGCGCACGGTGCGGCGCTCAGGGGCTGTAAACAGGTCTATATTCTCCTGATAGTGCGTGCTGATATCTTTCTCTGTAATTGTGATGCTATCGGCAAGGTTTGCGCTATCCAATGTCAGAACGGTAACATTTCGCTCCGTTGGGTTCATGTAACGTACTTGGTTTTGTTGGTAAAACGCAGCAAGTTGTTCTTCTGTAGGCTTTGGCAGCTGTTGTAGGCTTTCTTTTGTTAGGCGCAGTGCTGTGATGTCCATTGTTTTTCTTGTACGTTCCAGCTCTGCTTGCGTCAGGTTTTTAGCTAGCTTTGGTGGTTGAAAAGCCTGAGCCATGAGTTGTTGTACTAACTGGCGACGTTGTTCGTTTTCGTAGCCTTCTGGTGTATAGCCAATGGTTCTTAGCGTACTTTTGTAGGTATCTACATTAAAAGCACCATTGGAGAGAAAGAGGTCATTTGATTGAATGAGCTTAGTAAGAGCTGTTTCAGGAGCTGCCAAGTCAAGCTCGTCTGCGCTATTGAGAAGGCTTGTTTGTTGTAGCAAACCTGCTAGGTAATGGGTTGGTAGGCCAACCTGCAAAAGCTGTTCATTTGTGACGACACCACCTGCATTACGTTCAATAATCTGGCGCTGGCTATTGTAGTCCCGTTCTATTTTTTGAAGAGAGATACTTGTATTACCAACCTTAATGGCATCACCATAGCCACCACCATTGATGTAATCCCCAACACCCCAAGCTACAAAACTGAGAGCAAGCAAGATGAGAAAGAATTTGATGAACCATGTTTCCCCTAGTTGGCGAAAAGTATTAAGCATATGCCTGAAAGTATCCCTTTGATTAATCCAGTTATTCTAAACTTGTTAAAAGCCCCTTACCAATAAAAGCTTTTGTTGTTTGTTTGGGCATAATGGCAAAAAATACAAACGAAAGCAAATATTGAAAGATGTTGCTATTTTGCTTCTGATTGTGTAGACAGGACGAGATAGTTTTTTGGTAAGAGATACGAGCATACAGTTATTATGATTCAAAATTTACTTCTTTTGTTGAACGCGGTTGTGGCCGTTGCGCTTGTTTTGGTTATTTTGCTTCAACGGCAAGATACATCCGGTGGTGGCATCATGGGTGGTGCTAACATGGGTGCTGCGCCTGTGACTCGTAACCCTTTAGCAAAAACAACAACTTACTTGGCAATTTTGTTTATGGGTAGCAGCCTACTATTGGCTGTTATGAGTACAGGGCAAGGCAAAAGCGGGAGCGTTTTTGATAAGAGTGTTGAAGTTCCTGCAATAGAAAAACCTGAGGCGACTGAAACACCAATACCTGTGCCAGTACCAACACCAGAGGTACCACAGTAAGCATATGAATAATTTGTACACGCCCCCCTCGCAAACCGCAGGGGGGCGTGTCGCTTTGTGGAATGAGTTATCCACACTAATATTTAACTAGGTAAGGAAAGGGGAGTGCGTATGACAACGCAGACACGTTATATTTTTGTAACTGGTGGAGTTATGAGCAGCCTTGGAAAAGGGCTTACAGCAGCAAGTTTAGCAGCAGTGCTTCAGGCGCGAGGTTTTAGCGTAACGCTCCAGAAATTAGACCCTTACTTGAATGTTGACCCCGGTACGATGTCTCCTTTTCAGCACGGGGAAGTTTATGTAACGGATGATGGGACGGAAACGGATTTAGACCTTGGACATTACGAGCGTTTTACAGGTGTTCAAGGGGACGAACATACAAACTATACGACAGGTCAGATTTACCAGAAAATTTTAAGTAAGGAACGCCGTGGGGATTATTTGGGAGCAACGGTTCAGGTTGTACCGCATGTGACAAACGAAATTAAAGACTGTATTCGCCAGCATGAAGGTAAAGCTGATTTTGCATTAGTAGAAATTGGCGGTACGGTTGGAGATATTGAATCTGACGCGTTTATTGAGGGGATTCGCCAATTTGCTATGGAAGAAGGGTGGAAAAACTGTTTGTTTATGCACTTAACCTATGCGCCGTATATTAAATGTGTTGGAGAAGTTAAAACAAAGCCAACGCAACATGCTGTGCAAACACTGCTTCAGCGCGGGTTAAGGGCAGATATTGTTGTGGTTCGCTCAGATGATGATTTACCTGAGAATGAGCGCCGTAAAATAGCAATGTTTACAGGGTTAGATGAGAAGTGCGTTATATCCTGCCCTGATTCTGATTCAATTTACCGTGTTCCTGTTAATTTGCACGAACATGGGTTGGATGAAGCTGTTTTAAGTCATTTTAAATTAGAGGCACCGCAGCCTGACTTAACGAACTGGAAAGAAGTGGGAGATACTTACGTAAATCCGCCTCAAACTGTGCGTATTAGTGTGGTTGGGAAGTATGTTCAGTTGGGAGATGCGTATAAATCGCTTAATGAATCACTTGTTCATGGTGGGTTGGCACACCGTACGGGGGTTGAGATAGATTTTGTTGACTCTGAAGCGTTGGAAAACTATACGGATGAGGAAATTGCTCTCCGTTTTGAAGGAACAGGCGGTATTTTAGTGCCTGGAGCGTTTGGTTCTAGAGGAACAGAAGGTAAGATTAAAGCGGTTAAATATGCCCGCGAGCATAAAATTCCTTACTTTGGTATTTGTATGGGGATGCAGCTTGCTTGTGTTGAATTTGCACGGCATGTAGCAGGGCTGGAAGGTGCTGGTAGTACTGAATTTAATGAAGACTTTGGTGTGCCTGCTCACCCTATTATTGGGCTTATGACAGAATGGCAAACAGAAAAGGGAAGCGAAGTACGGGACGAAACAACGGACCTAGGCGGAACTATGCGTTTAGGAGCTTACCCATGTACGTTAAAGGAAGGCTATTTGGCGCGGGAAGCTTATGAGCAAGAGAATATTTCTGAGCGCCATCGTCACCGCTATGAATTTAATAACACGTACCGCGACCAATTGAGTGATGCAGGCCTGACATTTAGTGGGTTATCGCCAGACGGAACTTTGGTGGAAATTGTTGAAATTAAAGATCATCCTTGGTTTGTGGCCGTGCAATTCCACCCTGAATTTAAGAGCCAACCGCATAAGGCGCATCCATTATTTGCCAAATTTGTGGAAGCTTCTATTCAACACCAAGCGGAAAAAGCTCAGCCAAAGGCTGCCTAAAAAATATACGTCCTTACCTTGTAAAAGGCTTTTTAGGGCCTATATCAGGAGTGTCTGAAACCGGCTGTTTTTTAAGATGGGCTGGTTGGCCTCATCTTGATTGTTTTATAAAACAGCCTTTTTACCTGTGGAGGGTAAAGTCTATGAGTATGCGTACCACTGCAATTTTGACATTTTGTTTGTTTGTGGCAATTCTTTTATCAGGATGTAGTAGCACTATGACTCTTATTAGTGCCGTGGAGAAGATAGCTGATTCTCCTGTACTAGTTCAAAATAACAGCAATTGCCCAAAACGGCCTATCTATAGCAACGTTAAATTACCTTGCCATAAATAGGTACGGATAAAATTTTTTCGAAAGCCTCTCCCAAAGAATTATTGGGAGAGGCAAAATTTTTTGGAAGAATAGATTAACGGCCGTCGTCTAGGTAAATTTCTTTGCCTTTATCCCATGCACGTTTTTTGGCGGCGCGGGCATCACTCTTTGTGTAATCTCTTGGAATACCTAATTTTTGGCGTGGGTGAATCATATCAGGGTCTTTTACTGTGCCGCGGTTGGCATCCCAAATAAGTGGCCACATAGCCCAGTCTCCGTACACTTGGGGTTTATCAGAAATACCAGATAAGGTATCTCCGCGTTGCACTTCGTACTCAGAAACTTTCCTTTGGTCGCTGTATTGGTGGTATCCGTTTTGAGTTCGTTTACCGTCAGCGAGAGAAGGGAACTTTTGCAAATCGTCTTGGTTGCGTCCCCAAGGGCTGTGCTTCGCTGTTTCTGGGCGCGTTACTTTAGCCACGCGGGGCTGTGGCCGATTTTCGTAATCATAGTCACCTTCACGTGGTACGAGTCCCATTTCGTTAGGTGTTGCGCGCCAGTCCGTTGTTGGGCGGCCAATTTTTGCGCGTTGATGCTGAGGAGAAGTACGGTCATCTCCATAATCAGGGCCAATACCAGGTTCGCCAACATAAATACGTGTGCCAACACGTTCCATTGTCTGGTTTTGGCGGTCACGCCGTGCAATGGCTTGGTAGCTTGTTGGTACATTACTGTAAGCTACGCGCTGAGATGGCGGGCGTGTGTTAGGGCGTACAACCTTGCTGGCAGAGCCGTGTAAGTAGTCTACAGGTGCCAAGTCTCCACGTGTGTAGTATTGGGCTTGGTGCTGTTGGTAATTATCGGTATATGGAACAACAATTTCTTTAGGTGGTAGGGAACGGCGCGGCATAACGCGTTCTTTTTGATCTTCACGGAAGGTGAACATGCTATCTACCCACTCAAACATGCCTGCATGTGCCGGAAAAGCGGCAGAAACTGAAAACAGAGTGGCAAGAAATACGTTCTTATTCATGTGGGTTTATTATTGACGGTTATGGGGCATAAATCAATTATTTGACGTGTAAAATAAAGGGTAAAAAAAGGGTTTTTTAGAGGTAATGTGGCGAATATGTTGCTAAAAAAGGGACATTTAGATGTCCCTTTGAATCAAAAAAGTGAAAAAATTACTCTTCACTGGTTTCTTCTACTGTTGCTTCCTTTTCGGCCTTGGCAACAGCTTCCATTTTCTTTTTATCCGGTGATACGATAAGGCTCATAAAACGGCCTTCTAAACCAGATTGAAAATCTACCCGTGTGATGGGGCTAAGGTCTTCTCTAATGCGGTCAAGCATGGCTTTACCAATATCATGGTGGCTCACTTCACGCCCTTTAAAACGGAGGTTAAATTTAACTTTATGGCCTGCTTCCAAAAACTCCCGTGCTTTACGTAGTTTAATTTGGTAGTCATGCTCTTCAGTTCTTGGGCGAACAGGGAGTTCTTTAACGGTGACGACCTGTTGTTTCTTTTTAGCTTCAGAGGCGCGCTTTTGCTCCTGAAACTTAAATTTACCATAATCTAAAATTTTGCAAACGGGTGGGGAGGCATTGGGAGAGACTTCTACCAAATCCAAATTCACTTCACGCGCTTTGTTAATGGCGTCTCTTGTTTTTAAAACGCCGAGCTGATTGCCCTGATCGTCAATGACTCTGACTGTATCTACTGTGATGGCACCGTTAACGCGGTGAGAGTCTCTTTTGTTCCTATCCGGAACACCTTTAAATCGACCGATAGTATATATCCTTTATGTTTGTTTTATCTGCACATTTTTAGGGCATTTCATGCCGTGGGAGGCATCATGCCAATTATTATGCTTGTTTGGCAAGCGTTTCCTTATAGAGCGTTGCTTTAGCGGTTCCTGCCAGCATGAAAAGTATAAGGGTTGGTGCTATAACAAGCCGTGGCCAAAGTGCCGGAAACATAAGGTATTGTATGGTTAAAAAAGCAAGAGTGGATAAGGATAACAGGCGTATGATGCCTGTACCTAAAATTGCTGCGTATCCACCAAATAAAGAGATGCAAGCCAGCATAAAAAATTCCCGACCATGAATATTAAAAAAACGCTCAGTTATGAGATTGCAGTAATTTTGCCAATTAAAAGTAACAGGTTGGCTGAGTGGGAAGGGGTTAAGTTCTCCCCATGCGTGGCTTTGTAAGGTTGCAAGGCCAGGGTGTGGGAAAGAGAAATGGATAATAATAGCGGCTATACCTACCAGTAAAAGTACAGCTGCTTGCTTGAAAAAATATAAATCTTTTTCTTTAAGAAGCTTCCATAATAGCCAGATTCCATAGGGAAAAAGAAAAATAATAACTTGAGGTCTTAGAAGAGTGCTACCTAACCAACTTGCAATGCCCAGGTAAGGATTGCGGTATAACGTGAGGTACGTACCTGCCAGTAAAAAAGCACCCATAAGGTGGTCAGGTGTGGGTGTACGGCCAAAGCGAAGGGTGACTATCAGGGCGAGTATGCAGAAAAGAATTGTGGGTACCCACTGGGCAGAGAATATCTTTTGAAGCCAGCGCCATAAAACTAGCCCTGTGAGGAGGGTTGCAATCAGGTTAATCAATTGGAATGCTTTGAAAGGAGGGATTTTAAAGTATGTAGTTACGGCAAGTAAATCTATAAAGCCCACTCGCTGGCTGTAAAAGGTGGATGTTTCCGCCATGGCTGCGGGAGAGTTTGAGAGTGTTTTGTTATAAGTATTTCCTGCTAATAGGGTTGTTTGAGCCTCTTTTGGTAAATGGGCGATTGCAGTGTAGGCATATTGATGGGCTTCAGTAATATCGCTACCTGTAGCTTGGGCTGCCAAAAAACTGTAGGGCAGCATGTCCCACGTCCATTTGGGCAAAGACCATACTGCTATACCTGCGCATATAATAACAAGTATAGCAGTGATGGTTTGCCAGTTAGGCAAGTTATGCTGCAGCGGCCGTATGAGCTGCATCAGCAGAGTCTTGCCGTGTTTCAACCTCTTGCTTTAAGCGTTGGATAATACTTTCCAAGCTCATAGCGCCAAGGTCTTTTCCGTTTCTTAGTCGAACGGCGGCGGTGTTTGTTTCAGCTTCTTTATCTCCGACAACCAGCATGTATGGAATTTTCTTCTGCTGGGCAAGAAGGATTTTCTTCTGCATACGCTCGGATGATGTGTCAACATCAACACGGAAGCCGCCTGTAGCTGTACGGACATCCGCATTAAACAGTGCCTCACGTACTTTGTTGGCGTAATCGATGTGCTTATCCGTAATTGGTACGACCATCACTTGAGTTGGAGAGAGCCACGTTGGTAGCCGACCTGCATGGTGTTCAATCATGACGCCCATAAAGCGCTCTATGGAGCCAAGAATCGCTCTATGAATCATATGTGGGCGTTGTTTTGTCCCATCTGGTGCGTCGTATTCCATTTTCAAGCGCGTGGGCAGGTTCATGTCTACCTGTACGGTTCCGCATTGCCATTCTCTTCCAATGGCGTCAGTTAGTACAAAATCTAGCTTGGGTGCGTAGAATGCTCCATCACCAGCATTCAGTTCCCATGGTAGGCTTAGGCGGTCACATACATTCTGTAGGGCTTTTTCAGCGCTGTCCCAATCCTCTTCGCTTCCAATACGCATTTCAGGGCGGGTAGAAAACTTCACTTTAACATTATCAAAGCCGAGTTCCTTGTACGTTTCCGCAATGAGGTCGCACATAGCGATGACTTCATCTTCTAACTGGTCTGGCGTGCAATAAACGTGTGCATCGTCTTGTGTAAAGGCTTGAACGCGCATAAGGCCGTGGCGGGCGCCACTAGCTTCGCGTCGGAAAACATGGCCGTATTCCGCCATGCGCATAGGAAGATCGCGATAGCTTACATTGCCGTGGTTAAATACTTGGACACCACCAGGGCAGCTCATAGGTTTAAGGGCATAAACGCTATCATCAGCTTCCTTAGCAATAAACATATTTTCTTGGTATTTATCCCAGTGGCCTGACCATTGCCAAAACTCTAAATCCATAAGTTGAGGGGTACAAATTTCTGTGTATCCCAATGCATGGATTTTACGGCGCATGTAGTCCATTAGCTCCAAGTAAACCGTCCAACCTTTGTTGTGCCAAAAGACTTGCCCCGGTGCGCGGTCAGAAAAGTGGAATAAATCCAACTCTGCACCTAGTTTACGGTGGTCACGTTTTTTAGCCTCTTCCAGCATGAAAAGGTGCTGTTTAAGGTCTTTTTTATCTGCAAAAGCAACGCCGTAAATACGGGTAAGTTGGGTGTTATTGCTGTCTCCGCGCCAGTAGGCACCAGCAAGGTTTGTTAGCGTAAAGCCTTCTGCGATAAGTTGCCCTGTTCTCACAGCGTGA
The DNA here is from genome assembly GCA_028817875.1 of Alphaproteobacteria bacterium. GTDB lineage: Bacteria > Pseudomonadota > Alphaproteobacteria > UBA2136 > JAPPOO01 > JAPPOO01. Next base: position 28,769 of record JAPPOO010000072.1, on the reverse strand, counting down.
GGGCCGCGGCAGAGGTCAACAAAATCGTCTTTTCCTTCAATAGTTTGACGCCAGACAGATAAGAATTTTCCATCAATAAGTTCGCCTTTTTCAATGGCACCTTCAACCAGCTCTACTTTGTAGGTTTCACCTTTATCGGTAAAGTATTTCTTAACCTTTTCAGGTTCCCAAAGTTCCCGTTGTACAGGGTTATTTTCTTTGATGATTTCCTTCATTCGTTTCTCGATTTTAGGAAGGTCATCAGAAGAAAGGGGCTCTGCAAAATCAATATCATAGTAGAAGCCGTGTTCTACAGTTGGGCCAATTGCTAGCTTTGCGGAAGGGTAAAGCTCCTTAATAGCACGAGCCAAAGTTTGCGCTGTAATGGTGTGACGCATAACGTCTAGGCCAGCTTCATCCTTTGCCGTTAGAAATGTAACCGTGCTCGTCGTCGTAATCGTCTCAGAAAGATCTTTTTCTTTTCCATCTACAACCATAGCCAAGGCTGCTTTTGCTAAGCCCGGGCCAATATCAGCAGCCAGATCATAACCTGATACCGCTGAATCGTACGCACGCACGCTACCGTCCGGTAGGGTGATATTCAACATTGTTACATTTCCTTTATTTATTTGGTTTTGAGCCTCCCACTACCAAAGGGAAGCCACTTAACGGAAAGTATTTTAAAGAAATTTAAAAGGCTGACAAGTGTAAAGTGCTAAAAACCTAAGGATTTAGGCAGATTGGCTGATGAACAATGCGCCACTCTCCACCTGTTTCAACATAGCGTTGTTGCCATTCAACCTGTGAGCAAGAAACAGGAGGCGGGCGGTAATGCACTTTTGGCTTGAATTTAAGTGCCCACTCTGTTTGGGCGAGCATTTCCTCGCCACCAAAAAAACGCCACCAATTGCTTCTATCGTAGTTGGCTAAGTCATCCATTGTATTGTTCCAAGAATGTTTCATAGGTTCTGTACAAGCAGAAAGTATCAAACATAGACAAAAAACTACAAATAGACGCATAATTTCTAGCATTAAATAAATAAATGGTGGAATGCAAGTAGGCAGTGCTTATGCAAGGCTTGTTATAAGGTTTTTCATAACAGTCTGTGGCGAAATAGCCGATAAATCATCAGTGTTTTGAATGACCTGCACATTGGTAAGGTGAGGGGTATGGCGTGTAGCTGCAGGGTCTGGCCCAAACAAAATAATGCCTTCTGTGCCACTGGCTGAAGCTAGGTGGAATGGGCCTGTATCATTCCCAATCACAGCTTTGGCGTATTGAAAAATATCAATAAGTTGGGGAAGGGGAAGGTTGTAGATAAGTGGAGCGTCCAAAGTTTCAGATAATTCGTAAACAAGACGTTCTTCATCAGCGCTTCCAACAATAGCTACTTGATATCCCTCTGCTTTTAGTAAGGCTCCTAGCTTAGCAAAATGAGGCCATCGCCTTTGGAGGTGTTTTCTTCGGCTGCCGGGGACAAGTACAATAAATTTATTTGGCTCAAGGTTAAGTTCTTCTAATTTATCTAGAGCTGGTTGGGCTGCGTAGCTGAGGTCTGGTCTATGTTTTGCTGGAATTTTAGCCATACTTAATTGAACGCGCAGAGCGTCTTCCATAGGATTTTCTTTAAACACTTGAGGGTTTACATAAAGTCCTGCATCGGTATGGCTGCTACACCAAATTTCGGGGTTGCTTAATTTCATATAGAGTTTACTACGGCTGTCATGCTGTAAATCGTAAATGCGTTCAAACTGGCCGAGAAATTTTTTCATTTGCCACAGGTATAGAAGGTGCCAAAAAGGTTTACCTCTATCGTAAACAACTTGGTCTATGTGAGGATTTTTTTCCGCGAGGTATTTTAAGTTGGATGTTGTTAGTAATGTCACATGGTCATTGCGGTGGAATTCTTTAATATCCTGAATAGTCCCCGTAGCCTGCACAAAGCGGCTCATAACATCTTCCAGAATAATCAATACTTGTTTCATTGCCCTAACTTATGAGATGAGGCATTAACCAAGTTTAAGCAGCGGAAAATTGGAGCTCGGCAGTGGACTCAAAAACTTTTCCAATTTCTTGGCTCCAAATACCTGTTGTTACTGTGTGCATGTACCAATCATTTCCGTAGCAAAGCATAGGCACCATAACCGGTATAACACCAGCATCAAAAAGGTCAAACCCTGCGGCAAGTACGGCAGCATCAGTATGCCCGCCAGTGAGTAAAACTTCGTCGGCTTTTTGTTCTTTAAGCCAGCTGATAACTTCCTTAGGGAGCCCGTAGCCATGCTTGTAGAATACGGATGATGTGCTGACAAGACAGTCATCGTCGCTTGGCCAAGATTTATCGGTCAATTTATCGAGAGGGACAATATCTTCTTGGTGTTTAAAGAGGGTGGCGACTGTGGGAATTTGCAAGGCCAGTTGGTTGACTTGATGAACAACTCCTGGGGATGGTTTGAAAAAATTTTGGATATCCAGAGCAACCATACAGCGTTTCACAATATATTCTCCTTTGTGCGCTTCCTTTGTTAAGGGAATGCATTACTTTTTTATAATATGTTGGTACTCGGCAAATTCTTTCTGACAGGTCATTTCTGTTGTAAAGTGTTCAGAAACCCACCGGTACGCTTCGTCACCCATTGTGGATAACCGTTTGGTATCGGTCAACGCCTTACGTATTGTTTTTGCTAAAATTTCGGGGTTATCGGGCGGAATAAGCCAACCAGTGATGCCATCCTGCACCGTTTCAAGGCTGCCGCCATGGTTTGTTGCGATGATAGGTGTTTTCATAGCTTGGGCTTCTACAGCAACGCGGCCAAAGGCTTCCGGCTCTGTAGAGGGGGAAATTGCAATATCTGCCAGCGCATAAAGCTTGGCAACATCTGTACGGCTACCAAGCCAGTGAACGCGGTCTTCTATATTGTGTGTTTGGCAAAAATTCTGTAGTTCCGCTAAAAAAGTCTGTTTTTTATCAGCCCCTCCTGCAAATAGTGCTACCCATGGTAAATCTTTTAGGTGTGTCAAAGCCTCAAGGAGTATTTTTTGCCCTTTTTTTCTGGAAATGCGCCCTACTAATAACAATATGGGGACGTCTTTCATAATACCCATAGATGCTTTTAAGTTGGCAAGTTCTTCATTGGAAATATTGTTAGCCGAAAATACATGCGGGTCATACCCTCTGGGGGCTATAGGGATTAGGTCCGCAGGGATACCGTAATTTTCGCTGATATGGTTTTTAATAAACTGTGAGTTTGCAATAACATGGGCACCTTTGACCATGACGCTGTTATAGGCTTTTTTTGCAAAGCCTTTAAGGCCATAGGTGCTGTGGAAAGTTGTGATGTAGGGGGTGCCTGTCCACTTGCTGGCAAGGTAAGCTGACCAAGCAGGGCCGCGTGAACGAGCATGGATAAAACTGATATTATGTTTTTGCACAAGCTTCGCAATGCGGTAGGCGTTATAGATGGTAAAAAAAGGGTCTCTGTGGTGTAGAGGGAGTGGATGAAAAGTTGTTTCTAACGGTAACATTTGTGTTAATGGGCCAGCATGGGCAGCAATATGAGATTTCCAGCCCTGTTTTTCTAAAAATGTCGCCATTTCAAGGGTGCTGCGTTCAACACCTCCTTCTTTCAGAGAAGGGCAAAGCTGTAAAACTGCTGGAGTATCTACCATAGCCGACACCTTACCCTTTTTTTTAGCAATACAAAAGTGGACGTTATACTATTTTGGAGGCAGAATGCCCGCCATGGAAAAGAAGTTTGATGTATGTATTCTTGGCAATGCTGTTGTAGACGGCTTTGTACGGGTGGATGACGCGTTACTTAATAAGTACCAGCTTAAAAAAGCAGATTATCGTCATTTCTCTCACGGTGAACTTATGGCATTGAACGAAGATATTATGCTTGAGCACTTTAGTGCGGGTGGTTCTGGTGCAAATGTGGGAAGCAGTTTAGCGCAATTGGGCTTAAAAATGGCTCATTTAGGGCGTGTGGGAGCTGACCCCGCAGGGCAGCACTTTTACGAAGAAATGGAACAAGCGGGTGTGTACATGGCTAAGCCTGATGCAACAGCGCGGACGTTTCAGATTTTTGTTTTGTTAACGCCAGATGGAGAACGGACTTTTGTAGAGCCTGATACGTCTGCGGTGATAACGTCCGATTGGTTGGATAGGGATGTTATTAAACAAAGCAAAACGCTTTTGATTGAAGGGTATCCGTTGTTAGACCAAGCCGATGTCGTTTTAGAGGCTATTAATATTGCAAAGGCTGAAGGTGTTTCAATTGTGCTTATGCTGGCACCGCCGACAGTGATGAAAAAAGCGGCTGATGTGTTTAATCAGGTGATTACTTTAGGCGTTGACCTTGTTTTTTCTGATACAGAAGAAGCTGAAGCGATAGTGGAGCTTTTAACGTCAGAAGCGCGGGAAAAATGGCAAGTAACGCCGCGTGTTCAAACAATGAGTGGTGATGGCGCGCGGTTTATTGCTGTTGGCCAGCCTGAAGTATTTTTAGGGTGCCAAAAAATAGAAACCCCTATTGATGTTACAGGCGCAGGTGAAGCTTTTGCCGCAGGGTTTTTAGCGGGGTATTTGAGAAAGAAAGAACCGGCAGTGTGCCTTAGTTATGGTCACAAACTAGGTGGGCAGGTTATCCAGCAAATGGGGGCACGATTAAAAGATTTAAACCCAGAGATGTTTAACCAAAACAAGTGCGCCTAAGTTGGTGTGAAAGATGTCTAAAAAACAGCTTAAACATGTTGGTAGCGGCCTTCGGCATTTTTATGTGGATGCACCTCTTACTGCTGGCGGTGATGTGGAATTCCCCACGGCTTTAAGCCACAGGTTGGGTAAAGTATTGCGCTTAAAAAAAGGTGATAGCATTGCCCTGTTTAATGGAAAGGACGGGTTATTTTCTGCTGTTATTGGCGAAAACACGAAGTTCGCTGAGGTTCAAGAAAAGCTTAAGTCATTTGAAACTTCTCAAAACGTGACCCTTATGGTCGGTCTGCCAAAACGAGAGACGATGAACCGTGTGTTGCGACAGGCGACAGAATTAGGTGTTGCGAGAATTCAACCCGTTTTAATGGAATATTGCGTACCTGATAAGCTGAATTTAGAGCGGGTGGAGGCCATTGCGGTTGAAGCTGCTGAGCAGTGTGAACGCTTGGATGTCCCTAAAATACTTAAACCCATGGGGTTGAGAGAAGTAGTAGAAAGTTTTGATGGTTCCATTTATTGGGCTGCTGAACGGAAAGAGGGGGGTATCAAAGAAAAAGACAATAGCAACTATGCTTTATTAGTAGGGCCTGAAGGCGGTTTTTCACCTGATGAAGCTAGTTGGTTGGTACAGCAACAGCGCATTGTTTCTATAAGTTTAGGGACTACAATACTGCGCGTTGATACAGCCGTTGTTGCTGGGCTGGGAGTTCTTAACTTAACCGCTCAATAATTTGTTTTGGTTGTAGAACGCTTAGGCCAGCTTCTTGCCGTTGCTCATTTACAAATTGAACGAAGCGTCCCATAGAAACGGCTTTAACGGTAAAGAACATTTCACCATGTGCGCTACCACATAGCTCATAGCATTGGCCAATGTATGTTCCTGGTTTATCTGCTTGAATCCAAGCGTAGTTAATGCGTCCTGGCATAGCGTCTATCTTCATGCCTAGCTCAGGTGCGTAGAAAGCATGGATAACATCTTGGCTTGTGACATGGAGTTTGATAGGCACATCTACAGGGATAACCAATTCTTTCGTGTAACGCTCTACCTCAGGGAGGGAAATCTTCTTATTCACCTCTGTTGGCTCAGGGGAGGCAACATAATTACCACTTTCTCCCATATCAGGGTAATAAAAATCCCATCCAAATTGGTAGCCGACAACTTCTACGGTAAGGCCTTCTTCTGGCATGGTATTTAAATGAACCATAACATTGTATGATTGGTAGGTGATAACGGCGCAAATGAGCGCTGGGATAATTGTCCAAACCAATTCAACTGCTGTGCTATGGCTAAATTTTGCAGGGTTTGGGTTCTTTTTACGGCGAAAGCGGTAAATTGTGAATAAAATTGGAATGGTAACTACAAAAAATACAACGCATGTAATCCAAAAAATAAAGTTGTAAAGGTCTGTAATTTGGGTTGCTACAGGGCCTGCCGCTTCAGGAAAACCACCAGGGTGAGCTGTTTGCCCCCAAGAAATAGGGAATATAACTAAACTAAATAAAACCAACAACAGGGTACGCATAGGCAAGTCCTTTTAAATCCTTTTGCGCTACTGTAACCAAAGGGAGAAAGATGTGCAACTTTAAGTATTGGTCATTTTGATAAAGAAGTTATGTTGCATTGCAATAAATAAATTTTTTCATAATGCTATGTTTTATATGGATAAATACGGTCAGGAAAGCTCTGGTAAATAAGGCGATCAATCACATAAGATAGAGAAGAAAGAATTGTAAATAGATGAACCACGATAAGTTCCGTATTAATAAGAAGAGTTACGATTGGTATATGCGCCTAATGCGTATAGTGAAAGACCGTCTTCATGTAAACCTTAAGGTTCATAACAATATTCACTTGCTTAATGAGGGGCAAATTTTTCTATTTAACCATTTTGCACGTTTTGAAACAGCCGTACCGCCTTACCTTATTTATGAAGAAACAGGCAAACATTGCCGTGCGATTGCCCATCATGAGTTATTCAATGTGAGCGAAGGCTTAACAAAGTTTTTAATAGATATGGGAGCAGTGCCCAATAATATGCCCGGGCTATTGCCATTTATGGCTGCAGAGATTTTGCGTGGTCAAAAAGTGATGATTTTTCCTGAAGGGAGAATTGTTAAAGATCGGCATGTCCTTAATAAAGATGGGCGTTACCATATTTTTTCAGAAAGCCGGAATGACTTTAAAGAAGTTCATCGTGGTGCAGCAGCACTAGCATTGACGTTAGATATGTTTAAACGCCGTATTCGTACCCGTTTTGAAGAAGGTGATACTTTAAGAATAGAACATTGGTGTAAAGCATTGGAAATAGATGACCCGCAAGAGCTTTTGCGCCAAGCGAGTAAGCCAACTTTGATTGTGCCATCAACCATCACGTTTTATCCACTAAGGACAGACGATAACTTTTTGAGCCGTAGTGTTTCTTTTTTTGCAAAAAACTTGCCTGATACAGCATTGGAAGAGTTGATTATTGAAGGGAATATTCTGCTTAAGGATACAGATATGGATATTCATGTAGGGGATGCAATAGAACTTAAGCATAGCTGGCCTTGGTGGCAACGGTGGTTGCTGAATAGCTTTTTTGAGACTCAGGTACATGAGCTAAATGATCTTTTTGATTTACATAAACATGCAACTACATGGCAGGAAAAAATGCTTCTAGGTAAAATCCAACAAGAAACAGATGCTATCAGGCAGGCTTATAGCCATAGTATTTATACAGGTGTTATGGTTAATTTTGGGCATTTGGCATCCACGCTTATTATTGCATTGCTTGATAGCGGTATAAAATCAGCTTCGCGCAGGTACTTTCAGCGGGTGCTTTATTTAGCTCTCAAAAATCTTCAAAAAAGTAGAGATGTTAAGCTGCATCGTAGTTTACATTGGCCAGATCGTTATCGTGGCATCTTAGATGGCTCCAACGAAGAGCTGATGCACTTTGTACAAGAGTGTTCACGTGTAGGGCTGATGGATGAAGATGAAGAAAATTACATATTTTTAGATAAGTTGGAGGTAGAGCAGGCTCAGGGAACCATTCGACGGGAAAACCCAATTACTGTTTATGCGAATGAAGTTGCGCATGTCACAGCTGTTAAACAAGCCGTTGAAAAAGCAATAGGGGAAGAAGAAAGTGTTAAGCCATCTATTTTAGCAGGATACCAATTCGATGATGAAAAGAGAAATTTTGAGCTTAACCGGCGTTATTTTGATGAGAAACACGTAAAATTAAAGAGTAATTTTGGTAAAATAGAAGACGGAGCCCCGTATTTTTATTTACCGCATATTGCAACAACAAGTCAGGCACAAACAGGTATTTTATTGGTGCATGGGTTTACATCATCACCATCAGAGCTGAAAGACTTCGGGCGGCATTTGCACCACCTTGGGTATACGGTTATGGGCGCGCGTTTGTCTGGGCACGGCACATCTCCATATGATTTAGCGCAGCGGACAAAAGCTGAGTGGATGGCATCGGTACGGCGGAGCTACCATATTTTGGCGTCTTATGTGGATAGGGTTGTTGTGGTTGGTTTTTCAACAGGTGGTACGCTGGCATTAAAATTAGCATCTGAGCAACCAGATAAATTAGCAGGGCTGGCTTGTGTTTCGGCGGCAATTAAAGTGCAAGACCGTAATATGCATTTTTTACCTTTTCTTCAAACAGTCAATAAAGTAGCTGGTATCGTACCGGGTCTTTCAAGTTTTATATCTTTTTACGGGGAAGAGACCAGTCAACCTGGGGTTAATTACGATACAATGCCTATTAAGGCACTAAACGAACTTAGGTTATTAATTCAAGATGTTAAGAATATTCTATCAAATGTTGTGGTGCCAACGGTCGTCTTGCAGGGAGATCAGGATGAAACGGTGCACCCGCGCAGTGCACAAAAAATTTATGATACACTGGGGAGTGATGATAAAGTATTGCACTGGGTTAAAGATGGACCGCATGCTTTAATTAAAGATAATGTTGGATTAACATGGCCAACGCTTGAGAAATTTATTGCAGGGTTTAGCCAAAAAGAAGAAAAGGGCGAAAATGACTGAGACAAAAAGATGGTTAGATGCTTATCCGCCTGATGTTCCTATTGAACTAGCAATAAAAAACAGACCTGCTTACCAATTATTTGAAGACAGCGCGCAGAGCTTTCCTAACCGCCCGTGTTTAAACTTTTTGGGTAAAAAACAAACCTATGCTGAGGTTCAGGAGCAGATAGACCGTTTTGCGGCAGCTCTCCAGCAGCAAGGTTTTCAAAAAGGCGAACGGCTGGGCATATGTTTGCCAAATTGTCCGTATTTTATTGTAGCTTACTTTGGGGCGCTTAAGGCTGGGTTAACCGTTGTTAATTTTAATCCGCTTTATACCGAGGAAGAGCTACTGTTTCAGGCGAAGGATAGCGGCGTGAGCGTGATGGTGACGCTGAATGTTCAAAGCGTATATCCTAAAGTTGAAGCTTTGCTAGAGAAAACAGATATCCGCCAGATTATTGTGTGTGATTTAGCGGAAGCCTTGCCAACGTTTAAAGGTATTTTGTTAAACTTATTTAAGCGTAGCCAGCTTGCGAAGGTTGCGTTTGATAACAGGCGCGTCCGTTTTTCAGATATGCTAGCAGAGGAAAAGCCTGTTACTCCTATTTCCATAGATCCTCAAAAAGACATTGCTGTCTTACAATATACGGGTGGTACAACGGGAGTACCCAAGGGGGCAGTTCTGACCCATGCGAATGTAATGGCCAATGCCGAACAAGTGCGCTTGTGGCTGGGGGAAACACCACCAGAGGGAGATAAATTTTTAGCGGTTTTACCGTTTTTCCATGTTTTTGCTATGACAGCCGTGATGAACCTTGGTTTGATTACAGGAAGTGAGATTATTCTGATTCCACGGTTTGACCTTAAAACGGTTTTAAAAACAATCCATAAACTTAGGCCAACCATTTTTCCGGGGGTTCCTACACTCTTTGCCGCTATTAATAATGATGAAAGCGTTGGACGTTATAATCTATCTTCTATTCGTTATTGTATTTCAGGTGGAGCAGCCTTGCCTGAAGCCGTACAAAAAGCATTTGTAGAGCGCACAGGGTGCGCACTGGTGGAAGGCTACGGGTTGACGGAGTCTTCACCCGTAGCGGCGTGCAACCCTTGCCATACTTTGGGTAAGGTAGGCTCTATTGGCATACCATTACCCGGAACAGCTATAGAAATTAGAGATTTGGATGATGTGACAAAAGAAGTACCTCTTGGGGAACGTGGAGAAATTGTGATTAAAGGGCCTCAAGTCATGCTTGGGTATTGGCAAAAACCTGAAGAAACCGCCCATGTATTGGTTGATGGCTGGCTACGTACAGGGGACGTGGGGTATATGGATGAAGACGGCTATACATTTTTAACGGACCGCCTGAAAGAGATTATTATTACAAACGGTTATAACGTTTATCCGCGTATTATAGAAGAAGCGTTTTATAAACACCCAAGCGTGTCAGAGGTTGTGGTCATCGGTATTGACGATGCTCATAAGGGAGAGGTGCCAAAAGCTTTTGTAACATTGAAAGAAAGCGAAGATGCTGTGACAGAGCAGGAGTTACTTGCTTTTGTTAAGAAACATTTAAACCCTATAGAGCGTCCTGCTGTTGTAGAGTTTAGAAAAACGTTGCCAAAAACGCTCATAGGTAAGCTTTCTAAGAAGGAATTACTGGCGGAAGAAGCCACTAAAGCGCAGAATGCGCACAAATAATAAGGAGACATGCGTATGAAACCAGTTGTGATTGCAGGGTATATCCGTTCCCCGTTTTGTCCTGCTCATAAAGGTGAACTTGCAAAAGTGCGGGCTGATGACATGGCGTCACAAGTTGTTCAGGCTCTGATTAAACAAACAAAAGTAAAGCCTGCTGATGTAGAAGATTTGATTTTAGGGTGTGCTTTTCCTGAAGGTGAACAAGGTTTCAATATGGCGCGTTTGGTGGCGTTAATGGCAGGGCTGCCGCTGACTGTTGCAGGGGCAACGGTTAATCGCTTTTGTGGGTCTTCCATGCAGAGTATTCATATGGCGGCAGGTGCTATCCAGATGGGCGCGGGTGATGCCTTTATTTGCGCGGGGGTAGAAACAATGACGCGGGTGCCGATGGGTGGTTATAACCCACTACCTAACCCTGATTTATACAAAAAGATGTCGGCTGCTTACATGAGCATGGGCGAAACAGCAGAGAACGTTGCTAAAAAATACAAGCTAACTCGTGAGGAGCAAGATGCTTTTGCTGTGTTAAGCCAACAAAAAGCAGCGGCAGCGATAAAAGCGGACCGCTTTAAAGATGAAATTACGCCGATTAAAACAAAAACAGGGACTGTGAAGGTAGATGGTTGCCCACGGCCAGATACAGATAGCACCGCTTTAGGTGACCTTAAACCAGCTTTTGATGCAAAAGGAACGGTTACAGCGGGGACAGCTTCTCCATTAACGGATGGGGCAGTTGCCGTATTAGTAACAAGTGAAGAGTACGCTAAAAAGAATAAGTTGCCGATGCTGGCGCGTATTAAGTCCTTCGCTGTTTCGGGTTGTGCGCCTGAAATTATGGGTATTGGCCCTGTGGGAGCGACAAAGAAAGCACTGAAGCGTGCAGGGCTGAAAGCTTCAGATTTAGACGTGATTGAGCTGAATGAAGCCTTTGCTTCTCAATCTCTAGCGGTTATTCGAGATTTAAAACTAGATATGGATAAAATCAACCTAGACGGCGGTGCCATTGCTTTGGGGCATCCATTAGGGGCGACGGGCGCACGTATTACAGGTAAAGCCGCGCAGTTGCTTCAACAGAGCAAAGGGCAGTACGCCCTTGCAACCCAATGTATTGGCGGCGGGCAGGGGATTGCGACAATTCTGGAGCGTATCTAATGGCTGATATTCAAAAAGTTGCGGTTATAGGCGCAGGTGTTATGGGGGCCGGCATTGCGGCTCAGGTTGCAAATGCAGGCGTTGATGTACTGCTGTTGGATATTGTGCCAGAAAAAGCAAAAGACCGTGATGTCGTGGCGAAAACGGCGGTTCAAAAACTGAAAAAAACAAACCCTGCACCGTTGATGCACCCTTCCAATGCTAAACGTATAGCCGTAGGGAATATTGAAGACAACCTGAAAGACATTGCCGATTGCGATTGGGTGGTGGAAGTTGTTATTGAGCGGTTGGATATCAAGCAAAATTTATACAAAAAGCTGAGTAAATACCTGAAGGCTGATGCCGTAGTGTCGTCTAATACGTCAACCATTCCTTTGGCTGAACTAACAAAAGGGATGCCCCAAAAATTTAAAGAACGTTTTTGTATTACGCACTTTTTTAACCCGCCACGTTACCTGCGGTTGCTAGAAGTTGTGACGGGGCCGGATACAAAGCCAGAATTGGTAGAAAGAGTTAGCGATTTTGCTGATTATCAACTGGGTAAAAGCGTTGTTGTGTGCGCTGACCGCCCCGGTTTTATTGCCAACCGTATTGGTACGTATTGGATGCATAAAGCTGTGACAGAAGCGATTCAGCAAAATATTTCAGTAGAAGCGGCAGATGCAGTGATGAGCCGCCCGATAGGTGTGCCAAAAACAGGTATTTTCGGCCTGTTGGACTTAGTGGGGTTGGATTTAATGCCCCATGTTTTAAGCAGTTTAATGAATGCGTTGGATGAAGACGATGCCTTTAATAACATTGGCCAACCTCCTGCATTTTTAGAGAAAATGATTGCGGACGGCTACACAGGCCGCAAAGGTAAAGGTGGTTTTTACCGCTTGAATGACCAACGGAAAAAAGAGGTTGTTGACCTTGAAACGCAGACGTACGGCCTTGCGAAACGTCCTAAAATTGCTGCGGCTAAGGCAGCTAAAAAAGGCGGGCTACGGGCTTTAGTGACGCATGATAGCCCTGAAGGGCGGTACGCGTGGAGCGTTCTTTCTGGCACTTTAAGCTATGCAGCCAGTTTGGTTGGTGAAATTGCGGATGATATTGAAACAATTGACCGTGCCATGCGGTTGGGCTTCAACTGGAAGTTCGGCCCCTTTGAATTGATTGATAAGCTTGGCACAGCGTGGTTTGCTGAAAAAATCGCAGCGGATGGGTGCGATGTTCCTGAAATTTTGAAGGCCGCAAATGGCCAACCATTCTACCGTGTGAAGGATGGTAAGCTGCAACAGTTGGACGTTAAAGGTAAATACAAACTGGTTAAACGGCCTAAAGGTGTATTGTTATTGCAGGATATTAAGCGCGCCTCCAAACCTATTTACCGTAATAATTCCGCCAGTGTTTGGGATATTGGCAATAAAGTAGCTTGCTTGGAATTCCACAGCAAAATGAATAGCCTTAACTTGTTTACGTTGCGGGCCGTTCGGTGGGTTGCCAGAGAACTACCAAAGCAAGGCTACAAAGGGCTGGTGATTCATAATGAAGGCACAAATTTCTCAGTCGGCGCTAATATTGTGATGTTGTTGATTACAGCTAAATTGCGGCTGTTTCCATTCATCCGTTGGATTTTGAAAGACGGGCAGGGTGCGTTTAAAGAACTAAAATACGCACCTATTCCTGTTGTCGGAGCACCATCAGGCATGGCACTGGGCGGTGGGTGCGAAGTTTTGTTGCACTGTGACGCCTTAACCCCTCATGCTGAAACATACACTGGTTTGGTTGAAGCAGGTGTTGGGATTATCCCCGGTTGGGGCGGTTGTAAGGAAATGCTGCAACGGGGTGCTACTTTCTTAAAAGCGAAAGGGCCTATGCCAGCAGTTGCCCATGCTTTCCAAACAATTGCGACAGCGCAGGTTTCAAAATCTGCTCAGGAGGCAAAATCGCTACTATTTGTACGTCCTGATGATGACATTGTGATGAACAGAGACCGTATTTTAGCAGCGGCTAAGGCTAAAGCGTTAAGCCTTGCCAAGGGGTATAATCCACCTGAACCGCAGGACGTGGTATTGCCGGGGGCAAGTGGAGAAACAGCTTTAAGATTAGCTGTTAATGACTTCAAACTAAAAGGAGTTGCAACGCCGCATGATGTTGTGATTGCCAAGCAATTGGCACACGTGTTGGCAGGGGGCAAAACCGACGTGACCGAAGTTTGTACGGAAGAAGAGCTTTTAAAATTGGAGCGGAAAGCATTTATCCGCTTATGTAAAACGCAAGGGACGAGAGATAGGGTTCTCCACATGTTGCGCAAAGGGAAGCCATTGCGTAACTAACGGCCACTTATAAAGGAGGGACGAATAATGACACTACAATTGATACTGCTGGCAATACTAAGCTTTATAACGCTGTTATACCTCCGAAAAGGGTTTTTAGCCCTCTGCGCCCTTATTTTGTTTGGCATATTAGCATGGCGAACAACAGGTGTGCCGATTGAGACATTTCGGTCGGTTACTTATGTTCTTATCAGTGTGCTGGTTATTTTTGGTGTACCGCCTATTCGTCAATTCTTCGTTTCTCGCATTGCTCTTAAATTAGCAGCCAAAGCGTTGCCAACAATTGGGGAAACAGAACGCATTGCTCTAGAAGCAGGAAGTGTTTGGTGGGAAGGGGACTTGTTCCGCGGAAACCCTGACTGGAACAAGATGCTTAACTTCAAAGTTAAAAAATTAACAAAAGAAGAGCAGGCTTTTCTGGATGGTCCTGTAGAAGAGCTTTGTAGCATGATTGATGATTTCAAAATTGCTCAAGACCGAGACCTACCGCCAAAAGTTTGGAAGTTTATGAAGGATCAAAAATTCTTCGGGATGATTATTCCGAAGAAAGACGGTGGACTTGGCTTTTCTGCTGCGGCTCACAGCGCGGTGGTCACAAAAATCTCCAGCGTAAGCTTAACGGCAGCCGTTACTGTGATGGTGCCTAATTCCCTCGGGCCGGGTGAGTTACTGCTGCGTTATGGGACAAAAGAACAGAAAAAACACTACCTGCCTCGCTTGGCCGATGGACGGGAATTACCGTGTTTTGCCTTGACGGAACCTCACGCAGGGAGTGATGCCGCTAGCGGCCAAAGTTTTGGTGTTATCTGCAAGCAGAAGGTAGACGGCAAAGATGTGATTGGCATGAAGTTGACCTTCAACAAGCGTTACATCACGTTGGCACCTGTAGCAACGGTGGTGGGTTTGGCGTTTCGCCTGTATGACCCTGACCAGCTATTGGGTAAAAAGGAAGATTTAGGTATTACTTGTGCGCTGCTGCCAAGAGATACCAAGGGCTTGGAAATCGGTAACCGACACGACCCAATGGGCGTGCCGTTCCAAAATGGCCCTGTGCGTGGGAAAGATGTTTTTGTACCGTTAGATGTGATTATTGGCGGCGAAAAACAGATTGGTAACGGTTGGAAAATGTTGATGGAGTGTTTATCCGCAGGGCGGGGAATTTCCCTACCGTCTCTTTCCGTTGGTGCGGCTGAGTTTTCAATCCGTGCTGCCAGTGGCTATGCCCTTGTGCGGGAGCAATTTGGTTTAAATATCGGGCGTTTTGAAGGTGTGCGGGAGCGTTTGGTGCGTACTGCTGGAAATACCTATTGGATGAACGCAACACGCCGCTTTACCTGTGGGGCTGTTGATGCAGGTGAGCACCCATCTGTGGCTTCTGCCATTGCTAAAGCCTACCTTACGGAAGGCATGCGCCTTGCCATTAACGATGGGATGGATGTATTGGCAGGCTCTGCCATTTGCCGTGGGCCAAGCAATATATTTAGCCGCCCATATATGGGTATTCCTATCGGCATTACTGTTGAAGGAGCCAATATTTTAACGCGCTCTCTCATTGTGTTTGGTCAAGGGGCTATGCGGTGTCATCCGTACTTGCAGGATGAAGTAAACGCCATCCAAAAGAACGATATAAAAGCGTTTGATAAAGCGTTTTTTGGCCACATTAACCATGTGTTTAGCAATGGCGTAAGAGCATTTATTTTAGGCCTTACAAACGGCTATATGGCTAAAACTCCTGTGTCTGGCCACTATGCACGGTACTACCGCCAGCTATCGCGTTACTCTGCTGCGCTTGCGTTTATGGCGGATATCGGCTTAGCCACTTTAGGTGGCGCCTTGAAGCGGAAAGAATACCTAAGCGGCCAATACGCTGATGCCTTTGCGTGGTTGTACTTGGCTTCCGCCACATTGAAGCAAGCGCATGATGACGGATACCCTGCCAAGCATCAGCCACTGGTAGATTGGTGTCTGCAAGAGGCGCTTTACCATATTGAAGATGCTTTGAACGATGTGCTGCGCAACTTACCGAATAAATTACTGGCTCTTAAAGCCCGTTTTATGGTGTTCCCATTTGGGCGCTGGCAGCAAAAGCCAAGTGAAAAACAAGTGGAAGCCGTGGCTAAGGTGTTGCTAAATCCTGCATCTGGTGTTCGGGATGACTTAACACAAAATATTTTTGTGCCAACCAAAGCCGAGCCAGGGCTAGGGTTGTTAGAAGATGCCTATGCGAAGAGTATCGCTGCCCAACCTGGGCGGGATAAACTTACCCAAGCGTTGCGCAGCAAGAAAATCAGCAAAGGTACTGTGCTCAGCATGGCTGACAAAGCCTTAAAAGCTAAGGTTATCACCAAAGCCGAGCATACAACCATCGCCGCGGCAGAGAAGGCAAAAGACGCTGCCGTACAGGTGGATGACTTTACTGTGAAGACCCATAAAACCTTGAAGTAGTTTTTACGAATTTTCGAAAAAATTACTAAAAATACGCTTGTTATATTTTTTGTCAAGGTATCTCGTCATAAAAAAGTGATTTTTTGATAAAAATAGGTTAAACTGTGGAAAACTATTTGATCTGAACTGTTTCAACTTTCTTCCGAGGAGGGAATGAGATGTTAATAAAACTGGTTATTCTAAATGTGGTATTGGCTCTTTTTGCAGGTTCTTTCTGGGTTCTTCTCCATCGTAAATATCCTCTTTTGAAGAGGCGAAACTTTGGAATAGAAGAAAAAGGTTTATTCTGGCTATCTCTTGTCGTTAATGGTTTACTAACGTTGATGATTCCGGTGATCTTAGGAATATTCTTCTTTTATGGCATTCAATCGGATACTGGTATTTTATTTAGTCTGATAGAGCTCAAAACAGAAGTATTTGTGCCAATGGCCCTAATGTTGCTCATATCATTTTTAGCCATTTTATGGCTGGATGGCTTCAGGCCATCAATGTATCGATAACGCATAAAAGGCAGGGAGGAGATTATTCTCCTCTTTCTGTCGTTTTTGGGGAGGGTAATCAAGCAAATTTACGGTGTGCTTCTAATGTTAAGCCAATGCCGACGCTGCCAAAGCGGTTACCGTCTACAATTTCTGCCGTGGGGAATAAATTCAGGAAGGCTTGGCGCACGGTAGGAATAGCTGTAGAGCCGCCAGTGAAAAAGATGGAATCGACTTGTGACGCAGTGACATTAGCCAAGGTGAGGGCTTGCTTGCAAGTTGTTACAAGCTGCTCTGTTTTTTGTTGAATGGCATTGTTCAATGTTTCTCTTGCTACCGTTGGGGTTAGATGCTCTTCAATAAAGGCCATGTTCAGGTGGGTTTCGATTGTGTCGGTCAGGTTTATTTTGGCCTGTTCCACTTCATCGGCCAGTTTATGGCCTTCCTGCCTTTCCAACAGGTTGAGTAAGCGTTGGAGCAAATCCTTTTTATAGGCGGTGTGCTGAATACTTTTAACAGTATGCATTGTTTCAGGCGTGTAAAGCGAATTGATTTTTTGCCACGTGGCCAAGTCTCTAAAAATAGGGCTGGGCACCTCTATCTCCTTAATGCCAAAGGCGTCTTTCATCATAGAACCATGACCCAAATGGGGCATGGCGGCAGCAAGGCTGAACAGTCGGTCAAAATCCGTTCCACCAATATGAATCCCAATGCTGCTGAGAATATCCTGCGAGCGGTCTGCTTTGTTATGTCCGTTTTTAGAAACACGAATCACAGAAAAATCCGATGTTCCACCACCAAGGTCAATAATGAGCGCCAGTTTTTCTTCCGAGATATGTTGTTCATAATCCAAGGCAGCAGCAACAGGCTCGTACTGAAATTCAATGTGTTTGAAACCTTGTTCTTTAGCAACCTGTTCCAGCGTGTTCTGCGCTTCCTTATCGGCAGTTGGGTTGTTATCGATAAAGAACACAGGGCGGCCAAGTACGACGTGCTCAATAGATTGCTGAGAGAAGTTTTCCGCTTGGGTTTTTAAGTGCTTGATGAATGTGCCCAAAACCTCGGTAAAGAGTATTTTATTGGCGCCGATGTATGTTTTGTCTTTCATGAGGGGCGTGCCCAACACGCTTTTGAGGGCGCGCATCAGTCGTCCGTCCTTACCATTGTAGTAGTGGGCTATGGCGGTTCGGCCAAAGTGAGGTGTAGCTGTCTCAAAGTCGAAAAAGATAGCACTGGGGATGGTGAGGTGGCTATTTTCTACGTAGGCAAGGGTGGGGGCATTGTTTTGCCACGTGCCGATGGTGGAGTTAGACGTACCGAAGTCGAGGCCGCAAAAGGGGGTAAGCGTGGGCATAATTTAGGCATCCTTTCGTGTCAAAAGGCGTTCAATTTTTATGTTTTTGGGCGTTTTGTCAAGTATAAGCCTGTGGTTTATAAAAGTTTAGGCATAGCTGTATTCACTATGCTAAACTCCTCCTGCATCTGTGAGTTACAGGTGTGGGGCTTTCTAACCTCTTAACGAACGGCCACTGCAACGCAGGCCATAAAAATAGCGTTGCCGAACTGACTATTGGTTGGGGAGGCAGCGAATACAAAACGGTGAAAGCTGAAATAAGCTGCGCTGTTATCGTTAACGGTTAGAAACTCCCCAGCCACTTCGCGTAAGTGGCTGTTTTGTTTAAAAAATAACAAAAGGAGTCAAAAACATGACCGAAAAAAGCAAAATATCTTCCCCAATAACAGAGCGTGACTTTCGTAGATTGGTAGACCTACTAAATGTTTATTTAGGCCTGAGCCAACGCAAACGGAGGCTGTTACTCCAGCTTGTTCAAACACTTGCCAAATAGTCCAAAACCCCCTGCTATGCAGAGGGTTTTAACGTTCAATGTTTTTTGAGGATTGCCAAAAATTTTACTAAACACTTTAAGAGGGGCTTGCTAACTAAAATATAGTACCTACTTAGTCTAACACATCTTATTTTTAAGAGGTATTACAGTGGATATACAGATACTCCTAGAAAACTATTGGGGATATAGCTTACCCATATTCCTAGTTAGCCTTGCATGCCAACTTTTGGCGTGGAAGAAAGGCCAGAAAAAAAATAAAGATGCAGCAAAGTTTACACGTTATGTGTTTGTTATGTTTGCACTTACACCTATAACGGTGGTTACTGCTTTCTGGTTTTCTTTAGTAGGCCTAAAAAAATTAGGCTTGTAGTAGTTGGGGAGGAGTGAAGTTTGATAAACTTTCTCTTTCCCACCATTTTTGCCGCGTTGTATACAAAATGCTGGGGGAGCCACCAAAAAATCACGAAAATTTGACATTTTTTGCTCTTTTTGCACCAAAATTTACACTTTTTTGACCTTAAATATCACTTTTTGATACCGATTTATCCCTTATTCACCCTCAATTATCACTGCTTTTGCCCCTTTTTTCGTCGCAAATTTTTTTAAACGAAAAAATGTGATTGGATACAAAAAATCATTTTTTCTTTTTATAGAAAAATCCCAGCAGCCACGGCACAGCAATAAGGCTGGCAAAGAAGCATAGGGCAGGCACAGCGTGCAAAAGGAAGAGGATGAACAGTTCGCCATCGCTACCAATGCACTGGCCAGAGGCAACGCAGATTTGCCACGTTGAAACCGTGAAAATAAGGGTGAGCGCGGCTATCGCGCCATGGACGCCCGCAACAACGTCGTCCAACATCACGCCCCAACCGTTGTGCATACGGCAGTCAATCAAGCGGGCAGGGAATAATTTGACCACATCGAAAAAGCGGAAAGCCAGAAAAGCGTAGAGCCACCAAGCCCAAACGGGAAAAAAGGCTGTGCCGAAATAGGCAATTGGCAGTAGGGTGATGCCCATGCCGACAACTTCATCCACCACAAAAACGCTGGCGTCATGGCATTTGTCTTTCCCGACAGTTTTCTCAATATATTCAATCGCTAACGAACCTAAGATAAAGAGAACAAGCAGCGTTGCCAGTACAAACCACAGGCTACCCGACTGAAAGACAAGCCACCAAAAAGGCAGAGCGGCTAAGGTTCCCCACGTTCCCGCAGCGGGGCGTAGGCGGCCACTCCAGAACCAACTGGCTAGAATATAGGCGGGGTGGATCTTAGAAAAATCAACGTCGTAGGCTTTTTTTTCACCCGTAGGTCTTTCTAATTTGCGGATGAACACTTGCAATATCTTCATGAGTACGACATATACCACATTATGAACCATACTGCAGTAAAACAAAACGCTCCTCGTATCCCTGAACTGAAGCCGATTAAAATTGGCTCTTATACCTTGGAAAACAACGTTGTACTTGCACCTATGACGGAAATTACCGACCATCCGGCACGGCTTATTGCTAAAGAGCATGGGGCAGGGCTGGTTGTTAGCGAAATGATTGCTGCTGAAGGTATTGTGCGTCACGCCGAAGTTGCTCGGCAAAAGGCCAGTTTTGACCCACGGCAAGGGATTAACTCAGTACAGCTGGCAGGCGCTTGCCCTAAAGCCATGGCTGTAGCGGCTAAAACCAATGAACTTGCCGGTGCGGATATTATTGATATTAATATGGGGTGTCCCGTTAAAAAAGTTGTTGGACGTATGGCTGGCTCTGCTTTGATGAAGGACGAAAAAATGGCGGAGGAAATTATTGGCAGCGTTGTTGAAGCCGTGAATATTCCTGTGACGTTGAAGATTCGCATCGGGTGGAATGATGACATGAAAAACGGCCCTGAAATTGCTAAAATCGCCGAACGGTGCGGTATTAAAATGTTGGCTGTGCATGGCCGCACTCGTTGTCAGATGTATAAAGGCAGTGCAGATTGGCATTTTATTCGAAAAATTAAAGAGGCTGTGAATATTCCTGTTTTAGTGAATGGGGATATCAAAAGTATTGATGATGCTGTTAATGCGCTGGATGCTTCTGGCTGCGCTGGTGTTATGATTGGTCGTGCGACATATGGCAGGCCGTGGTTGTTAGGGCAGGTAGCGCAGTACCTTAAGACAGGAGAAGTGCTAACTGACCCTACGTTAGAGGAGCGTGTAGAAATTACTTTGAAGCACCTTGAAGAAGCTTTGAAGTTTTATGGTGAGGATAGAGGGACTCATTTTATTCGGAAACACTTAGCGAATTATGCAAAAGGGTTGCCGAATGGTTCTCAATACCGTCAAAAACTCAGTTCCATTCGTGATGGTCAGGAGCTAACTAACGAAACTAAAAGGTTTTTTACTAGTTGTATTCATAGGATGAATAGTGATATAACCTCATTCTGATTAGCCGATTTTTCTGGCTAACTTGCTTAATAATAAAGGAAAGTTGTGTATGTCACAAGTAGCTCAGTTGTCCCGTAATTTTTCAACAAAAGAGGCTGAGGAAGATTTACAAAGAGTTGTTGACCAATTATTGGTTCGTTATTTTCAAACGCTTGGAGGTGTTTCTCCTGCTGCCAATATGTACACATCTGTTATCCAAACAGTTGAAAAACCTCTTTTGGAAAGTGTATTACGCTACGCACAAGGGAACCAAGTGCGTGCTGCAAGTATTTTAGGAATTAACCGTAATACGTTACGTAAGAAGATAAACGTACTAGGTATTGATTTAACTAATATTTCTGCACTTTAACAAATTTACTCTATGTTAATTTCCGAGCTGTATTAGGCAGCTCGGTTTTATTTTTATGATAGGGGTGGTATAACGAGTGCATGTATTTCAGGTTATCTGTTCTTTTTGCTCTCACTTTACTTGCTGTTATGGGGAATGCTTATGCCAGTAAGTTGGAGCAATTAGTGCATAGTCTTTCTTTAAAGAATGAACAGCCTATAGTTAGTGTGCAGCTTTCCCCCTCTGATGGCTTTAAAAACACTGTGCTAGATGCTTTAAAAAGCGGGCAAGGTATTCAGTTGAATTACAGAGTGAGTATTGAAGAGAATACTTGGTTATGGCCTAAAACGTTTGCAAAAATTCGTTTTGAGCGTGTACTAACTTATGATCATCGTGCTGATGAATTTTTAGTTGCGGAGAATGGTATTACACAACATTTTTCTGAACAGAGCGATTTTGTAAGGTATCTTTTTTCACTGGAAGGGCTGTCTTTAGAAATGAGAACCTCATTGACGGGGGAGGAGAAAGTTGAGGTTGCGGTAGCTGTATGGTCTGAGCCTGTTACTGAAAGTAAGAGTGTTTTAGGGTGGTTAGCTTTTGCTAAATTTTGGGAAAATACAAAGATAAAACAAAAGGAGTTATATGATGTGCGCTGATATACATTCTGAACAGCAGCTTTCTTTAGCTCCTCATGGTAAGGAGCGGCGGCGACAAAGTGCACCGCGGCGTGTGTATGGTGCCTTCCGTTTTTTAATGATTTCAGGTTTATTATTGGCTGCGGTTGCTATTGTGAGTGTACTGCTATCAGTTCTGAATGACCCCTCAACAAGTGGGCCTGTGCTACTTACATTAATTAATGCAAATGTTCTGATTATCCTAGTTTTTGCCTTGTATATTGGGCGTCACGCTATGATTGTTTTTTTAGAGCGGCGTGGGCGTTTGCGTCGTTCTCGGCTACCGTTACGTTTTTTAGGTATGTTCAGTATTTTGGCTGTATTACCGGCAATGGTTGTTTCTATTTACGCGTTTTACATTTTGAATGCTGGTTTAGAAACGTGGTTTTCTAGCAAAGTAACAAGCGCTTTGGAAGGGTCTTTGCAAGTTGCACAAGCTTACTTAGAGGAAAATGAAAACTCGCTTTTAGTTGAAGCAAGAGCCTTAGCTAGGGATACAAATATTGCTGACCCTACGTTTTTATTAGATCCGTTAGCGATGCGAGATGTTTTGCAACATGAACAAGAACTGCGTGGGTTAGAGGATGTTAGTTTATATGATAACCACGGTATTTTAATGAGCAGTGGTAGTGGCGCTACGGCGGTTGCTCCTACTGATATTGCTACAATGTTAGAGGAAACAACCTTTGGGGCAAAGGCTCTGACTAACTATGAAGAGCAGCGCATTACAGTATTGGCGCCAGTGAATAATGGTACATGGGTTCTTATTACAAAGGCGTTACACCCTTCTGTATTGGCACGGGTAGATCAGACTGAAGAAGCATATAAGGAATATTACGGTCTTTTGAAAGATAGGCAGAGTATTAAGTTATTGTTTACACTCTTTTTACTAGTTCTTGCTTTGGGAACATTGGCAGGTGCTATTTGGGCAGGGTTAAAGCTTGCTGGTAAAATTGTACGTCCCGTGACAGAGCTTGTGCATGCAACAAACAAAGTTTCAGCGGGTGATTTAGAGGTACGTTTAAGTCCGCACGATGATGATGAGATGGGTATTTTAACGCAATCGTTTAACCGAATGACTCAGCAACTTAAACATAACCGTACTTTGGTTGATAAAAAGAACAAGGAATTGGACAGTCGCCGTAAGACTATGGAAGCCTTACTTACAGGGGTTTCTTCTGGTGTTGTTGCTTTGGATGGCAACGGTATTGTAACGACAGCTAACAAGATAGCGCGCGAAACTTTTGATATTGCTGTTGGTCAGCGATTAGATAAAGTTAGTCCAGCGTTAGCTGAAGCTTTTGAAGATTTTATGAGTACCCCACGAGAGCTGTGGCAAAAGCAAATTCGTATTGAACGTGATGGCGAAGCTATGACGTTATTGGTACGTATGGTGCCTCAGCGTTCAGGTGGAGGAGATATTCATGCAGTTGTTGTGACGTTTGATGATGTTTCTCCGTTATTGTCGGCTCAAAAAGTAGCTGCATGGTCTGATGTTGCGCGGCGGTTGGCGCATGAAATTAAAAATCCTCTCACACCTATTCAACTTTCAGCAGAACGTTTAAGGCGTAAGTATTTAGATAAAATTGGAGAAAAAGACAAAGAGTTATTTGGGCAACTTACAAGTACAATTATTCGCCAAACAGAAGATATGAGAGGGATGCTAAATGAGTTCTCAGATTTTGCTCGTATGCCAACGCCTCAATTTGCCGAAGAAAATATTTTAAAAATATTGGATGAAGTTTTGCTGCTTGAAAAAACAGGTCGGACGGATATTTCTTTTGTGAAGGATTACCAAATTGATGGGAAACAAGGTCAGATTATTTGTGACCGTTCCCACCTTTCTCGTGTGTTTACAAACATAGTGGAGAACGCCATTAATGCTATCTATGAGCGTGATGAAAATAAAGATGCTCAAGGAGAGGTAAAAATTGTTGTTAAAATGTCACAAGCTGGTACACTTGGTGTCACGGTGCTTGATAACGGGCGCGGACTGCCGGTGGACGTAGGTGTAGATGACTTGTTTGACCCTTACGTAACTACCCGTAAGAAAGGGACAGGGCTAGGTTTAGCAATTGTTCGCCGCGTGATGGATGAGCACAATGGCCAAGTACGGTTAATCCGTCGGGCGGAAGGGGGGACAGGAGTGGAATTACTGCTTCCGGCAATTCCTGAAGAAGAAGCAGGAGTGCTGAAAGAAGATACGCATGCTGCCTGAGCAAATGTGTTAATAAAAGAGAACGGAGAAAACACCGCATGACGCAAAATATAAATCAGCACGAAATTCTGATTGTGGATGACGAAGCAGATATTCGTACATCTCTTTCTGGGATTTTGGAAGATGAGGGATATAGGATTAGGACTGCGGAGAGCGGTCAAAAAGCTTTGGATATGATAACAGAGAAGGTTCCCAACCTTGTTTTGTTAGATATTTGGATGGAAGGTATGGATGGGCTAGAAGTATTATCTCGGCTGAAGCGTCGTGTACCTGACTTGCCTGTTGTTATGATATCTGGCCATGGAACAATTGAGACGGCTGTTCAGGCAACTCAGCGAGGAGCCTATGATTTTATTGAAAAACCTCCTCAGGTAGAGCGTTTACTACTAACAATTGGTCGAGCAATTCGTGAATCTCAATTGAGTAAGGAAAATTTCTTACTGCGGAGTCGTAGTGGTGAAGTTCAAGAACTTTTGGGTGTTTCTTCTGAAATTGCGACTGTGCGGCAAACAATTAAGCAAGTGGCACCTGGTGAAAGTCGGGTTTTAGTTAATGGGGAATCTGGCACTGGTAAGGAAGTCGTTGCGCGTTTAGTTCATCAGGCTTCTCGTCGTGTAAATAACCCTTTTGTTGCTTTAAGTCCTGCCGCTGTAACTGAACAGACTTTTGAAATGGCCTTGGCAACTATGGTCGCAAGAGCTAAAGGTGGTACGCTGTTTTTGGATGAAGTTTCTGATTTAACGGCACCTATGCAGGCGCGTATGCTTAAGTTTTTGCAAGATGGTGTATTGCCTGACCCAAACACGGGTGTGCCAACAGAGGCTGATGTGCGTGTAATTTCTGCGACGTCTAAAGACTTAAAACCATTAATTGATCAAGGTAAATTCCGTGCTGATTTATACTACCGCTTAAGTGTTGTACCAATTGAGATGCCACCGCTGCGTATTCGTTCTATGGATATTCCTGCTATGGCGCAGCATTTCTTAAAAGTGCTATCTCCTGATGCAAGCAGTGTTCCGCGGATTGCTCCTGCAACAATGGCCGTTTTAACAAGCTATAGTTGGCCAGGGAACGTGCGGCAGTTACGTAATTTAATTGAGTGGTTGATTATTATGCACCCCGGTAAAGTAGTTGTGCCGGATATGTTACCACCAGAGTTGACTCAAAATGAGACACTTGATGATAATATGATGGAAGCTGCTGCGACGTTGCCATTACGGCAAGCACGCGAGCTATTTGAGAAAAATTACCTTTCTAACCAACTGTTACGTTTTAGTGGTAATGTTTCTAGGACCGCCGATTTTGTCGGTATGGAGCGTTCTGCTCTTCACCGTAAGTTAAAGTCTCTAGGGGTAGATGCTCGTTTAGAAGCCTCGGTTAGTCTCAACTAATAAAAAGAGGTTGAAGAAGGGGTGGCATAAGCCACCTCTTTTCT
The DNA here is from genome assembly GCA_028817875.1 of Alphaproteobacteria bacterium. Classification (GTDB taxonomy): domain Bacteria; phylum Pseudomonadota; class Alphaproteobacteria; order UBA2136; family JAPPOO01; genus JAPPOO01. The sequence goes on along the minus strand of JAPPOO010000072.1, from coordinate 3,028 downwards.
TTAGAATGGCTGATATATAACTAATAAGAAAAAAATAGTTTTATGCATGTAATTATTCTCGGTAGTGGTGGTATAGGGGAGAGTATTGCTCAGTATTTGGTGCAAGAAGGGCACCCTGTTACAGTTATTGATGAAGATGTTGATTCTCTGGCGCAGCTATCTGAAGTGATGGATGTACAGACTGTTCAGGGGTTGGGCTGTTTACCTGCAGTATTGCAGCAAGCAGGCGCTTCAACAGCTGAAATGGTTATTGCTGTTACTGATTCGGATGAAGTTAATATGGTTGCTTGTCAAATGGCGTATTCGCTTTTTCAGGTACCTAAAAAAATTGCTCGTGTACGAGATGCTTCCTACTTAAGTTTGACGGGAAGTCATTTGTATACTCCTGATAATTTGCCAGTGGACGTCATTATCAGCCCTGAATTAGAAGTGGCTCAAGCTATTGAACGAACAATGAAAGTACCAGGTGCTTTTGATGTTCATTTTTTTGCTCAAGGTAAACTAATGATGGTTGGCTTAAAAGTTTCAGAGCAGGCTAAAATTCTACATGAACGTATTAAAAATTGGAGTGCTTTAGAAGTTCCCTTTGAAGTGCTTTGTATTGTACGGCAAGGGCGATTATTAGTTCCCAGTATTGAAGACCACTTGGAAGTAGATGATGATTTGTATTTCTTAGCAAAGCCTGAAGATATGGCTTTAAGTTTAGATTTATTAGGAAAATCAGAACCTTGTGTGAAGAATGCCTTTATTATTGGTGGAGGTAATGTTGGTTTAAACCTGTGTCATATGCTGGAAAGAGAAGGGATTAATTTACGCGTTCTGGAGAAGAATATAGAACGGGCTGAGTTTTTAGCGGAAGCGCTTTCTTCTGGTACGGTTCTTTCAGGAGATGCTCTTAACAGGGAGATTTTACAACAAGAAAACATTAGCCAAATGGATGTCGCTTTGTGTGTGACTTCAGATGATGCAACAAATTTGCTGACGACACTTGTTGTTAAAGAACAAGGTGTTCCAAACGTTTTAACACTTTTGCACGATACGCATTTTTTACCGCTGGCTGCAAATGTAGGGCTTGATAAAGTTATTTCTCCTCAACAAATCACAGTTTCTCGTATTTTGCGACATGTGCGGCGTGGTTATGTGGAAGATGTTCATACAGTTGGGAATGGTGTTGGTGAAGTTTTAGAATTAATGGTTGATGTTGATTCATCTTTGATAGGAAGCCATATTCGCACACTTATGTTACCGCGTGGTTCTATTGTTGGAGCGGTTATTAAAGAAAATGGCGATATTTTATTCCCTTGGCATGATGAAGCTGTTGTTCAACAAAATAGTTCATTGATTATTTTTGCCCAAACCCGAGTTATTTCTGCTGTTGAATGTATGTTTGAAAGGTAAACTATTGGTATGAGGTGGCGCTCTCTTCTTTTTATTATGGGTTGGCTTATGATGGCATTTGCTGCTTTTTTGGCTTTGCCAGCCCTAAGTTCTTGGGTATACGGTGACCAAGATGCTGGTATGTTTGCTTTTCTTGCTTGGATATATATGTTTTCGGGTGTGATTCTGATTTTAATGAATCGGTCACAGAAGATTCATCTGACTCATAGAGATGGCATTTTAATTACTGTTTTAACTTGGGTACTATTATCTGTGTTAGGAGCAGTTCCTCTTTATTTTAGTACAAACATGTCAATATCTTTAGTAGATGCTTTTTTCGAATCGGTTTCTGGTATGACAACAACTGGTGCAACTGTTTTGACAGGGTTGGATCATATGAGTCACGGTATTTTATTATGGCGGGCTTTACTGCAGTGGATTGGCGGTATGGGGATAATTGTATTGGCTGTTGCCGTGCTCCCATTTTTAGGTGTTGGGGGGTTGCAGTTATATAGAAGCGAGATGCCTGGTGTTACAAAGGACAAACTTCAACCACGATTACATGAGACAGCTCGGCTACTTTGGTTTGTTTATGTTGCATTAACCGCATGTTGTGCATTTTGTTACTGGTTAGCAGGTATGGTGCCATTTGATGCTATTACACATTCGTTTACCACATTAGCAACAGGTGGCTTTTCAAACTACGATGCCTCTTTTGCAGCTTTTCAATCTTCTCGTATAGAGATGGTAAGCATTATTTTTATGTTGGTTGGTGCGATTAATTTTGGTTTGCACTTTAATCTGCTGAGAGATGGTGGAATGAGGGGATATTTTACTAACTTTGAGTTACGTATTTTCTTGTTGATTTTACTGTGCTCTATTCTGCTAGTGACAACAATACGAGCTTATTTAGAGGAAGGGCAGTGGCTCAGCTTTTTACAAACTTCAGGTTATAATGTTGTAGCGATTTTAAGTAATACTGGCTACAGTACAGACGATTTTTCTATGTGGCCACCTGCAGCGATGTTAGTTCTAATGTTACTCATGTTTGTGGGCGGGTGTAGTGGCTCCACTTCAGGAGGGATGAAGGTTATGCGTATTGTTTTGATTATTAAACAAGGCATGAGGGAAATGCAGCGTTTAATTCATCCTAATGGTATTTCTCATGTAAAAATGGATGGGCAAATTGTTCCTGATAAGGTGATACAGTCTGTTTGGGCATTTGCGGGATTGTATATTACGAGTTTTGCGTTTGTATCTTTAGCTATGGCTGCTTGTGGATTGGATTTGGTAACAGCTTTTTCTGCAGCAGCAGCTAGTTTAACAAATGTTGGTCCTGCTTTAGGGAGTGTTGGTCCTTTTGAAGGGTATGGACATTTACCAGCAGTAGCCAAATTGATTTTATGCTTTGCTATGTTACTAGGACGTTTAGAATTATTTACCATACTTATTTTATTTGCTCCTGCGTTTTGGAAAAAATAGACCATTTTTTAGGCATAATTATGATAGAAGGTGTTTTTTTTGTCAGGTATGTTAGGATCAAGTCTAAGGCTTGTTCCTATAAGGGGGCAGTGTTTGGCGAAGGTGCTGGGCTGTAATATAAAAAAAAGAAGAAAAATTATTGCAAAAATAAGTTTGCAAAATGAATTTT
>JAPPOO010000030.1 GCA_028817875.1 Alphaproteobacteria bacterium | reverse complement strand
TTTGAGGTCAAAAAAGTGTAAATTTTGGTGCAAAAAGAGCAAAAAATGTCAAATTTTCATGTTTTTTTGATGTTTCTTATTGTCATTTTGTATACATCACAACGGGCGTGCGGGGGTGGAGAGGACGGAGTGTACTGAGTAAAGGAAGAGGCTGTTGAAGTGGTGATTGAGGGCTGAGTGAGTGGAAGAAGTTGGTTGGAGAAAGCTAAGCGAAATGCTGTGAGGTGTGATGACAGTGGAATACACGCAGCGCAGCGCGCTTTGTTCAAAGAAATGAAATAATTTATCCCAAATTCTCGCTTAAAAGAGGTGTTGTGTACAATATGGCAGCTAAAGGTTAGGTGAAATAGCTGGCAGTTGAGGTGATTGCCTGAAGTTAAGGCGCGTATAAGAGTTATCTTTTATGTGTCTCTGACAAGGCAGTAAAAAATCCCCGTTATTGCTGTAACGGGGATTCTTCACAAAAGCGAATGTAAATCAAGATTGCTATTTAGCTAGCGCCTGAACGAGCTGGAGTAGCAGCCTTCTTTTGCGTTGGCTTAGGCCTAAATACACGTTTAGAAGGTCTACCAATCTACGAAAATCGCGCTCGGTTATTGGGGAAGATGTTTTACTTTTGTCGGTCATGTTTTTTGACTCCTTTTGTTGTTTTTTTAGCAAAACAGCCACTTGTTTTTTGATAGCCAGTTCACTGGCGAAGCCAGTAAATGGCTACTGGGGCGAGCCCCAGCCCCCGCAACAACCAAATGCTTCTCGCATTTGGGATGTTGGGAACCGTTAAAACACCTAAACTATGACTGTTTCAGCTTACTTTTTCAGCAAAACAGCCACTTCGTAAAGTGGCTGGGGAGTTAGTAACCGCTGCTAGAACGGTGCAGCTTATTCCAGCTTTCACCGTATTGTATTCGCTGCCTCCCCAACCATTTCTGTTGGTTTGGCAACACATATTTATGGCCTGCGTTGCAGTGGCCATCTAGCAAGGAGTTACTACACCCCACATCCGTTTTTTGCGGATGCGGGGGCAGAATAGCATAGAGATTTATGATTTGTATATGTTTTCTCATAGGAGAATTGGGTTGACAGAAGCTGCGCTCAAAGTGCATACAATGCGTTAACTTAACGTAATATCTCAACAATCATTGATCTTTTATCAGCATCTAACCCCATGGAGGACACCATGATGCACAGAACTATTCACTACATTATCGCAGCACTTCTTTCATTTGCGCTTTTCGGTACGCAAGCCCTTGCTGGTGGGTTTGGAAGCGGCTTGCCTTTTGGTGGGCAAGCCAAGGCATTGGCCAAAAACTACGTAAAGCTTACGTCCCATGGAGGGCGCGTAAAGTTTAGAACAAGAGGCTACGCACGTGTTTCTCATACAGTCATTGCTGGTGGCAAAGTTATTACCGCTACTGCTGAAGCTGGCGTTAAGTTTTCCTTAAAGTTTAAAGGGGCAGAAGTTTGTGTTGAATGCAGCGGAGGTCAAATCAAATTTAAGCAAAACACTATTGCCAAAACAAAAATTTTCGCTAAAGGCGGGAATATTCTGGCTAAGGCGTATGCAAAAGGCAGTTTTAGTTTAAAGGGAACAGATATAAGCGTTACTGGAAAACACTACGCTTACGCCGCAGGGCGTTTTACCCCTTTGGGAACGCAGACAGCATCAGGCGTTACTAGCAGCCATAATGTTATTGCGAATGGGCCTGTAAAGTTTAAAGTTAATAATGTTGCTAGGACCTCTATTAAGATTAAAAGCCCTTAAAAAAGGGGATTTTATACGATTTAAGGGCGTGGTTAATAACCACGCCCTTGAGTTTTTTGCGATGAGAGTTCTAGGCTGCTTCTTTTATTTCAGTCAAAACAAGCCTTGGCGGCAATAATAAGAAGTGCATTTCGAGCTATATCAAATTCGAAATAGGTGAAGGTGTAGATTGAGTATTTTCGTTCATCATCGCCATCACGCTCAAGCTGACTTACTTTAAAGGAAATGACCTGTACTTTTCTTCCTTCAATTGTTTGATTTTCGATAGTAATTTTCATTTCAGTTTGACGGTCATCTGCAAAAACAAGTTCTGCCGTACCACCGTTTTCAGGAGCAGCTTTTGCGAGTGCATCTTGAAACGTTTCAAAATCCGATACAATTTCCCCGCACCCAGAAAAACTGAGTACCAAGTGGTTTTCTTTGTTAAAGCAAAGCACTAGAGATTCCAGACCAGTAGTTGACCACAAAGTGTGCTCAAGAGTTGATTTTCTAAAAATAGACATAGGTGTCTCCGCTTCAGGTTTTATTAGGCAGATATATGCCCAATGTTTAAATAGTTAGTAAGTATCCGGACTTTGTATACGTTTTATTTTTTTAATGCAAGTTAAGATTATGGTTGGATGTTAAGAGTCTTTTTGTATTTTTCGCTAAGTTGTTGCTTTAACTGCTTGGCCGCCAGTGCGTAACCGCCATCACTACCATCAATAAAGTGTATGTGATCGTCTTCTTTGGTTGATTTTACAAAGCATGTCATCAGAGCTGTATCAGAGTAGTGAGTACCATACACAATGGTTCCTTTAGTGTGTATTTTGGCTAAGTAACTTTCTATGTTTTTAGCTTGCTCTTTAGTGCAATCAACAACCATTCTCAACATATCGTCTAGCTTTCTGTAATCAGAATTGATGATCATCTCCTGTTTGTATTTGGTTATATTAAAATCTCCTAAATTTAAATTGAACCGATTCAATGTATTGAAGAGGAAAATCATACAAACATGACTTATCGCATTTTTAAGGCTGCTCCCTTGCCGCCAAACCATTTGAGACTGCCGCAAGGCTTCAATTGTTGGCCATTTATACGTTAGTTTTTTTTGGCCTACAGGATGGCGTGCTTTTATAGGTTGCCAACGGCATGAAAGCCCTGATAAATCCGCTGAGGACTCTTTCTCCTCTTCATTAATGTCAAAGCCACCTTGTTTAAGCAGCTCATCCGCAAAACTTGCCCCACCCCCTAAAAACATCGCCAACGAGCACCCCGTTGGCATAATATATTTAGCGACTTTAAATTGTTTACCGCCACGTATTATTTCCTTCATAGGAATAACGCCTACACGCAAAGCCAGCCCGTGCATATTTTGCGCAAGCCTTTGAACGGCTAATAATTTTCTACTAACTGACTTAATAGTTGTTGGCGGAACTAAAAACGTAGCTCCATCCCCACCAAAAACATAAGGAACTTTGATAGCATCACAAGTATTTACAACAGCTGCAATACATGCAGCTCCCACCATATTTACATCTTTATAACGCCCTGCTTGTATAGCTTTTGTCGACCCTTGAATATCCGTTAAGACAACAAACCAATCCTCTGGTGCTTGGTGATAGTGTTTTTCATTACAGGCATCTTCAAAATTCGCAAAGCCTTTCATATCGCTAAAAAATCTTTCCGACATCAACAAATACTTACCTATATTGTTAAAACTGCTAAACCACTGTACCCGAAAAATAACCTCTCCCCACGATAAATTATTGAGAAAGTCATATTCCTTGCACTTGCGTCTTTAGCGAATTGAGCTATGATGATGCAAACGCAAATAATTGAATTCTTAGGATATGGCAAACAAACCTTGTACGGATACCCCCTGCGCTTGCAGTATTGATGATTCCAAACGTAATTTTTTAACCCGTGTCACAACAACTTTTGGGGTACTTGGTGCAGCGTGTGCTGCCCTTCCCTTTATTAGAAGTATGACCCCTGCGGACAATGTAAAAGCCCTTGCAACGTTGGAAGTTGACCTGACGGAAATACCTGAAGGAAGCAACAAAACATACCTTTGGCGTGGCAAACCTGTGTTTATTTGGCACCGCAACGCCCAACAAATTGCCGATGCAAAGAAGGCTGATGCCTCTGACCAGCTCCTTGACCCTCAGACAGATGCGGAACGGGTTCAGAACGAGAAATACCTTGTTGTGATGGGTGTGTGCACGCATTTGGGATGTGTGCCGATTCAAGGTGGTGAACACGGTGGCTGGCGTTGCCCTTGCCACGGTAGCCAGTTTGATAATTCAGGACGTTTACGCCGAGGCCCTGCGTCAACAAATTTGGAAATTCCTCCCTACGCCTTTATTGACGATACAACAATTAAAATTGGCTAAGCCAACCAAGAACAAAGGAACTAAGCATGGCGAATATTCCCCCAAAAAAAGTTGAAGAGGATATTATCAGACAGCCATATAGATGGCTTGAGGATAGACTGCCGATTATCTCGTTTATTGATAATGCGGTTGGGCGCGGCTATTTGGCGCCTAAAAACCTTAACTACCTTTGGAACTTTGGTTCCCTTGCTGGTATTGCGTTAGTGATTCAAATTTTGACGGGGCTGTTTTTAGCTATGCATTACAAGGCTGACGTCAACTTAGCGTTTGATTCTGTTCAGCATATTATGCGGGATGTTCAGGGCGGTTGGCTTATCCGTAACCTACACATGGTGGGAGCAAGCTTCTTTTTCATTGTGGTTTATGCGCATATTGCACGCGGTTTGTATTATGGAAGTTACAAAAAACCGCGGGAAGTGCTTTGGTGGTTTGGTATCGTGATTTTCCTTATTATGATGGCGACGGCCTTTTTAGGGTACGTTCTCCCTTGGGGACAAATGAGTTTTTGGGGTGCGACTGTTATTACCAACCTGCTGTCTGTGATTCCTTTTATTGGGGATGATGTCGTGATTTGGCTTTGGGGCGGTTACAGCGTGGGTGACCCGACCCTTACCCGTTTTTACGCCCTGCACTTTTTACTGCCATTTGTGATTGTTGGGCTTGTGGTTATTCATATTTGGGCGCTGCATATGCATGGCTCTAACAACCCAACGGGGATTGATTTGAAGAAGAAGAGCGAGGCCATTCCTTTCCACCCGTATTACACCATTAAAGATGTTTTTGGTTTGGGTGTTTACCTTATTCCATTTTGCTTTATGGTGTTTTACCTGCCGGAAGCTTTGGGACACACGGATAATTATATTCCTGCCGACCCAATGGTCACACCTGCGCACATTGTGCCTGAGTGGTATTTCCTTCCTTTCTATGCAATTTTGCGGGCGATTCCTATTAAAGAACTTGGCGTAGTTGCCATGTTTGGGTCTATTTTGATTCTGTTTATTTTGCCATGGTTAGATAGAAGCCCTGTGCGTAGCGCACGCTACCGCCCTTGGTTCCGCCAAATGGTTTACATTTTTATTGCTTCAGTTTTTGCGTTGGGGTACTTGGGTTCCCAACCACCTGAAGGCATTTACGTGATTATGTCTCAGTTCTTTACGGCTGTTTACTTTGGGTTTTTCTTGCTGTTGCCACTTGTTGCCAAACTGGAAACGCCGAAACCTTTACCAAAGGAGATTACATAATGCGCTTTTTGTTATTTTCTTTCATCGCTCTTTTGTTGGCTCCTGCTGCTTTTGCAGGCGGTGCTGTTGAGGTTGAAAAGCACGACTGGGACTTTCAAGGGCTTCCTAAAGAGTGGGATAAAGACCAGTTATACCGTGGTTATGCAGTTGCAACACAAGTATGTATGACTTGCCATGGCATGAAGTATATCAACCACCGCCAGCTAATGGACGTTGGGTTTACTGAAGCTGAGGTAAAGGCTATGGCTGCTGAACTAAATATGTCTATTAATGACAAGCTTGTTTCTGGCCTTGAGCCTGAAGATGCGAAGGAGCTATATGGTAAGGAAGTGCCTGACCTCTCTCTCATTAACAAAGCACGTGCTGGTTTAGCGGATTACACCTACGCTGTGTTGGTAGGCTACAGTGAAGACCCTGATGAAATTCACCATGCATTACCGGATGGTGTGCCGGAGGGAGCTTACTATAACCGCGCCTTCCCTGGCCATGCAATTGCTATGCCTTCCCCACTGACAGGCCCTGACTTGGTAGAATACCATGATGAGACAGAGGCCAGTATTGAGCAAATGGCGAAAGATGTGACGTACTTTTTGCAGTGGACTGCTGAGCCTGAGCTACTTGAACGGAAGAAACTTGGTGTTTACGTGCTGTTATATTTGTTAATTTTCACCGTACTAGCTTACTTGACCAAGCGTGCCATTTGGCGGGATGTTCATTAAGGCTATTTAGCACTTTAATGGATGAATATTCTATTTTTGCATTGGCAGCTATTGGCCTTGCTGCTATTCGGTATGGTACGTATTTATATACAATTTACCAAGGTAAAACCAAGCCGCACGCCTTTACATGGTTATTACTTGGAAGTGTTACAAGCGTTGGTACGTGGGCGCAGTTTGAGATGGGTGCAGGCCCGTCTACTTGGGCGATGGGTTTTATTGCCCTTACCTCTTTATTTATAGCGACTCTTTCCTTTTTTATTGGTGAAAAAGACTATACTAAAAGCGATTGGGTTGCGCTTATTGTTTGTTTTATGGCTATTCCCATTTGGAAGATGACTGATAACGCCATATGGGCTGTTACTATTGTGGTTATTATTGATATTCTTAGCTATTGGCCGACTATCCGTAAATCCTACAATAAACCGCATACAGAGCCACCGATATCTGCCGTTATTTCAGGCGTACGTTATTTGTTTGTGATATTGGCTGTTCCTGAGCCCAATTTTGGGAATATGATGTACCCGTTTTACCTGCTTTTGGTAGACTGGGGCTTTGCCCTTTATATTGTTATCCGCCGTTGGCAGCTGGGTTACCCTTTGCATGAGTACGTAAAAGCTAAGGACTAGATATCTGTATGTACTTCTTACTATCGTTAGTTCCTGCGTTTTTTGTTTGCTTTGTCATTGCAGGAACATATCTTGTGGAATTCACCAATATAAGCATAACTTCTTTTGGCTTTTTTCTTGGTTTTATAATTGTTCCAGCTGTCGTTTGGATATACGCCATTGCTAGCATTATCTTAGCTATTCGAGCTTTAGTAAAAAAATCAAAAAGTCTTTTAATTTTAACTGCGTTGAATTTTCTTTATATTTTAGCTCTTTTACTAGCTCGGTTTAACTCACCCTCTCCTACTGAGCACCCTATACAAAGCTTATTTTATGAATACTTACCTTTTTTTGCTTGGCTCATCTTTTTTTTCGCATCTACTCGCAACCAATCCGACCGACCAATTTTTCCTTCTTTGACGAAAAAACGTAGAGATATTTAACCTATCCACGTTGTTTTGTTGGCCCAGTTGGGGATGTCTCGTGTGGGTGTGGGGCGGTTGCTGTCTTTCTGGCCAAGGTAGATGAAGCCGATGATGCGGTCGCCTTTTGTGATATCAAAATTTGGGATAAGTGATTGAACTTCAGGCATATGGCCCACGCCCCCTGTGCGCCATATGGCAGCAAGGTTTAGATCTTCCGCAGCGAGGAGCATATTTTGGCAGCAAGCCGCTGTGGCTGCTTCTTCTTCCCACACGGGAATGGGCTTATCCCCTCGCCCGACGGCACACCAGACGGTGATAATGACCGGCGCGCGAAAGGCTTTGGTGGCAATGGTCTCCACATTTTTACCATTTTTGGCCGCATTTTCACACCAAGCAGCTTGTAGCTTTTGCCGCCCTTCCCCTTGGAAAATTGTGAACCGCCAAGGCTCTGATTTTTTGTGGGTAGGTGCCCAACAGCCTGCTTGAAGAACGACTTCGATATCTTCTTGTTTTACAGGCAAGCCTGGGTGACAAGGTTGGCTACGACGGGTTGAGATAAGGTTTACCTTATTCATCCGCAAACCCTTTGATTTTGCCAACCATGGCGGTAAAGCCATTACGGCGGTTGGGCGTTAGGTGCGCGTTTAGTTCCATTTCGGTAAAGGCTTGTTTAATATCAACAGCTTGAACTTCCGCTGCGGTTTTTCCGTTGTAGGCAACGAGCAAAACCCCTAGCAGACCTTTGACGATAAGGGCATCGCTATCGGCTTGGAGGTGGAGCTTCCCCTCTTCCCACTTGTGGGTGAGCCACACCTGAGAGGTACAGCCGCGCACTTTGTAGGCGTCTGTGCGGCAGTCCTTGGGGAACGGTGGCAGGTTACGCCCTAGGTCAATCAGGTAGGCATATTTGTCCGTCCAGTCATCAAACAGGGACATATCGTCTAGAATGATTTGTAAGGTTTGCATAAGCGGGAGGATACGAGGTTGAAATTTATACGTCAATGCCTTGCTCTGTACAAGTACGCGGCAATTATGTATACTCACCAAAAATTTATATCTGAACCATTTCAAACTTCCACATGGCTTGGACTGATGAGCGTGTAGACTTACTCAAAAAACTGTGGACAGAAGGCTTATCTGCTGCACAAATTGCAAACAGGCTTGGCGGAGTAACCCGTAACGCCGTTGTCGGTAAAGTACACAGATTAGGACTTTCTACGAGAGCAACAACTTCTCGTAAACCTCTTGTTAGGCGCTCTACAACTGGAACAAAGCCTGCTAGAAGCGCGGGAAGTAAACCAACACCAGCTGCTACTAAAAAAAAGAGTCAACATACAGGTGACCTTCCAGAAATTTTTGCCGGTATAGATTCAGACCATCTTGAAGGAAGGCCAACTCAAGACTACAAAGAGCTTTATATTCCGCCTGAGGAACGGGAAACGGTTCTTACCTTAAAAGCGAATAATTGCCGTTGGCCGATTGGTGATCCATTGGCTGATGATTTCCATTTTTGTGGTAAAAGGCGAATACCTGATAAATCCTACTGTGAACACCATGCAAACGTTGCCTTTCAACAACCATCTACCTCAAAAAACACGAAGAATATACGCAAAAAAAAGGACGGTGCACGTCCTTATGTTACGAAACAAGACTTTTCTGATATTCACTACTAAAAAAAGTAAGGGGAGGATATTACCTCCCCTCTCATTTTTTACTTATTTACGCCTCCATGTGGTGCCTTTGGGGCCGTCTTCCAGCAGGATGCCCTGCTCGGCGAGTTCGTCCCGAATACGGTCGGACTCCGCCCAGTCTTTATTGGCGCGGGCGGTGTTGCGGGCAGCGATTTGGGTTTCGATAATAGTTTGCTTTAATTTGTTATGCTCTATGGTTTCTGACTTTTCTTCATATCCCCTTAAAAAAGGATTAAGCCCTAACAAGTGTAACATTGTCTGCACTACGCTTTTAGATTCAGCATGTGCCTTTATTTTATTTTCATTGCTATACTTATCCAAGTACTTTAGCTCTTGATCAAGTAATGAAAGTGCTACTGATGTGTTTAAGTCGTTCTTTAAAGCCTGTTCAAACTTTTCCAAAACTTCTTGGCTGCGGGTAAAATTGTCGGTTCCTACTTCCTGCCTAATTTCAGATTGTTTAAACATTTTCATCATATGTTTATTTATCTTTTTTATACGATTTTCTGCAGCCGCTAAGGCATCCTCACTGAAATCCACCGGTTTGCGGTAGTGGGTTTGGAGGAGCCAGAGGCGGATAGCCTCGCCGCTGTATTTGGTACGGGCTTCTTTAATGGTAATAAAGTTACCCATGGACTTACCCATTCTACGACCATCCACTGTAATAAAGGCGTTATGCATCCAGTAATTCACATGCTTGTGTCCGCACTCACCTTCGCTTTGGGCGATTTCATTTTCATGGTGTGGAAATTGAAGATCTTCTCCACCAGCATGAATATCAAAATGATCTCCAAATAACTTTTTGGTCATAGCCGAGCACTCAATATGCCAACCAGGACGCCCCTGCCCCCATGGACTTTCCCACTTAGGCTCACCTGGTTTGACAGCTTTCCAAAGGGCAAAATCTCCCGCATTTTTCTTATGCTCATCTACATCTACACGTGCACCTGCAATAAGTTCATCTATTTTTTTTCCTGAAAGATCGCCATAGGTATAGTCATTTCGTTTTGGTGCCTTTGTTACATCGTAATTCACATCTCCTGTTGGTGTTACATAAGCAATACCTTTATCTACCAACGTTTGCACCATACCAATAATTTCAGAAACAACCTCCGTTGCTCTAGGTTCATGGCTAGGGGGTAGACAATTAAGGGCTTCTACGTCTTCATGGTAGGCTTTTATGTAGCGTTCTGCTAAAGCCTGTGGATCTTCTCCTAGTTCATTTGCACGTGCGATAATTTTATCATCAATATCTGTAAAATTTCTTGCATAAGAGACGTGATTTTCTCCATACATATGCCTTAATAAACGAAAAAGAACATCGAAGATTACTGCAGGTCGAGCATTCCCTAGCTGAGCATAGTTATAAGGCGTAACGCCGCACACGTACATGCGGACGTTTTTATCATCTATGGGGGTAAATTCTTCTTTTTTACGCGTTAGCGTGTTGGTCAGTGTGAGTTTCATAATTGCTCCATATGCCATTGGTTGTCTTTATTAAAGAATTTGTAGGGCGCTGCGTTTTTGATACCAAAACGCGAGATGCCTAAGCTATGCATAAGAGCCCGCATGAGAACCCCATGCCCCACAAAGAGAATGTTTTCTCCTTTATTTTGCGTGTGTTCAGCAACGGCTTGAACAATCCGCTCAGAGGCTTCTTCTAGCGGTTCGGCATCTTCCGGCAAATAGTCTTCTATCAAATCGCCTTTTTGAAGGTTATGCTTTTTAATGATATCCTGCTTCAAGCATTTTTCATAGCTCCCGAAAGAACGTTCTTTCAGGCGTTCATCTTTTACTAAAGGTAACTGCAAAGTTTCGTTGATTATTTCAGCTGTCTGGAAAGTCCGCTTTAGCGGGCTGGTTACAATATACTGAACACCCAATTTTTCTACCGCTGAGACGGAATCCCTTGCTTGCTGCCTACCTGTTCCATTAAGTGAAACATCTATGGAACCTTGCAAACGGCCTTGTAAATTCCAATCGGTTTGTCCATGTCGCAAAAAGTAGAACGTTTTTGCTGTTATGTTTTCCATGGTTGCTTTTCCTGTTGCTTTTGTTTTGTATTTGCCGTTTGTATTTTATGAATAATCCCCAAACGGTTAAGGGCACAAAACTAACTGCAACATCGGGATAGGCGTGTGCGGGCGGCTTCTTCTCCAATAACAGGTAGTAGGTTGGACATATCCGGCCCGTGGTCTTGCCCTGTAAGGGCTTTGCGCAACGGCATAAACAGCTGTTTACCTTTACGGCCTGTTTTTTCCTTTAGCACGCCTGTCCATTCTTTCCATGTTTCCGGCGTAAAGTCTCCGCTTGGCAGAGTGTTCAGAGCTTCCGTTAGGTACTCTTTATCTTCCGCGGGGATAGAAGCATCGGCAGCGGGTTCTTCAAAAGCCATGTGGTAGAGGTCTTTCAAGTCTGCCAGTGTTTCAATATTTTCACGCGCGGCATTCCAGAAGTACTCCAAACGGCTGCGGTTTAAGGCGTCTTCCGGTAGAAAATCCTTAAGGTACGGTTTTACATCTTCCAGCGATAAATCGTGAATGACGTGCATATTAATACGTGTGAGTTGCTCTTCATCAAACCGTACAGGTGCTTTTCCAATTTTAGTTAGGTCAAACCAGTTAGCGAGTTCATCCATAGCTAGCGGAGCGGCTTCACTAAAACCTAAGCCTGCCATGTAACTGTTGATGGCTTGCGGTAGAATCCCCTGCTGACGCAGGTCTTCAATTTTGAGCGCGCCTAGGCGTTTGGACATTTTATGACCGTCTTTGTCTAGCATCATCGGCAAGTGTGCGAAGGTTGGTAGCTCAGCGTCCAATGCTTGGAAAATTTGTACTTGTTGGGCGGTGTTGACCACGTGGTCTTCCCCGCGAATGACGTGTGTAATGCCCATGTTAATGTCGTCTACCACGCCCCCGAGGGTAAATAGTGGTGTGCCGCTGGAGCGGACAATCACAGGGTCACCCCCTAGGTTTTCAGCTAGAAAGATTTGCTCTCCACGGACAAGGTCGTTAAAGCGAATTTCACCGTCTTCCAGTTTAAAGCGGATGACAGGTACGCGGCCTTCGGCGCGGTATGTCTCTTTTTGTTCTTCAGTTAGATCGCGGTGGCGGTTATCGTAACGAGGTGGTTCGTTCCGTGCCCGCTGTAGTTTGCGCATGACTTCCAGCTCCTCAGGGCTGGTGAAGCACTCATACGCACGGCCCATATCCATAAGCTTTTGAACGGCATTTTTATAATCACCTCGTTCATGCCGTGCAAGTGTATTGTACGGGCCTGTGGCGCCTTCCTGCGCAATAGATTCATCCGGTGTGAGGTTTAGCCACGCCATATCAGCCAGAAACGCCTGCTCCGCATCCTGCACCTGTCGCTCCATATCGGTATCTTCAAAACGGAGGATAAACGCCCCATTGCTGCGTTTAGCGAACAAGGCATTTGGCAAAGCGGCGCGCATGTGACCGACATGCATCCGCCCCGTGGGGGACGGCGCAAAACGGACGCGCGGAGTGTTTAAATTATTCATACACAAGGTGATAGCAGAAAATTGCTTGGTTTGCATGCAAAAATAACGTATACATACTCTGATCATTAAATTTTAATACTTGAACTTACCTTCTATTAATCTTCTAACTTCGTGGAGAATGTTATGTCTAACCTTGATAAACGGCCTGTGGCTGTTTTTTTACTTTTGGCTATCTCTTTTGCGGTGGCGGCTATCGTGGGCGGTCAGCTCTTTCTTAATGGCGCCAAACCACCTCTTGACTACCTACCTGAAGCGGTAAAAATGATGCTTTACCCTCTCTTATCCCTTGTATTTTTATCTCTCTGGATTGCTCATGTATCAAATGATATTTATATCTATAAATGGCTATGGCCGAGTTTTATAACTGTTGTAGTTGGCTATATCATGCTTGAGCATGGGTATGAATTGGCTAAATATTGGAAATGGGGCGAATGGCTGGAAATTTTCTACACTGTGCTACCGCGCTATGCCATTTCAGTAGTTGTTGCTTTCATACTGATTTGTCTCAGGTCACACCATTTAACCTACCTTTTTGTGATTTCTGTGTTAGCAGTAACAATTCCTACTGGCGTGGCGATAAGTTACTTTGGATTTTCTTTGCCAAGTTTCATGTTACAGAACTTTAGCATCTTTATTTTTGGTGGTATTGGTCTGTTTTTTGCCATTATATCTGTTTGTCAGATATGGCGGCACGAAGCTCAGCAGTTCGGCAAAACTATTAACTATGAGATAGTGCATAATATCTCTGTTTTTGTTGTCACATCGGCTGCGGGCTGGGTATTTCTAATCATAGGCTCTCAGCTTGTATCTACAGACTCTTTTGAAGAAGCTGCAGATATTCACTGGGAGTACCTACTTACGGCCCAAAACTTTTTAGCTATATCAGGCTTAGTGACCCTACCTCTCTTGGTGAAAAGCTTACCTCCTTTAGTAAAGCGGTTTCACCATGCTTTTAGCCTTATCAAGAGGTCGAGAAACTATACAAAAAAATAGATTTTTTTACACTTTTGCGACAGAGCCCTTTTTAGGGCTCTGTTTGCGTTTAGTATTGCTATTAGTAGTATAATAATGTATACAAAATCAGGGGCTTTAACTTTTATCAGGAGAACTGGATATGTTTTCAATTAATACGACTATTTTTAATAGTTGCAATCATTTTAGCTTTTCTTACAGGCTTGTTTTTTTCTCCCTCTAAAGAGGATATTCAACATGGCTATGGGATAACCATGGCACTTCTTTTACTTGTTGCATTCCCATTTTGGTTGTTTTTTTGGACAACTATAGTAACTATGCAAAGTGCTGAAGGAAAACGCCTACAAAGTTTTTTCTTCACCTTACTCACAACAATATGCTTCCAGTTTAATTTACTGCTTTGTTATACTGGTGCATGCTTAGCTATAGTATTCGGTGTTTTATTTAAAGACATTTTTAGCAATATTTTACAGCAAGCGCACCATCAAACGTACAGGTCAGAAGCTATTTTGTTGTTTTTACATCAAATATTTCCACCAGTAATTGGGTGTTTAGCGTTCTTGGGAATATCAGGCCTGATCATATTTACTTTCAATCATATCATTCCTGAATGGTTTGAAGAAAACGTGAAGTGGGATAGAGTAACTGAAACAATTTATTTCTGTCTTGTTCCAAGCTGGAAGAATACGGGGATTTTGTTTGTACTTCTTCTGGCTTTGACGGGCACTTTTTTTGGCATCACCCATGGGGCTGAAAATACTTATGGCATGGCTCAGACCAAGTCAGGACTCATCTTGGCTTGTACGCTTTCTCTTCTATTCTTTTGTGGCGTTACGCTGGGAGAGTATATGGAAAGAAAGTAAATTTTAGCTATTTACTCCAGTTAAAAGGCACCGTGTTGTAAAACACGGTGCCTTTTAACATTTGTGGTTAGGCGGCGGCGGTTAGGGCGCCATGGCAATGCTTGAATTTTTTACCTGAGCCGCAAGGACACGGGGCATTTCGTGGAATTTTTTTATCAGCCCACGGGTTTTCCTCTTCTAGCGTGCCAGATTGATTGACTAGTGCTTGAGCCTCTTCCTGAGCTTCTTCAAGTGCTTGTGTGTCCTCTGGCGCAACCTGTAAACGGGAAAGAAGTGTCACAGTTTCCCGACGGATGCTCATGAGCATTTGGTCAAATAAAACAAAAGCTTCACGGCTGAATTCATTTAGCGGGTCTTTTTGAGCATAGCCCCGCAGGTTAATTCCTTGGCGCAGGTGATCTAACTGTTGGAGGTGGCCACGCCATTGGCGGTCTATTGTTTGAAGCAGAAGGTAGCTTTCTAAGTTGCGAAGCATTTCCTTGCCAAGCTCTTTCTCCTTATTCGCCCAAGCTGTTTCGATAGATTGCGTAAGGTGCTTGTGGATTGTTTCCATATCCGTCCCCTGCTCTACCCATTTGGCCACAGGTTCTTGAATATCAAACAGCATGTATAGCTCTTCGTTCAGGTTTTCAATATCCCACGTTTCCTCAGAGGTGCCTTCTGACATATGAGTTTCTAGTACCAAATCCAACATATCGGCGCGGAAGTCCCGCACGATGTCGTCCACTTGCTTGGAAGTTAGGATGTCCCGACGTTGTTCATAAATAACTTTACGTTGCTCGTTTAAGATATTATCAAATTTGAGAATATGCTTCCGTGCATCAAAGTGCATACCCTCAATTTTACGTTGAGCTGTTTCCACCGATTTACTGAAAATACGGCTTTGGATGCTTTCATTCGGGTCGTCGTTTTTATCTTGCATAGTTTTCACAATACGCCCTGCAAAACCGCTACCAGCAAAAATACGGAGAAGGTCATCTTCCACAGAAAGATAGAAAACACTAGAACCTGCATCCCCTTGACGACCTGAACGTCCGCGCAGTTGGTTATCAATCCGCCGAGATTCATGCCGCTCGGTTCCAATGACGCGTAAACCACCTGCCTCTAGTACGGCATTTTTTTCTTTTTCGTAAGCTGCTTTTATCTCAGCTTCTTCATGTTCATCTTTAGCTTGGCTTTGCAATAATTCTAGATTACCACCAAGCTTAATGTCGGTTCCTCTCCCTGCCATATTGGTTGCGATAGTCACCGCTCCCTTACGGCCTGCTTGGGCGATAATCTGTGCCTCTTGCTCGTGGTAGCGTGCGTTAAGCACTTGGTGCGGCACTTTTTCTTTCTCTAAGTATTTAGCGAGTTCTTCCGATTTTTCAATAGAGGTTGTTCCCACTAAAACAGGCTGGCCGCGCTGGTAGCAGTCCTTAATATCTTCAATAACGGCGTTTATTTTTCCCTCACGGTGAAGGAATAGGATGTCTGCGGCATCTTCCCGCGCAATGGGCACATTTGTTGGCACAACGACGACATCCAAGTTATAAATCTCTTGAAACTCTTCTATTTCGGTCTCAGCCGTTCCTGTCATCCCCGCCAGTTTGGTGTAAAGGCGGAAATAATTTTGGAACGTGACGGAAGCTAGTTGTTGGTTTTCCTGCTGAAGCGGCACTTCCTCCCGCGCTTCAATAGCTTGGTGCAAGCCATCAGACAGGCGACGCCCTGGTGTCATACGACCTGTGAATTCATCAATTAGAACAACCTGTTCATCTTTTATAATGTAGTGAACATCCTTTTGGAATAGGTGGTGCGCCCGCAACCCATTGTTAACGTGATGAACAAGAGAGACATGGCTGATGTCGTACAGGCTTTCCCCTTCTTGCATTAATCCTTTTTGAATAAGAAGTTGCTCGGCTTTATCTGTTCCTTCATCTGTAAGGGTAATGGCACGCATTTTTTCATCGCGCTCGAAGTCTTCCTCTTCCTTAAAGTTTGGAATAATTTCGTTAATGGCGAAGTAAAGCTCTCTTTTATCCTCCATAGGGCCAGAAATAATCAGCGGCGTCCGTGCCTCGTCAATTAAGATACTGTCGACCTCATCCACAATAGCAAATGGCTGGCCACGCTGAACTAACTGCTCTTTTGCGTAGGACATATTATCCCGCAAATAATCGAACCCTAGTTCGTTATTAGTTGCGTAAGTAATGTCCGCAGCATAAGCAGCACGACGTTCCTCACTATCCAAACTATTTGTAACAAAAGCGCAAGTGAGGCCTAGTTGTTCAAATACGGGGCGCATCCATTCAGCATCCCGCTGAGCAAGGTAGTCATTCACTGTCACCATATGAACACCGTTACCAGAGAGTGCATTCAAGGAGGCAGCCAACGTTGCCATGAGGGTTTTACCTTCCCCTGTTTTCATCTCGGCAATTTTACCTTGGTGCAGGATGATACCGCCCATTAGCTGGACATCGAAAGGGCGTAAACCTAATGCACGCAAAGCTGCTTCACGGGTTATCGCGAAGGATTCTACCAATAAGTCATTCAGCGTTTCACCTTGCTGGTAACGCTCTTTCAACGCTTGGAAAGCCTGCTTTAGCTCTTCATCAGAATTTTTATGGATTTCGTTTTCTAGCGCACCAATTTTGCTTACGAGAGGGCGTAGTTTTTTTAAAATACGGTCATTTTTATTGCCAAAGATTTTGCCCAATAGGGGGATGCTCATACGTCTTCTCTATTCCTTTATTGTGATGCGGAGGATAGGGGAAATTTGTAAGGTTTGCAAGAAGTCTCCCCTTCTTCCTGCTTTACTTTTGCGCCAGCTTTTGCTGCTCTTTCCATTTTTCTACTTGGCGCTCGCCTATACCGTCCCGTCCCATTTTACGAGCTGTTTTCATGTGACCTTTTACAAATGTGTATGGGTTAAGGGATTCATCGTTTTTTAATACCTCAAAATGCAAGTGAGGCCCTGTGGAACGACCTGTTGACCCCATTAGCCCAACCAATTCTCCAGCTTTAACCTGCTGACCATTTGTTGCTGTCGCTTTTTTAAGGTGTGCATAACGCGTCGAAAAACCGTTTGCATGACGGATTTCTACAAAAATGCCGTATGCATAGCGGTAGCCAGCATAAACAACTACTCCATCAGCGGCGCTTACAATTGGTGCTCCCCACCCCGCTGCTACATCTAACCCACCGTGCCAGTGGCGTTTTTTAGTAATAGGGTGTTTACGAGAGCCATAGGAAGAACTTATATACGCATGAGGGTGCACAACCGGAAAATGGTGCGGAATACCTGCATGCATTTCTTGCTTGCTGATAGATAACGCTAGACCTGTTTCTAACGCAACTTGCGCGCGGTCAGCATCGCGTTGGATAATTCCTAATTGTTTTTGAAGCTCTTCTAAGGAAGGAACTTCTAAAAATTCCAACTCTTCTGGACCACCCTGCCCACCTGGGATTTCATTTGCCCCTATCAGCTTACCAAGCTCTTCGTCTGAGCCCAGCTTTTCACCGATTACGTCAAAGCGATCCAGCCTTGCTTGAAGGATTCCCAACTCTTGAGCAATGAGAGAGACTTGGCGTGACTGTGCCTCCTTCTCTTCTTCTAGCTTTGCAATTTTATCTAGGTAAGCTGTTGTCTGTGCGTCTCCCGCCATACGTGCAGCTAAGCGTGCGCGGGCGTTTTCCCCAACAACTAGGAGGCCTAGCCACGTGGAAGCAATGAGAATACAAGCAAAAACAGGCCAAAAAGCCCTAATATGAAGACCACGTACAGCCGCTGTCTCCGATAATGCTACGGAGAAGAAGATTTTGTGTTCCCATATTTTATAAAAGAAGCGCATTGTGCTCCTATCTAGCATAGTTTAATCCAAACTTCATAATGCATGACGTGCGATTTATGGTCAAATACCCTTGTAGGTCAAGCTTTTTCTTTGCTTTTTATTGTACAAACCCCCTTGCATTTTAGCCACAATACGGGCAAAGTACCGTCATCTCTTAGGGTAAGAAGAATACTTAGAAGAAGTTAATTAATACAAACAAACCTTATATATCAAAAAGTTAGGAGTTATAGTTCTATGTCTCGTCAATTTTTTATGACAAAATTAACCCTTGCCAGTGCGGTTGCCCTGTCTGTTATGTTGGCTGCTTGCGGTGACAAGGATGAACACGGTGGCGTTGCTGCTATTGTCAACGGTTCTAAGATTTATGCCGAAGACATTGCAGGCCCTTTTGCGACAATTCCTGCTCAACTACTACAAGGCCGTGAAGATGAAATTCGTAAGCAAATTTTAGAACAACTCATCCAGCGTGAACTTATTCGCCAAGAGGCAAAACGCATTAAGCTGGATGATAACAAAGAATTCCAGAAGCAGTTAGAAAATGCGCGCGACCAGCTCGTAAACAACTTTGTACTGAAGCAAAAGTTGGATGAAACGCTCACCGATGAGGCTTTGCGTCAAACTTATGAAGCTACCAAGCAAACACGTGCTTACCCAGCTACTAAGGCACGCCATATTTTAGTGAAAACTGAAGCAGAAGCAAAAGACCTTTTGAAGGTTGTTACACCGCAAAACTTTGCAGATATGGCTAAGGAAAAATCTGTTGGCCCTAGCGCCCCTGCAGGTGGTGACCTCGGTTGGTTCCGTAAAGAAGCCATGATTCCTGCCTTCTCTGAAGTTGCTTTTGGGACCCAGCGCGGTACTATTGCCAAAGATCCTGTTCAGACTCAATTTGGTTGGCACGTTATCTATGTTGAAGACAAAAACGACGTTTATGTCCCCTCCTTTGAACAAGTGCAAGAACAACTACGTGCAGAACTTGGCCATACTGTCGTTCAGGGTTACCTGAAAGAACTACGCGAAAAAGCAGTGGTTAGCATTAAAGAGCAAGAAAAAGAAGACAGCCACGAAGAAGATGATAAAGAACACAAAGAGCACCAGTAAGGTCTTTTTGTTAAGTGCAGCAGCTTTTTTAGCTGGTTGCACAACAACGAATACTACTAAAGGCTCCTCTCCCCAACGGGAGCTGGAGCCTTTAACGCCTTCGGTGATTTTACCTTCTTTACCTGCTGTTACAACGCCTGTTACACGAACAGAGCCTATACAGCAATCTGCTACACCTACACGTCACTACCGCTTTACAGTAGATGTTTTAAGTCCACAAAAAACCTTAGAAGAAGCCGCTACCAGATTGTTACAAGCTGAAGCGACGACTTTACCTTCCTCTGCCATAGGAACAGGTATGTTTCGCCTTCAAATTACAGCTCAACAGCGTTTACAGCAAGGCAGCCAACCACGCCTTGTCGGAAAGCTTATGAAGACTCAACAGCAAGCTGATTACGCTATTTCTTTTGTTTTAACAGGTGTTACAGGTACTCCGCTTACCCAAGGAAGCATTACTGTCTCAGCACCTCCTAAGGAAACCGTTTACCCTGCCCCTCCCATTCAGGAAAACCAGCTTGACTCAAACCTTGCGCAGATGGCTATTCAAAAGATACTCCCTCAAGTTCTCCCTCATATCAAAGCAGCCTCTTGGCAAACACGTGTTTTTGGCACGGTTAACCCGCAGCATGTTTCTTTACCAATTGGGCAAGAATCGGGTTTACAACTTGGAGATATTTTAGAAACAGCAACCTTACCTTTGGCGAAGTTACAGGTTGTCTCTTTTGAACAACCTGTAAACAACTCTCAATATTCTAAAGCGATTTTACGCCTGATGGTTGGGCAGCTCCCTGCCCCTGGGAAATTTTTAGTACCACAACGATAAAGGTTCCCTATGTCTTATTGGATATACACTCTTACCAGCCCAACTATAACCGCTGAACAGCACGAAGAAGGTCCCGTTTTAGGTGTTGTCGGATTTTTTGCTATACATCAAAATTCTATTGAAGATGGACAGGTTTTCTTTCTGTATGAAGACAAAAGTTTGCGTTACAGAGGTACATGGCAAGCTCAAAATGTTACCTGCACTTCATCCCTTATTGCTATTAACTTTAATATGACAAATGATACCCCCTGTTTTACCGACAGACCGAGGAGGATATGATGGCATACTACGTGCTTTCTCATCTTCCACTCCTCCTATTGTCGGTCAGCGGTCTATGGTTGGATTTTTTGCGGATTTAAATGACGAGCGCACGCAATATTTTGGAAATTTTTATTGTGAAAATATGGATAAACTACCTGACGAACAGGATTTGCAGCGCCACGCTTTAGCATTTATAGAAAAAGCAAACGCATAGAAAAAGCACCCAAAAGGGTGCTTTTTCATAACTAATAGCCTGTCTATTCAGACTTTGCTTCTTCAGCAGGTTTTTCAGCTGTGTCAGCAGACGTTTCTGGAGCAGAAGCTTCTACTTTTTCTTCAGCTTTTGGCTCAGCAGCCTTTGCTTCAGGTTTAGCTGCAGCTTTTTTAGCCTTAGGCTTAGCCGTTGGTGCTTTACCTTCTGTTAGGGCAATAATAGCCATTGGTGCGCAGTCACCTTGACGGAAACCAGCCTTAAGTACACGTGTGTAACCACCTTGTGTTTCCTTAAAGCGTGGTGCAATTTCCGTAAATAGTTTACGCAAAACATCAGCATCCTTAATAACTTTTGCTACTTCACGACGCGCAGCAACGCTATCTTCCCGTGCTTTTGTGATAATTGGCTCCACCACACGCCGCAAGTCCTTTGCTTTTGGCAGTGTTGTGCTGATTTGCTCGTGACGCACCAACTCTGTCACCAAGTTACAAAACATGGCTTTACGGTGAGCGGATGTGCGACCAAACTTACGTCCAGCAATTCCGTGTCTCATTTCTTTATCCTCTTTCTTCCTACCGTAGACTAGTAATTTTTATCTAGCTTACGGGCTAATTCTTCAACGTTTTCAGGCGGCCAGCCTTCTAGCTTCATACCTAAGCCAAGCCCCATTTGAACCAATACATCTCTGATTTCGTTAAGAGACTTACGGCCAAAGTTTGGCGTTTTAAGCATTTCAGACTCAGATTTCTGAACCAAATCACCGATGTAAACGATGTTTTCGTTCTTCAAGCAGTTAGCGCTCCGTACAGAAAGCTCAAGCTCATCAACCTTCATCAATAGATGTGGATTGATATCCAGCTCCTCTTCTTCTACAACTGTTTCCTCTTCAACTTCTTCAAAGTTCACGAAGAGTGATAGCTGATCTTGCAGAATGCGGGCTGCGTAAGCTAAAGCATCTTCAGGTGCAACAACACCGTTGCTTTCCATATTGATTGTTAGCTTGTCGTAGTCTGTTGTTTGTCCTACACGCGCATCAGATACTTTGAAAGATACACGGCGCACAGGTGAAAACACAGCATCGATTGGAATTAAACCAACAACTTGCTCTTCAGGTACATGGTTTCCAGCAGGGCTGTAACCTTTACCGTTGTCGATTGTTAGTTCCATATTCAGCTCTGCACCTTCGTTTAGTGTGCAAATGTAGTGGTCAGCATCAATAATTTCGATGTTACTTGGAAGATCAATATCTCCTGCTGTAACAACTGCTGGGCCTTTTGCTTTTAGCTGTACAGTTTTCGCCTCTGTTGCGTGAGAACGAACAGCCATTGCCTTTAGATTTAGAATGATGTCTGTTACATCTTCCTGAATACCATCCATGGATGAGAATTCATGTAAAACACCTTCAATCTTAATCTGGGTTACAGCGGAACCTTGCAGGCTAGAAAGCAAAATACGGCGTAGGGCGTTTCCCATTGTGTGGCCAAAACCACGCTCTAGGGGCTCTACTGTGAAAGTTGCAGATTTGCGGGCGTCTTGACCAGCTGCAATATTCACCTTATTTGGCTTAATCAGTTCTTTCCAGTTTGCCTGTATTTGCATGGGCGGGTGCTCCTTGTCTTTTCAGTTAGGCTTAATTAAGCGTTATACGCGACGTTGTTTAGGTGGCCGGCAACCATTGTGTGGAATCGGCGTAACATCTTTAATCATTTGGATTTCAAAGCCAACGGC
This sequence comes from Alphaproteobacteria bacterium, assembly GCA_028817875.1. Lineage (GTDB taxonomy): Bacteria > Pseudomonadota > Alphaproteobacteria > UBA2136 > JAPPOO01 > JAPPOO01. The sequence goes on along the minus strand of JAPPOO010000030.1, from coordinate 34,403 downwards.
CTGTAGAGCACGTAATGCAGATTCACGTCCAGAACCTGGGCCTTTAATATTTACATCCAAAACTTTCATGCCATGATCCATCGCAGCGCGACCAGCAGCCTCGGCAGCCAGCTGTGCAGCAAATGGTGTTCCCTTACGAGAACCTTTAAAACCTTGCTGACCAGCGCTAGACCAGGAAACTGCGTTTCCTTGAGCATCAGTAATTGTTACAAGCGTGTTGTTAAACGTCGCATTGATATGCGCTACACCGCTAGAAATATTTTTACGATCTTTCCGCTTTAGGCGGGTTTGTGCTTTTGCCATAATCTCTTTCTCCCCCTTAGCGTTTCTTCACCACGCCAGAACGTGGACCTTTGTGAGAACGCGCGTTGGAGTGTGTGCTTTGACCGCGCACAGGCAAGTTACGACGGTGGCGCAAACCACGGTAACATCCCAAATCCATCAAACGCTTAATATCCAATGAAATCTTACGGCGAAGATCCCCTTCTACTGCGTACTCTTTTTCAATAATATCCCGTACTTTCGCAACCTGCTCATCAGACAGAGTCTTTACGCGTGTTTCCGGTTTAATTTTAGCTTTTTTAAGAATGTCCTGACTAGACTTACGGCCAATGCCAAAAATGTAGGTTAAAGAAACCCACACTTGCTTGTCTGTCGGGATATTCACACCAGCGATACGTGCCACTAGCTACACCCCCTTTTTCATTAAATTAATCAATAACTCAGCGTCCAAAGAACGCCCACTGAGGCCGAAACTTATCAAGCTGAGTACAAAAGTCAAGTTTTTTCTTAACTTTATTACCCTTGAGTCACTGCGTAGCGACCTGCCTTACCGTTCAAACGACGGTTACGCATTTTCACTACAAGGCGCCCCAAAAATTTACCGGCCTTATTACGACGCTTACCAGAAACCTGTAGGTTACGGTGCCGTCCTCGTTCAGCACGAATAGAAGATTGGTACTTCATTTGCTTACCCTTCCCTTTTAATTATTTCTTACGGTAGGTGATCCGACCTTTACTTAGGTCATATGGTGTCATTTCTACCGTTACACTATCTCCTTCTAAAATGCGGATGTTAAACTGCCTCATTTTTCCAGAAATGTGCGCCAAAATCTCATGGCCATTTTCCAATTTAACTTTGAACATGGTGTTTGGTAATACTTCTACTACTTCACCTTCTAGTTCAATTACGTCGGCCTTTGCCATGCGTTTCCAATACCTTTATTTATCAATTTCTTCGCATAGAGAGGTAAAGACTTCATCCATACTTCCCATGCCGTCTAGTCGCGTTATACGTTTTGTTTCATCGTAATACGCAATTACCGGTGCTGTTTGCTTTTGGTAAACACTCAAACGGTGACGGGTTGCCTCAGGCTTATCGTCATCGCGCTGAATAAGGTTTTCACCTGTTTCATCACATTTTCCCGGTTCTTTTGGCGGATTATACGTTTTATGGTATACCCGCTTACTTTGTGGCGCAAACAACCTACCGGCCTTGCGTTCCACTAGCGCTTCATCATCTACTTCGAAAAGAAACACATAATCCAGCGGTTTATGCACATTTTCCAGCATCTTGTCAAGCACTTCCGCTTGAGGGACTGTGCGTGGAAAACCGTCGAGTATAAATCCTTTCTCACAATCAGGCCGTTTAATGCGCTCTTCAACCAAACCAATTGTCACGTCATCGGGAATTAAATCCCCACGTGTCATGATTTCTTTAACCTCTTTTTCCAAGGCTGTTTGCGGGTTTTTACTGATATCTCTGAACATATCTCCTGTAGAAATATGAGCTATTCCGTACTGGTTTGCCAAACGCAAAGCTTGCGTTCCCTTACCTGCCCCTGGAGGACCAATAAGCAATAAAATCATTTTTCCGTTACCTTTTTCTTTTATTGTTACAGTTATGATTTTTTCTGGCGACGGCCACGCAAAGCACTTTTCTTTAAGAGGCTTTCGTACTTTTGAGCAATAATTGCTGACTGAATTCTAGAAACAGTATCAATTGTCACACTCACCATAATCAATAAACTAGTTCCACCAATATACATAGGGATTGTTTGGTTTGCATGAAGCAAGTCTGGCACGGCACATACGAAAGCAATGTATGTTGCGCCTAGTACAGTTAAACGCGTCACAACGCTATCTAGGTACTTAGCTGTTGCTTGACCTGGGCGAATACCCGGTAGAAATCCACCATTTTTCTTCAAGTTATCAGCTGTTTCTTCTGCATTAAAGGCAACTGTTGCCGTGTAGAAAAAGCAGAAGAAGAAAATCATTGCAACAAACAGGGCAATATACACTGGCTTACCTGGAGATATCCAAGCCCCAATAAACTGAGCCCATGCACTGTTAGGTGCAAAGGATGCAGCCGTTATAGGCGCCATAAGCAGTGCGCTCGCAAAAATAGGTGGAATCACCCCTGCCATATTTACTTTTAGTGGCAAATGGTTGGCTTCAGACATAACATTTCCTGCTGCTGTTTGACGTTTGGGGTACTGAACAGCAATACGACGCTGAGCTGTTTCCATAAATGTGATGAAGAAAATAGCAGCAAGCATCCCGACCAAAATAGCTATTACAACAAACCCGCTCAATGCGCCTGTACGAGCTAGCTCAACAATTTGAGCCACCATGGAAGGCATCTCAGCAACGATACCAGCAAAAATAAGGAGGGAAATACCGTTACCGATTCCCTTTACATTAATTTGCTCACCCAACCACATAAGGAACATGGTTCCTGTCATAATGGTAAGAGCTGTTTGTAAACGGAATGCTAGTCCAGGGTTAATCACTAGGTTTACAACTTCATTACCAACTGAGACGGTTTGTGTTTCGATACCTGAAGCTAAACCAACCCCTTGAGCAAAAGCCAATACAACCGTTAAATAACGCGTATACTGCGTAATTTTACGGCGACCAACTTCCCCTTCTTTCTTTAACTCAGATAAAGTGGGAGACGTGGCAGACATCAATTGAATAATAATGGACGCTGTAATATATGGCATGATATTTAGAGCAAAAATGGCCATACGACTAAAAGCCCCACCTGAGAACATATTAAACAACCCAAACACCCCCTGCTGAAGTTGAGTTTGGTAAGCAGACAAGGCTCCTGCATCTATTCCAGGCAGTGGAATATGGGTTCCTAAGCGGTAAATAATAAATGCGCCAAGAACGAATAATATGCGCTTTTGAAGGTCTTTTGCTCGGCTTAGTAAATCTGCTACTTCAGATTGATTGCCGAATACAGCATTCGTCATTATTAAGGTCTCTCTTCTATTCTTTCCTAAAAAATTAGAGGAATCTTGCCAGATAACATAAAAATATGCAGCAAGATTCCCCTAAAAATGCCCTTTTTTCTCAAAAGGATGCAAAACAACACTACTTGCTAGCAGGAAGTTCCACTTTACCGCCAGCTTTAGATACCTTATCTAGAGCTGATCTGGAAGCTACCGCAGCTTGAATTGTTAACTTGGCTTTCAGTTCACCTGTACCAAGAATTTTCAAACCATTTTTAGCAGCTTTTTTAGTGAAACCTGCTGTTTGCAATGTCTCCATTGTCACAGGCTTAGCACTATCAACACGGCCAAGGTCTACTAGCTTTTGCAAAGTTCCCACATTGATAATTGTGTACTCTTTACGGAATTTGTTAGTAAATCCACGCATTGGCAAACGTAGGTACAATGGACGCTGTCCACCTTCAAACCCTGGGCGGATGCTTGCGCCAGAGCGAGATTTTTGCCCCTTTACACCACGTGCAGCTGTTTTACCTTTACCACTTCCGATACCACGACCCAAACGGGTTGCGGATTTACGAGCACCATTATTATCGTGCAGTTCATTTAGTTTCATGACTCGGTCTCCCTTATCTTTTCGCCATTTATCGTTACTTAGTAGCTTCTACGCGTACTAAGTGCTTTACTTTGTCAATCATACCGCGTACGGAAGGTGTATCTTCCAATTCACGTGTTTGACCAATTTTACGTAACCCCAAGCCTTTTAGCGTTGCTTTCTGGGACTTCTCCCGAGCAATCGCACTGCTTACTTGTGTTACAGCAACTGTTTTCTTTTTAGCCATTACTTAGCCTCCTCAGTTTTAGCTTCTGGCTTTGCCTTAGCTTCTTTTGTTTCAGCTTTTGCCTCTTTTGCAGGCTTCGCATCGGCTTTTACGTCTGTTTTTTCTGCTTTTTTAGCAGGAGCTTTCTTTGCAGCTGGCTTTTTAGCGGCTTTTTTAGGAGCAGCCTTTTTCTCAGCTTTCTTTGCTTTTGCTTCTTCAGCAGCTTTTTCAGACTCTTCTTTCGCGTCTACATCACCTTTAGCAGCTTCTTGGCGGTATAGTACCAAGTCACTTGCTTTTAGGCCACGCTTAGCAGCGATAGCACGTGGTGTTTCCATGCGCTCAAAAGCATCAAACGTTGCACTGATTAGGTTAAATGGATTATTAGAGCCTAAGGACTTAGCAACAATGTCTTTCATCCCCATGGCTTCAAACACAGCACGCATTGGACCACCTGCGATAATCCCTGTACCAGGAACAGCTGGCTTAAGAATTACTTTAGCAGCTCCGAAACGACCTTCAATTTCATGGTGGATTGTACGACCATGGCGCATTGGTACACGTACCATACCACGTTTGGCGGAGTCTGTTGCTTTACGCACAGCATCCGGCACTTCACGTGCTTTACCTTTTGCCCAACCAACACGGCCACCTTCGTCTCCTACAACTACGATTGCGGAGAAAGCCATACGGCGACCACCTTTAACTGTTTTGGCGACACGACGTACACCAACCAGCTTATCAACTAATTCGCTACGTTCATTTTGACGTTCTACAAATGCCATTTTTAAAATCTCCTTAGAAGTTGAGGCCAGCTTCGCGTGCAGCGTCAGCTAGTGCTTTAATACGGCCTGCGTATTGGCGGCCCCCACGGTCAAAATAAACGTCCTTAATGCCAGCGGCTGTTGCGCGCTTGGCAATTTCTTTTCCTACTGTTACAGCAGCTTCAGCGGACATTGTATTTTTAATATCTTTGCGCAGTTTTTTATCAACCGTGGATGCAGATACAAGGGTTTTACCTTCTGCATCGCTAATAATTTGCGCGTAAATGTGCACATTACTCCGAAACACGGACAAACGAGCCCGATCGTTCCGACGTGCCGCAGTTTTTAGCGTGTGACGTGTACGAGACGCACGCAAACCACGATTATTATGATTCGTCATTTTATTTCTCCTTAGTTACCCAGCAACTTAAATTAATTTATTGCCGGCACATTACCTTGGTATTGACTCTCTCCAAACCCAAGGGAGGTTTTGAATACAAACCCTCATGTGGGCTTATAGGGGTAAATGAGGCTTTTGGCAAGGTATTTTTCCTAAAAACTTGTTTATTGTGAAAAATAAGGGGGGCTAATTGCCCCCCTTGAATTCTTGGTAATCCGTAAACTAGGTTTACTTCTTCTTACCTTCTTTCATTGCAATGTACTCATTTGCGTAGCGGATACCCTTACCTTTAAATGGCTCAGGCGGACGTACACGGCGTACATTTGCAGCAAACTCACCAACTTTTTGCTTATCAATACCGGAAATTGCAACATCTGTGTTTTCCGTTACGACAGCAGAAACACCAGCAGGTAATTCCATTTCAACAGGGTGGCTGTAACCAACGTTTAGCACAAGCTTGTTACCTTGCATGTTAGCACGATAACCAACACCAATAAGCTTTAGTGGAATGTTATAACCTTCTGTCACACCTGTTACCATATTGGCAATCAACGCACGTGATGTTCCCCACATGGCGCGATAACGTTTCTGCTCTTGAGCAACTGTTAGAGCCACTTGATTATCAGCTACACTCGCTGTTATATCATGTGGTAAATCCCAACTTAGTTCACCTTTAGGGCCTTTAACGCGGATTTTGCGTCCGTTCAGAGCCACCTCTACCCCTTGTGGAATAGCTACTGGAGCTTTACCTATACGAGACATGGACCTTAATACTCCCTACTTTTCTCTTTAAATTAATATTAAAATACTTGGCACAATACTTCGCCACCCACGTTTTGGGCGCGTGCGCTTGTGTCTGTCATTACCCCTTTAGAGGTAGAAACAATTGTAATTCCCAAACCAGTCCGTACCATTGGAATTTCCTGAGAAGGGCTGTACTGACGTAAACCAGGTGTAGAAACACGCTTGATTTCACTCATTACAGGTTTACCTTGGTAGTATTTCATTTGCGCTACTAGTGTTGGGTGACCTTTGTCATCAGTCCCCTCTTCTACGCCGCGCAAGTAACCTTCTTCAGTCAATACGTTTAGAACAGCTTTTTTCAAGCGTGATGCAGGAATTATAACCTCTTTCTTACGGGCACCTTGCCCATTACGGAGGCGTGTTAGCATATCTGCAATTGGGTCGTTCATTGTCATAATTTTATTCCTTCTCTTACCAGCTGGCTTTTTTCACACCAGGCAACAAACCGTTTGCAGCCATTTGACGCAATGCTACACGAGAAATACCAAAGCGACGGTGGTAACCACGTGGACGACCTGTGAATTGACAACGATTACGGCCGCGAATTTTAGCACCATCACGTGGTAGCTTGTTCAGTTTGTCCCGCGCTGCCATACGCTCTTCAAAAGAAAGCTCTTCATTTTTAATGATTGCTTTCAGAGCTATACGTTTTTCACCGTCTCTGTTTGCTAAACGTGTACGCTTAGCTTCCCGGTTAATCATCCCTACTTTAGCCATTCCAGTTGGTCTCTCCTTTACTGAATCTTCTTACGGAAAGGCATACCAAAGCCTGCAAGCAGTGCTTTTGCCTCTTCATCCGTTTTAGCGGATGTACAAATAATGATGTCCATCCCGCGAATTTTATCTGTCTTGTCAAAATCAATCTCAGGGAAAATGATTTGCTCTTTAATCCCTAAAGCATAGTTTCCACGACCATCGAAAGATTTAGCAGAAATGCCTTCAAAGTCGCGTACACGTGGCAGTGCGATTGTCACTAAACGATCTAAAAATTCGTACATCATAGTACCGCGTAGCGTTACTTTACAGCCAATCGGCATACCTTCACGGATTTTAAAACCAGCGATAGATTTGCGAGCACGTGTTACCACAGGCTCTTGAGCTGCAATCAAACGCATATCTGCAACTGCGTTTTCAACTGCCTTACGATCTTGAGATGCTTCGCCAACTCCCATGTTGAGAACAATTTTCTCAAGCTTTGGAGTTTGCATTACATTTTTGTATTCAAACTGCTTTGCCAACAACCCTTTTACTTCGTTGTTGTAAAGCTCCTTAAAGCGTGGTGTATATGCCATCTTTTAGCCCTACTTCTTCGCCTGTTTAATTGTATCTATCGTTTCGCCGCTCTTTTTAGCAAAACGCACTTTATTGCCTTTTTCATCCAGCTTAACACCTACACGTGTTGGTTCACCTGTTTTAGGATCGGCCAACATAACGTTGGATACCTGAATTGGCATTTCTTTTGTTTCCACACCTGGCTCACGTTGAAGACGCATTGCTTCGCGTTGAGAGATGTGTTTTTTAACCTGATTAATACCAGCAACAACAACACGGTTTTCTTGGGTATCCACTGATGTGATTTTCCCTTTCTTACCTTTATCCTTACCAGTGATGACGATAACTTCGTCACCTTTTTTCAATCTCGAATTTAATGTTGCCATTTTAAAGTACCTCCGGTGCCAATGACACAATTTTCATAAATTTACGTGCGCGCAACTCACGTGCTACTGGGCCAAAAATACGTGTTCCTACAGGCTCGTTCTTTTTGTCCACAAGTACAGCTGCGTTTTGGTCAAAACGAATAGCCGTACCGTCCTTACGCTGAGTTTCTTTAGCTGTACGTACAACAACTGCGCGTGCTACATCACCTTTTTTCACTTTTCCGCGTGGTAGAGCATCCTTAACACTCACAACGATAATATCACCGATGCGAGCATAACGACGCTTAGAGCCACCAAGCACCTTGATACACTGTACGCGACGAGCACCAGAGTTGTCCGCTACGTTCAGCTGTGTTTCGACCTGAATCATTGTTTTACTCTCCTTACGCCTTTGCGCTTGTTTCAGTGTTCAACACCTCAAAGCGTTTCAACTTAGAAATAGGTGTTGTTTCAATAATTTGAACCTTTTGCCCCACTGTGCAGCTATTGTCTGCATCGTGTGCATGGTATTTTTTGCTTTTACGCATTGTTTTACCATACAGCGGGTGCGTCACTGTACGCTCCACCAATACCACAGCAGTTTTATCAGCCTTGGTGCTTACTACTTCACCTTGTAGAACTCGTCTTGGCATTAGTTTTGCCCCTTCTCTTTAGCAGCAAGCTCTACCGCTGCTGTTTTTAACCGTGCAATTTCCAACTTTATTTCACGTAAGCGATTTGGGTTTTCCAACTGCCCTGTCGCTTTTTGGAAACGTAAGTTCATTTGCTCTTTGCGTAGCTTTAGCAAAGCTTCTTTTCCTTGTGCCGCAGTCATTCCGCGGTACTCTTGAATCTGTATTGCAGCCATTTTAACTTTTCTCCCTTACCCGTGTTGACGCGTTACGAATTTGCACTTTACAGGCAATTTCATTGCAGCCAAACGGAACGCTTCACGCGCCATTTCTTCAGGAACACCACCGATTTCGTACATCACACGGCCAGGTTTAACCCGTGCAACCCAAAATTCTGGTGATCCTTTACCTTTACCCATCCGAACCTCGGCTGGCTTAGAGGATACTGGTACATCTGGAAAGATGCGAATCCAAACTCTTCCAGCACGGCCTGTGTAACGTGTCATAGCCCGACGTGCAGCTTCAATTTGACGTGCGGTCACACGCTCAGGTGTTGTCGCTTTTAAGCCAAAATCACCGAAGCTTACATCTGTTCCGCCCTTAGCATTGCCGTGAATACGACCTTTGTGGGCTTTTCTAAATTTGGTTTTTTTCGGTTGCAGCATTGCTGTATTCCTTCAACTTAAACTTATACTTTAATTTGTTTGCTCTGCAGACGGGCGATCCACTGTGTACTTCTCACCGTGGTTTACCCATACTTTCACACCAATCACACCGTATGTGGTTTGGGCTTCAGCAAAACCATAATCAATGTCCGCACGTAATGTGTGCAACGGCAGACGACCTTCGATGTACCACTCGGTCCGTGCAATCTCAGCACCAGACAAACGACCAGACAAACAAATACGAATTCCTTCGCCACCGTTTGTCAGTGCATTTTGTACAGCACGTTTCATTGCGCGACGGTAAGAAACGCGACGCTCTAGCTGACTTGCTACATTCTCAGCAACCAACTGCGCATCAATGTCAGGCTTACGCACTTCTACAATGTTTAGTAGAACTTCGTCTCTACTTAGCTTTTGCAACTCTTTACGCAAAGTCTCAATTTCAGCACCTTTTTTACCGATGATTACACCAGGGCGAGCTGTGTGGATAAACACGCGGCACTTTTTGCTTGGGCGTTCGATCACGATACGTGCAATTCCGGCATTTTTAAGACGCTTGTTCAAAAACTTACGGATTTGCTCATCTTCCTGCAATAGGGCTGGATAATCTTTTCCGGCAAACCATAAAGATTGCCAAGATTTGTTAATCCCTAAACGCAGGCCGATCGGATTTACTTTTTGTCCCATACGTCGTCCTTCCTTTACGCTTTAGCCGCTTCGGCTTTAGGTTCGTTTTTTTCAGCAACCACGATTGTCATATGACAACGCGGCTTCAAAATTTTAGCAGCACGGCCACGTGCCCGTGCGCGAAAACGCTTTAGCACCATAGATTTGTCGGCATATGCTTCCTTTACAAATAACTTATCTACGTTTAGATCGTGATTGTTTTCAGCATTTGCAATAGCTGATTGCAATAATTTTTGTGCGTCCACAGCCAAGCCTTTGCGACTAAACTGCAAATCGGCCAATGCCTGCTCTACAGGTTTGTTACGAATCATCGCTAGTACTAGGCCTGCTTTTTGCTGACTACCTTTAATACCACGTAAAACTGCGCGGGCTTCGGTATCAGCTAAACGACGCGGAGTGCTTTGCTTGCTCATTGTCCTACTTTCCTACTACTTCTTCGTTTTCTTATCGCCATGACCGCCAAATGTACGGGTTGGGGCGAATTCACCTAACTTGTGACCAATCATATTATCTGTCACAAGAACAGGAACAAACTTGTTACCGTTATGTACTGCAAATGTGTACCCTGCAAACTCAGGCATAATCATACTACGGCGTGACCAAGTTTTAATAACCTGCTTCTTACCGCCTTCTAGCATTTTTTCAACCTTTGCCATCAAGTGATGGTCTACAAAAGGTCCCTTTTTAACTGAACGTGCCATTTTCGCTCTCTCTTTACTCTTCTATCTTTGTTGCAGTGCGCTCTTGCGTACTGTTAAACCTCTTTTTTGTCAAGCATTACTTCCGCTTCGCCTGGTGACGAGACCGGATAATCATCTTATTGCTTGGCTTCTTAGGCGCCCGTGTTTTGGCTCCTTTTGTTGGTTTACCCCAAGGTGTCACAGGATGACGTCCGCCTGATGTTTTACCTTCACCACCACCGTGTGGGTGATCAACAGGGTTCATCACAACACCACGAACCTTAGGACGGTTACCCAACCAACGGGAACGACCAGCCTTACCAAGCTGTGTATTGTTGTGCTCGGGATTTGAGACAGCTCCAACTGTTGCCATGCAATCTTCGTGTACAGCACGTGTTTCGCCAGAAGCCAAACGTAGCTGTGTCAACATACCATCACGTCCAATAATTTGAACGTATGTCCCAGCAGCACGCGCCATTTGTCCACCTTTACCAGGTTTCATTTCAACATTGTGAATAACTGTACCAACAGGAATGTTCTTCAATGGCAATGCGTTACCTGGCACAATATCAACCTCGGTACCAGCCATAACGGTATCGCCCGGCTGAACACGCTGTGGTGCCAAAATGTAAGCTTTTTCACCATCTGTGTACTGAATAAGCGCAATAAATGCATTACGGTTCGGATCGTACTCAAGACGTTCAACTTTAGCCGCAACATCAAATTTATTACGTTTAAAGTCGATAATACGGTACTTACGTTTGTGTCCACCACCACGACGACGCACAGTGATACGTCCGGTATTGTTACGACCGCCTGATTTTTTTGTAGATTCAACCAGTGTTTTCTCAGGAGCCCCTTTGTACAAGTGACTTTTGTTTACCGTTACCAGCTGGCGACGGCCCGGAGATGTTGGTTTGTAGGTGTTCAGCGCCATTTGCTTTGACCTTCTTTCTCTATTTAATCTTTACTTACAATTCTCTTTACAGACCAGCTGCAACATCGATAGATTGACCATCTTTCACCTTAATAAAGGCTTTTTTCATGTCGCTCCGTTTACCTGAAACTCCGCGAAAACCTTTACGTTTTCCTTTTTGAATCAAGGTATTTACCTGTAGTACGTCTACACCGTACAAACGCTCAATTGCTGTACGAATTTCTGGTTTTCTAGCATCAGTAATAACTTCAAAAGTTACCCAGTTACCCTCTGCTTGCGCTGCTGTTTTCTCAGTTACCAGCGGACGCTTCAAAATTTGTAACATACGCTCTGTCGGTTGTGCTTTGGCCATTATTCAGCCTCCTTCTTCGCAGTCGTTTTCTTAGCTGCTGGCTTTTTAGCAGCAGGCTTTTTGGCTGGTGCTTTCTCTTTTACTTCTTCAGCTTTAGCTGGTGCAGAAGTACCTACCAAACGAACTTCCAGCAGTTTTACGGCCTCTTCCGTCAATACCAATTTATCTTGACGCAAAATGTCGTAAACGTTTGCCCCTTCTGTTGGCATTACCTTGATATGAGGCAAGTTACGGCTTGCTTTATCAAAGTTATCATCGTAGCTGTCAACGATGAATGTTGCGCTTTGAAGATCAAGCTTTGCTAGTTGAGCGGCCAAATCTTTTGTTTTGTGCGTTTTAGTAGCTGCTTTATCAATAACAACCACCTCTTTACGTGCTAACTTGCTGGACAACGCTGTTTTTAGAGCTAGTGTCCGAATTTTTTTGTTTAGGCTAAACCCGAAATCTCTAGGTTTTGGTCCAAACTGAGTTGCACCGCCTACAAAAATATTAGAACGCTTAGAACCGTGACGTGCATTCCCTGTCCCTTTTTGACGGTACAGCTTAGCACTTGTGCGAGAAATCTCTCCACGGCACTTGGTGTTTGCGCTTCCTTGACGGGCATGAGCCAGCTGCCAAGTTACAACGCGGTGTAACAAATCTTTACGTTCGGCCAGACCGAAAACGCTATCAGCCAAGTCCAGACTTCCAACGTTTTTACCGTCTAGGTTAATGATGTCCATTTTCATCGTTCAATCCTCTCCTAAGCCGTCTTTTTAACCGCATCACGTACAAGAACAACTTGCCCTTTGGAGCCAGGTACGGAACCTTTTACCAAAAGAACACCTTTGTCAGTGTCAACTTTAACGATTTTTAAGTTTTGTTGTGTAATACGTTCATTACCAGAGTGACCAGCCATCTTTTTACCTTTAAAAACTTTACCAGGATTTTGGTTTTGACCGGTAGAACCATGGGAACGGTGAGAAATGGATACACCGTGCGTTGCACGTAATCCAGCGAAGTTCCAACGCTTCATCGCCCCTGTAAAACCACACCCTTTGCTGTTCCCTGTAATGTCAACAAACTGACCTTCGGCAAACAAGTCTACTTTTACAGCAGCGCCTGCTTCCATAAGGTTATCCGCATCTACACGAAATTCTTTTACCACTTGCTTAGGAGCAACTTTAGCTTTTTTAAAGTGCCCTAGCATCGGCTTGCTAACACGCTGTTCTTTTTGGTTAAAAGCACCAATTTGAATAGCTGTGTAACCGTCTTTCTCTTCTGTTTTTTGAGAAACAACTTCAGCATCTGTTACCTGCAATACAGTTACAGGAACGTGACGACCAGTCTCGTCAAATACACGAGTCATCCCTACTTTTTTGGCAATTAGGCCTGTACGCATTTTTCAGTCCCCCGCCTTACAATTTAATCTGTACATCAACACCAGAAGCTAGGTCTAGCTTCATCAACGCATCAATTGTTTGTGGTGTTGGTTCTAAAATTTCCATCAGACGCTTGTGTGTACGCATCTCAAAGTGCTCACGAGACTTTTTATTCACGTGAGGGGAACGTAGTACACAAAAACGCTCAATATTTGTTGGCAATGGAATAGGCCCGCGCACTTTAGCACCGGTCCGCTTTGCCGTTTCTACAATCTCTTTTGTGGATTCATCCAAAACCGCGTGATCATATGATTTCAGGCGGATTTTAATGTTTTGGGTCGCATCCATATCTGGTTTCTACTCCTTGTAGGCTTAGGCGGGTAATTGTCCTATACATTACCTTCCTAGAGGCCTGTGAACCTATCTTTATACAGTATTAGACAAAAACAAACGGACCCAGTCGCCATCCTTTTGGGGGTCCTACCGTACCCTATAACTTTGGCATTCTCAGGGCACTCTCTGCTTCATCTATTACTGATGTGTGGGGCGGTTTACCGTAAGTTCAAGGGGATGTCAAGCATTGGATACTATTTTTATTGATTTTATTTAAAAAGCAACACCCCCCACTTAAACTCTAATCCGAGTTCAAGTGAAAGGTGCGCTTTACCTCAGCGTTACTCAAGAGAGTAACACCCTATTTGCTGAGGGATTCGAAACTCAAGCCGAGAGAGTTTACGAAGAGGAGCTGTCCTCTTCTACTCTCAAGGCTGACTCTAAGGTGGGCGAATACAGATCGGGCAAAACCACCTTAAAATTAGAATTCATTGGGAGTTGCGCTCTGCCCCCGTTAGTTGTGCGCAACTCCCTCCCCCTGGCTTTCGGCTTTCCTCGTCAAAAACCAAGGCTCACAGCCTTGAATACCAGCCCCTAAGCGTTGAGCATTCGGCATCCCAATATACTTAGAGGGCTGGTACCTTTCGCCTGTACGCTGAAATCATTATATTCAGGCAAAACAGGAAAGTTTTTACTTCAAATGAAAAATTACGTGTTGAGAGGTTTCTAACTTTTCAAAAAAAATTTGTCAACATTTTGGTGCAAAAAAGTAAAAAAACGTCAAATTTTGTACAAAAATTAACCTAAGAAAGGGAGTCTTTTGAAACTCCCCTTCTCCAACTTACTAAAGTTTTCATTAAACATACATACCACCATTGACGTGAAGGGTTGTGCCTGTGACGTATTGTGCCTCTTTACTAGCTAAAAAGCCTGCAGCGGCGGCAATGTCTTCAGGTTTACCAAAAGTCCGCGCGGGGATTTGCTCCATAATTTTGGTATGGACGGCTTCCGGAAGGTCTTTTGTCATGCTGGTTTCAATAAAGCCCGGAGCAATACAGTTTACTGTAATGCCTTTACGGGCGATTTCTTTTGCCAACCCTTTTGTAAAGCCTGTAATAGCGGCTTTAGATGTAATGTAGTTGGTTTGGCCAATGTTCCCCATGTGCGCCACAATAGAGGAAACATTAATAATACGGCCAAATCCTTGTTTCACCATGTGGGGTGTAAGCGCACGTGTTAGTGCCACGGCTGCATCCAAGTTTACCCGCAAAACTTCGTTCCATTGGTCCTCACTTTGGCGCAGAAACAAGGCATCCCGCGTAATACCTGCATTATTGACAAGAATATCTACTTCGCCAGTTTGTAGAGCCAACTTTTCAATTGATTCGGGTTCTGACAAGTTTGCGGTGATAAAACGACACCCATTCAGCTCCTTTGCAGTCTCAGCGAGGGTTTGTTCGTTTGAGCCTGATATAATAATATCGGCACCCATTTCTTGCAGGTATACTGCAATGGCTTTTCCAATACCACGGCTAGACCCTGTTACCAGCGCCGTCAAACCATTAAGGCTTTGCATAAAATTATCCTTTTATTTTTATATAAACGTATAGCAACCAGTATCAACTACCGTGCTATTAGGCCGCAGCTTCTAACGCTTCCATCCAATTGTCAATATCTTGCGGTGTATTTAGGGTTGTTCCCTGCAAACGGCTATCACACCGTTTTAGCAGACCTGTTAACACCTTACCGCTACCAAGCTCAACTACTTGAGTAATGCCACTCTCACCAAGGTTACGCATACTTTCACGCCAGCGCACCATTTGTGTAATTTGAGCAATCAAATTTTCTTTTATTTCTGTCGTATTCGTTGTCTTCTCGGCTGTTACGTTCATCACAAGTGGAATAAGCGGCTTAGAAAGCTTTAATGCCTCAAGCTCAGATGCCACAGTATCTGCTGCCGGTTCCATTGCCTGTGTATGAAAAGGCCCTGAAACCTCTAACCGCATAATCTTTTTAACTTCTTGCATAGCAAGCATGTTAGAGGCCTCATCAATTGCCCCTGTTGGCCCCGAGATAACAAGCTGCCCCGTTGCATTATCATTCGCAACAAAACACCCTGTTGTCTGGCATGTAGAAAAGACGTCATTCCACGTTCCACCTAGAACAGCAGCCATACTTCCTTCCCCTGCGGGAACAGCCTCTGCCATAGCTTTTCCACGAGCATGAACAAGCTTCAGAGCATCTTCAAAAGAGAGGACTCCTGTAATACAGGCTGCAACATATTCCCCCACAGAGTGCCCTGCTGCAATAGAAGCCATTTCATTGAGAGCTTTCCCTGTTTGTTTTTGGAGGTAAGACCATACAGCGACACTTGCTAGTAGTAACGCAGGTTGTGCGTTTTCAGTCTTACGTAAATCTTCTTCAGTCCCCTTCTGCATAATTTCAGATAATTTATACCCAAGTATATCATCAGCCGCTTCAAACAATGGGCCAACGCTTGGCGTTGTCATAAATTCGGACGCCATACCAGGGTGCTGGCTTCCTTGACCAGGAAAAACAAATGCTGTTTCTGCAGGGTTATTCATACAAAACTCCTTCTTTATTGCAGCCAATAGTAAGCTTTGACTCAAGCAGGTCAACCACCTAAGTGCTTTTTTGCTTGCTTTTTTTGGGTAAAACAGTATAAGTCAGGCCTACCTTGCTCGGAAATATAGGGTTTCTGGGCTGTTAAACCAAAAGGAGTAATGTATGATGGCCTTCTACGAGGTTGTATTTATTGTACGTCCTGACGTGGCTACAACGCAAGTTGACCAGATTTCAAACCGCGTGTCTGAAATTATTAACAAGCAGGATGGAAAAGTTATCAAAACAGAAAATTGGGGACTACGCACCCTTGCCTACCGTGTACGCAAGTACAAAAAAGGTTACTATGTAATGCTAGGTGCTGAAATGGCTGGTAATGCCGTTGCTGAGGTTGAGCGTAACCTAAAGCTAGCTGAGGATGTTATCCGCTTCCACACAATCCGTGTTGAAGAAATGGATGAGACACCATCCGTTATGATGAAATTTAAATCTAGAAATTTTGACACTGATGCCGATTCTGACGCATCCAGTGCAGAAGCGTAAGGGAGGACAGACTCATGGCTCGTGAAGCAAAACAATACCGTGACCGCGATGAGCGCGCAGAGAACCAAGAAGGTAAAGAAAAGCGTGATTACAGCTTAACACCGGATGGCCGCCCTAAGCACCAGCCGAACCTGCTTGGTAAATCTTACTTTCAGCGTCGCAAAAGCTGCCCTTTTTCAGGCCCTAAAGCGCGCCCGATTGATTACAAAGATGCCCGTATGCTTGGCCGCTATATTTCCGACTTTGGAAAAATTTTGCCGCGCCACATCACTGGTGTATCCGCTAAAAAACAACGTGAATTGGCGCTGGCTATTAAGCGTGCTCGCATGCTTGCCCTGTTGCCATACACAACCCGCAACCAGTAAAGGAGGGTTAAACCATGGACGTTATTTTATTAGAACAAATTCAAGGTGTTGGTACGCTTGGCGAAACAGTTTCTGTTTCCCGCGGTTACGCACGTAACTTCTTGCTACCACGTGGTAAGGCCTTACCTGCCAGTGCAGAAAACCTTGCTAAGTTTGAAGCTGAGCGCAAAGACCGTGAAGCTTCTATGGCTGAAGGCCGTACAAGGGCTGAAGAACTTGCAACTCAGTTTACTGACCTAACGGTTATGATTAAGCGTCAAGCTTCTGAAACAGGTGTTCTTTACGGTTCTGTTAAGGCTCGTGATATTGAAGCGGCTTTGGCTGAAAAGAGCATCACTGTGGCACGTTCTGAGATTCAGATTGGTACGCCTATTAAGGAAGTTGGCAACCACGACGTGAAGGTTTACCTTCACCCTGAGGTTGTTGTTAGCCTTAATGTTGCTGTAGAGCGCCAAAGCACGACAGCTTAGGTTTTTCGACCTTTTAAAAAGGCTCTCTTCGGAGAGTCTTTTTTGTTTTGCCTGCTTTAACGACTTCGTCCCCGCACAATTGTACGAGGACGTTTGAGTTTTACTTGGTGGAAATATAGGCTGGAAAGCCTGTTACCACCAGTGGTAGCCCATACCACTTTAAAGTTTCCAGTGGTACTCCTGAAAATGCCGCTGCACAGAGGGCTGCAAAGCCAATCCCCGTAACTACCAGAGAAATTAGCGCCCAGTAGTTAATTGGCGCTGATTGAGTAGTTTTAGGCTGCTGCTTCACCTGCTTGACAACTTCGTCCACCTGTTTGACAGGTTTTGGAGCTGTCCTCCGCTGCTGTGAGCGTATAAAAAACGCTACGACAAGCCCTAGGATTAATACTGGGTAAGGTGCAAACACCACCCCAAAAGCAACGATAAGATTTTGCATTTTAATTCCTTTCCCTCCCTGTGGGGAGGAAATTCTTATAGATGTTCCGAGTTATACATATTTATATTTTTGGTTAAAAATTAAGCTGACTATGGAGAAAAGGCCTTTTTGCTTTAAATGAAAAAAAACCGACCAAGCGCAAGGCAAGGTCGGTTTCTCCGTATTTACTTTCAGTTTTTAGTTTTTTCGGTCCGTAGCTACCAAAGCTCGGGTTTGCACAATAAGCGCAATCCCAGGTAGCCAACTGGCTTCTTCGTCAGGACGAAGCTCCCAAGTAGGGAAGTCACCTTCAAAGTCACCCAAATCAGAATGGCAGCCATCAGTTGAAAAGAATATAAACGAGCTTTTAGGGTATCCAAATTCACCCGCCTTGATCTTCTCCAGAGTCTTAAAATCTACTCCTTCAGAAGAACAATGACACAAAACAACTCGAGGCTTAAATATGGTAAATTTGGCTACAAGGTGTTGAGGAGTTAGATGATGCTGAATTTTCAATTCAGGAAAGGCTGTAATTTCCTTCCAGCGCCGAGCTAGCTCTGTATTAAAATCATCCTTATTTAAAGCTGGATAATTAACAGGATATCCAACTACAGGAAGATTTACTTTATTAAAGTTAAACAAGTTCAACATTGTACCCCCTTTCAGAGATTACATAAAAAAACTAGAAAGTACCTTGAACATAGGGAAATTTTTGGGAAAAACAAGGTGTTCATACGTAAAAAACCCCGTTGAAGGCAACGGGGTTTAAATTTGGCTCCGACGGCAGGGCTCGAACCTGCGACCCAGTGATTAACAGTCACTTGCTCTACCAACTGAGCTACGTCGGATTATGTTGGTACTGTACTTACATGCACCTTAGTGGAGGCCGAGGGGGGATTCGAACCCCCGAATGACGGTTTTGCAAACCGCTGTGTTAAGCCACTTCACCACTCGGCCGTTTGCATTCGTGCCATTTCGGCTCTACTTGGGTTGGTTACGTTAGCCACCAACTGTAAGTACGGAGGGAGTTTTACTTTAAGCAGCCTTCTTCGTCAACAAAAACTGATGTTTTTTATTCCACTGTGCATAAAATCTCTATAATATTGCCCCACATGCAGCAAAATTACGCACAATGGCAACAATGGATGATCGCCGCGCAAGCGGGCGATGCTGATGCCTACCGTAAACTGCTGAAGGATATTACCCCCCTGCTCCGTAACTTTATACGTAAACGCCTTTTTGATGCAGAACGCGTGGAAGACGTTGTGCAAGAAACGCTGATGGGTTTGCACAAAATGCGGCACACCTATAACCCCAGCCAGCCTTTTGAAACATGGATGTTCGCCATTACGCGCTATAAGGTTATTGATGCGATTCGCCAAATTAAACGCCAGCAAGCGCGAGAAAGTTATGTGGCGGATGATGATGAATACAGTTTTTATGAAACCATTGCCGATACCAAGACGAATATAGGAACAGCGGACATACGGCAGGACTTGATTAAAGCGCTGACAACCCTACCTAAAAAGCAACGAACGATTGTCACCATGCTTAAGGTAGAAGGGCTTTCAGCCGCGGAAGTGGCTTTAAAAATGGACATGAGCGTGAGTGCCGTGAAAGTGGCGGCTCACCGTGCTTATAAAAAGCTACGGGGAGAATTGGAAGGACATGGAGAGTAAATGACGAAAAAAACGGCTGATATGATTGATTTACTGGCGGGTGACCTGACGCCGGTTCAGCCGCGCATGGCTTTATGGAAGACTTTTCTGCCTATTTTTGCCTTTATGCTCTTTATGATGGCGGGTTGGGTTCTTTTAGAAAACCTACGGCCTTGGACAGCCACTACGATGGATGAGATTCAATTTTATTTGATTTTATTGCTAGCAACTGTTGGGCTAGCAGGCGTGGGAACGGTGTTACTCAGTACGCCGGACACGCGTTATATGCGCCCTGCTTTTGCTTTGTTGGCGCTCGCTGTTTTGGGATGGCTGGCTGTTAGCTGCGAGTGCCTTCTTAATACAACATGGGGGCATTTGTTAGAAACAGCGCATCACTTGGTTTACGATGGCTCCTGCTGGGCGACAATTATGGCGGCTTCCGCCGTGCTAGCCGTGCCTTTGTATCTGTTTTTGAAGCGGTTGGCTCCGCTTAACCCCAATATGGTCGCTGTGGGAACTATTTTGACATCTACAGCCGCTGCGAGCACAGGCCGCTTACTCATTTGCCCCACAAGTGAGCCTGCCCACTTGTTGTTGGCGCATTTTCTACCGATTTTATTGATGGTGATACTAAGTTTACCGATACTCCCCCGCTTATTGCGGTGGTAGATAGGGAAAGTATTTTCCCTATCTGATTTTTCTAAATTTTTAGCGACTTTGGCAGCTGCGGCCCTTGTCCGGGCCTCCATGTGCATTCAGGATGTTTACACCTAGGTGATGTAAGTCCGATACAGAGACAAATAAATGTGCCAGTGCATATTATAAGCCCAGCTAGACCTGGTTTAGTTGTGAATACGATTGTCAAGAATTCAAGCATCGTCATCGTGCGTTCCTCTTAGGTAGTCCGAGTGAAATGTTATATAAGTTAGATTCGTCTTTTTATGAAGAACGAAGTATACACATTTTTAGAAATTGGGCTAGCAGATTTAATAATGTACAAAAAACAGCCCCGTAGGGCTGTTAAAAACTTGGAGCGGGAGAAGGGATTTGAACCCTCGACCCTCACCATGGCAAGGTGATGCTCTACCACTGAGCTACTCCCGCTTAGGAGGCACAAGCAATTGCTTGATGCGGTTGGATTTATAACGGCCTTCCGTATGAAGAGCAAGAATTTTTTTTACTTTCTCGTCCAACAATACTAAAGTTGCAACCAATTGTTGTACAAGGTAATAAAAACAATAAGGAAACTTGGCTATGGACTTGAATCAGAAGCTCTTTGAGTTTGCTTCTTCACTTAAAGAAAACGGTTGGAGCGAGCAAACAGCTAACGAAATACTAAAGGCAGGTATGGAGGCTACAGGTTTGCCTATTGGTATTATTAGCCATGTTGAAGGGCCTACCTACACCGTCCTTCATGCATGTAGTGATTTATTGGATATTCCCGCTGGTACAACATTTGACCTTAACCAAACCTACTGTGACCTTATGTTAAAAAACGGTAAGCTTGCCCACTTCAACCAAGCGAAGGATACAGAATGGGGCACCCACCCTTGCTATAATGCTTTTAAAATGGAAGCCTATATTGCAGCGCCTATACGCCTGCCTGATGGAAATGTATATGGCACGTTTAATTTTTCTTCTCCGCAGGATGATCACCCGCCATTTCAGCCAGATGTTTGTAACTTTATTGAAAGCCTTGCAGACCTTATCGGTAAAAATATTGTAGCAAAATAACGAATATATTGGTTTTTTAGCCCTCCCTGCCCCATATTTGTACAAGTATGATGCAGCAAAAAGTTGAACCACCATCCCTTGAGCAAGGGTACCGTCCGCGTTATTTAAAAACGCTTTTCTTTCGTGAGACTTCTTTTGAGTACAAGCGCCGTACCTACCTGTACGCAAATATTAAACACCTTTCCATCCACTACAAAAAAGAAGAAGCTGCAACAAAGCAGTTGTTTACAACATCCCCTAAAAAAGATTCAGTAGAAAAAATTGACCTTACTTTTAGAGATGATACTCGGCTTAGCATACGCCCCTCTCGCGGGCTTTTTGCTTTCCCCTTAGCCCATCAACAACAAGGGTTGAAAGACGCTGCGGAGCTTTTGGAAGACATTACTTTCACCCAAAGATTGAACTACTATGAAAAAGATTTTGGGCTGAATGGTAAGCTTGTGTGGGGCCGTTATGTGCTCCACAAAAATGGGGATGTTTTTAAAGGTGAGCAACTGGTGTGTAACATTGCGACACCCGCGGTGCGGTGTTATTTGCATCCACAGTATGTAGAATGCCTTATAAGCCATGAGCGCATTTTAGATAATATCAAAGCTTTCTTGACGAATAAGCGCTCTTTTAAACTGAGTTTAGAGCAAGATAGAGACTGTTTGCTTTACTTGTTAAAGGATGCCTTTGGCCTGAGCTGGCCTCAAGAAAAACTGCGTGAAAAATCCCTTAAAACAGACCGCGATTTTTACGAAGCTTTGCTTACTTTGGGGGGATTTCTCTGCAAGGCAGATGGCCAAGTGACCAGCCAAGAAATTGCTGCCTTTAAAACTTGTTTCACCATTGATGAAAATATTGTGCCAGATGCTGCCCGCTTATTTAAAGCCGGTGCGCAGACCTCACAAAACCTTAAAGAGCTTGCCGAAAATATCTATAAAACCTTGGAACATAACCCAAGTATGCAAGAGCATTTGATTATCGGGCTTATTCGTATCGCTATGACAAATGGGCATATGAAAAACAGCCAGTGGTACGTTATTCAGATAGTGGCGGAGTGCTTTGGTATGTTAAATGCCGACCTGCGGCGACTGGCCACAGCCTACGGCGTGTATAATACAGGCCATCAACAAGAACAAGGTAACGACCAACGCCAACATACTGATACGCACGAACATCATCAAGAAACCCGTAAAGAACGACAGCAAAGCCGTTCTGCTCCGCCGCCACCGCCTCCTCCTTCTTATTTTCATATTTTAGGGTTGGATGAAACAGCCGATTGGCCGGAAATCAAAAAAGCTTACCGCAAGCTTGCGAAGAAATACCACCCCGACCTCCTCCATGCCACAGGCGCCACCGAGACCGAAATAGAACAAGCCGCGGAAGTCCTCAAGCAAGTGAACGAGGCTTATACGGAGCTTGGTAAAAGGTTTAAGGGTTAGCCATTAAACTATATTGAGAAATGTTTGAGCCGAGTATAACCCGGCTCTTTTTGTATCTGTTACTTATCACATACGTATATACTTACAGTATGCCCATCAATAGTTCGGGATATCAGTCTACAATCTGCCTTAACGCTGCTAGACAGACACAACCCTGCAACTATAATCAAAGAATAGATACATTTTTTCATCATCATTTTTCCCTTATAAAACGAGTAGAAGATTACTTTTACGCGGTTTTTGTACCACAGAGCTTACTTAAGAGACAAACTTTGATACTAAGTTTTTTATAAACTTCTTAGTACAACAAAAAAGCCCTAAGCTGTTTAAAGCTTAGGGCTTTGTCTATAATTGGCATCCCCTAGGGGAATCGAACCCCTGTTTCCACCGTGAAAGGGTAGCGTCCTAACCGCTAGACGAAGGGGACTCACGGTTGCAGACGATGGAGATATAGCGTAATCCCCCCACCTTTGCAAGCCCCATGTACCTCAAATACTTAAAAATTAGCATTTTTTTGTATTCGCTGCTACTTTGCCCCCTATGGAAAAAACATTTTTGGTACCAGAGGAGCACGCAGGCCAACGCCTTGACAAACTATTGGCGGACATATGGCCCGAAGAAAGCCGCGCCCGCTGGCAAACTTTGGTAAAGGAAGGTTTTGTAACAGTAAACGGTGACGTTACCGTACAGCTTTCCTACAAAACAAAAGCGGAAGACACTATTAACGCCACTATTCCCCCTACCGTACCCAGTGAGCTTCTGCCGCAAGAAATGGTGTTAGAAATACTTTTTGAGGATGAACACCTCATCGTTCTTAATAAACCCGCTGGGCTAACTGTTCACCCTGCCCCAGGCAATTGGGAAGGCACGCTTGTTAACGGCCTGCTGGCACACTGCCAAAAATCAGGTAACAGCGGTTTATCCGGCATTGGAGGTATTGAACGCCCCGGCATCATCCACCGTTTGGATAAAGATACATCTGGCGTGATGGTTGTTGCCAAATCTGATGCTGCCCACCGCCAACTAGCTGAGGACTTTAAAGACCGTAACATCACCCGCAGTTACGTTGCTTTGTGTTATGGCGTTCCCGTCCCTACCGCTGGGTTAATTGAAGGAGATATTGGCCGCCACCCCACTCACCGCACTAAAATGGCTGTGGTGAAAGATGGCCGCTACGCCCTTACTCGCTATAAAGTATTAGAGAGCTTCTCGGAAAGTGCCTCTTACGTCCAACTCAAGTTAGAAACAGGGCGCACGCACCAAATCCGCGTTCATATGGCGCACAAACACCATGCTTTACTGGGCGACCCCTTGTATGGCCGTGCTCACCCCCTAAAAGGGGCTGACAAGACCTTGACAGAAACCTTGCAAAACACAAAAAGACAAATGCTTCATGCGCAAGAGCTTGGCTTTACGCACCCCATCACAGGCGAAAATATCCACTGTACGGCGGAAGCTCCGCAAGACTTTACAAACCTTCTTAACCTACTGAAAACATTGTAGTTCAAGGGGTACGTCAACCCCACTTCCCTACCTTGTCAACCCCTGCCTTGTCAGGAGGTGTCAGATTGTATTCAAGTTGCAATGCATACAATCTTGACGGACGTGGGAGTGGCACAACCTAGCCTGCCTTCCCTGCCCGTCTTGAATAAGAGGGAAAGAAAAAAGATTATGAACTCAGTTGCCGGAAACACGCTGTTGCAGCAGTACATGCGCCAAATTCAACAGTTTGATCCACTTAGTTTTGAAGAAGAACAAGCCCTTGCGCACTTGTGGAAAGATAAGCAAGACCGCCGCGCTTTCCACAAGCTTATGGAAAGTTACCTCCGCCTTGTGGTGAAAGTTGCCGTGAGTTTTCGTGGATACGGTCTGCCGTTGGATGAAATGATTCAAGAAGGAAACATTGGCCTGATGCAAGCCATTGCACGGTTTGAGCCGGAACGTGGTTTCCGCCTATCTACTTACGCTATGTGGTGGATTCGCGCCAGCATCCAAGAGTACATCCTTAATAACTGGTCCCTTGTTAAAATTGGAACGAACTCCGTTCAGAAGAAGCTGTTTTTCAACTTACGTAAGCTGCGCCAACAGCTGCAAGAAGCCAACCAAGAGCATTTAGATGACGATACCGTTAACCTTATTGCTGAAGAGCTTGGCGTGAAAAAAGCCGATGTTGTCCGTATGGAGCAACGTTTGGGTGGCTCTGACCAAAGCTTAAACGCCATGGTTGGTGGTGATGATGATGGTAACGAGTGGCAAGACTGGTTGGTGGAAGAACGCCCTAACCAAGAAGTTGTTTATAGCGATAAACAAGAAAAAATGCGCCGTCGGACAGACTTGAAATCAGCTTTGGAAAGCCTTGACGATCGTGAGCGCATGATTTTTATCGCCCGTCGTTTAAATGAGCCAGAACAAACGCCAACGCTAGAAAACCTAAGCCAACAACTGGGTGTTTCCCGTGAGCGTGTGCGTCAACTTGAAGTCCGTGCTTTCAAGAAAGTACAAAAATTCATGCAAGAGACAGTGGCCTAATATGTTGGCATGGTAAAGAAAGAGCGAGGTTTAAACTTCGCTCTTTTTTACATTTTAAAAAGCCGCTTCTACAGCCTGAGTAATCATACCAAGCTGCTCCAGCATCTGCTCTTCCGCTTGGGCTTCAACCGTCACACGAATGAGTGGCTCAGTACCAGATTTACGCAAAATAACGCGCCCTTCATCGCCCAGTATTTTTTCGGCTTTTTCAACAGCTTTTTTAACGGAAGCTTTCTCTAGCACTTTTGCAGCTTTCGCACCATCAGGCACAATCAAGTTTTCCATTTTTAATGGCCATGGTTGAAAGGATTTACCAATTTTACTGGCTGGAATCCCCTGCTGGCGCAGCACGTTAAGTACCTGCAATGCTGCCAGAATACCATCACCCGTTGTTGCATAGTCTTGGAAAATCAAATGCCCTGAAGACTCGCCACCTAGGTTGTAGCCGTTTTCACGCATGGCAGCTTCCACATAGTGGTCACCCACTTTTGTACGGTGCAGGTGCATCCCTTTATCTTCCAGAAAACGCTCTAGCCCCATGTTAGACATAACGGTTGCAACAACACCGTTTCCTTTAAGCTGGTTTTTCTCCTGCATATGCGCGCCAACGAACGCCAAAATTTGGTCACCATCAATCACGTTACCGTGTTCATCGCACATAATCAGGCGGTCACCGTCACCATCCAGTGCAATCCCTAGGTTCGCACCATGCTGCTCAACAGCACGGCACATGGCTTCTGGCGATGTTGCCCCACAATTACGGTTAATGTTTAAACCATCCGGCGCAACACCAATACGCACAACCTGCGCCCCAAGTTCCCAAAAGATTTTTGGCGCAATGCGGTAAGCAGCGCCGTTGGCACAATCCACCACAATACGCATACCATGCAGGCCGAATTCCTTAGGAATACTTGTTTTACAAAATTCAATATAACGCCCAACAGCATCGTCCAACCGCACCGCACGGCCAATTTTATCTTCCTTACACAGACGAATATCGCTAGGGTTATCAATTAGGTGCTCAATTTCCAGCACTTTTTCTTTACTGAGTTTAATACCATCCGGCGTAAATAATTTAATACCGTTATCCTGAAATGGGTTATGGCTAGCGGTAATCATCAGCCCCAAATCCGCCCGCAAGCTACGCGTTAACATAGCCACAGCTGGCGTTGGCAAAGGCCCTACCTGCAAACAATAAAACCCAACACTGGTAAAACCCGCCTGAAGCGCAGATTCAAACATATACCCTGAAAGACGTGTATCCTTTCCAATAACAACTGTTGGGCGTGCATGTGGAGACATTTTACGAAACACCTGCCCTGCCGCTTGCCCAATACGCAGCGCCATGTCTGGCGTCATTGGAAATGTATTCGCCTCCGTACGAATACCATCCGTACCAAAATATTTTGTATCCATTATGGAATAACCTCCTTAACTAGCTCTTTTTAGTATCAGACTTACTGCGAGGTTTTTTAGCTTTTGTTTTTGTCTCTTTTTTCTCTTGGCTTTTTTCTTTCGAAGTATCAGCTTTTTTAGCTGCTTTACGCCTTACTGGCTCTTTACTTCGAATTTCCTTGCCCGCAAGTAAATCGTCTATTTGTTCTGCATCCAATGTTTCATGCACCAATAATCCTTCTGAAAGAACATGTAGTTCTTTCAGATGCTTTTTCAAGATGGCCTCGCAACGGTCGTAACCATTTTGAACAAAAGCTTGAACTTCGGCATCCACTAATTTAGCCGTATCATCTGCCAACTCTTTACGGTGCCCCAAATCACGCCCTAAAAAGACTTCGCTCTCATTTTGACCGTAATTAATTGGGCCAAGCTTACTCATCCCCCAACTACACACCATTTTACGGGCGATATCTGTTGCACGTTCAATATCATTACTTGCACCTGTTGTTTGCTGGTCAAGCACAAGCTCTTCCGCAATACGGCCACCCATAAAAATCGCAATTTGGTTTTCTAGAAATTTCTTATCGTAATTAACTTTGTCTTCCTCAGGCAAAGACATGGTGACCCCTAAAGCACGCCCGCGCGGAATAATTGTTACTTTGTGCAATGGGTCGTGCGGGCCATCAATAAAGAGCGTACAAATTGCGTGACCAGCTTCGTGGTAAGCCGTTGTTTTCTGCTGCTCTTCCGTCATCACAGAGCTACGGCGCTCTGCCCCCATCATTACTTTATCTTTAGCGTTTTCAAAGTCAGCCATATCCACAAGGCGCTTGTTAGAACGTGCTGCCATTAACGCTGCTTCGTTCACTAAATTTTGTAAATCTGCCCCTGAAAAACCTGGGGTTCCGCGAGCAATTGTCCGTGCGTTTACGTCACTTCCAAGCGGTACTTTTTTCATATGAACACCTAAAATATGTTCACGCCCTTGAATATCCGGCAATGGCACCACAACTTGACGGTCAAAACGCCCCGGACGCTGCAACGCAGGGTCTAGTACGTCTGGTCTGTTTGTTGCTGCCAGCAAAATAACGCCTTCATTGCTTTCAAAGCCGTCCATTTCTACCAACATGGCGTTCAATGTTTGCTCACGCTCGTCGTTACCACCACCAAGGCCAGCACCACGGTGACGCCCAACGGCATCAATCTCATCAATAAAGATAATACACGGTGCGTTTTTCTTACCTTGTTCAAATAAGTCCCGCACACGAGCAGCACCAACCCCTACAAACATTTCTACAAAATCAGAACCTGATAGAGAAAAGAACGGTACACCTGCCTCACCTGCAACAGCACGGGCTAGTAGTGTTTTACCTGTTCCCGGAGGGCCTACAAGCAAAACCCCTTTAGGAATCCGCCCGCCTAAACGCTGAAATTTCGCAGGGTCTTTTAAGTAATCAACAATTTCTGTTAGTTCTTGCTTAGCTTCATCCACACCAGCGACATCACCAAAACGTACTTTAACTTCGTTCTCTGTACTCATTTGCGCGCGGGATTTTCCAAAACTTAGGGCGCCGCCTTTACCGCCACCTTGCATTTGGCGCATGAAGTATACCCAAATACCAATAAACAGCAGCCAAGGCAAAATAGATAGCAAGTACTGAAGAATAACATTCCCTTCTTCAGGTGGAAGCACGTTAATATCTATATTTTGATGACGTAGGTCTGAAATCAAATTCGGGTCATTTGGAGCCAACGCTTTAATTTTACGCCCGTTTTCACTGGTGCTTCTTATCTCGTTACCAGTAACTTCAATTTTATCCACAACGCCAGCATCTATTAACTTCAAAAATTGAGAATAGCTTACCTTTTCATAAGAGGATGTGTCTCTTTGAGAGAAAGAACCGACTAGCAACATAAGAGCTACAAAAATAAGCCCCCACACCACAAAATTACGCATCATTGGATTATTCATAGGATTTGGAGACTATCCCTTTCTTCTAGCAGAATCAAGTAAGTTATCAAGACTGTTTTAAGCTTCTCGCTGGCACACAAAACCATTTGAAGTACGTGTAAATTTAACGCCGCCAAGGGTTGCGTGTTGCGCGCCTTCTCTAAAATTATCTAGCAAGCGCAAACGCTTAGAAACGCGCGGGGCAATAGGCGCAGGCTGCACATCCAAAATGATTTGTTCCACAATACGTTGGGCAATTTCATCTGGCTGCTGCAAAATTTTGCTGCTTACAACCATGCCGCCATTCGGTGCAGGCACAGCATCTGTTTGGAAGAAGTTAAACGTAACAGACTCCAGCGCGGCATCCGCCCGTTGAATCGCCACAGCGGCATCCGCCATAGCTCTGCTTGGTAGGCCAATTTGTTCAAGGGTAGAAATCCCCTCACGCAGGCGGCTACGTAAGTATTTTTGAGACGTATTGGATGGGTCTTCACACCATGTTTGACCTAAATCTTCCAAGTATGGACGTAAAGAAGAGCGACTCAGGTTCAACATAGGGCGAATAACCGTTACATCCCCCAGCGTCACCTCTGTTTTCATAGATGCCAAACCTTGTACACCACTGCCTCGGCCTAAACGCATGAGCATGGTTTCTGTCACATCGTCTTTCGTATGGCCAACACATACACCTGCTAAACCGTTACGCCGTGTCATTTGGCAAAAAAATGTATAACGCGCGCGCCGTGCTAATTGCTGAATATTTCCGACAGGCTTATTGACCCAACGATCCATAAAAAATGGAATTTGCAGCTCAGTTGCTAACTTTTGTACCCATTCAGCTTCTGCTTGAGATTCTTCACGTAGATTATGGTTAAAGTGCAGAACACATAAACGCTCCGGCCCATATGTTTGGTGAAGTAACCGCAACAAAGCCACTGAGTCGCCACCGCCAGATACAGCAACGCCTAACCTTCCCTTTGCGGGTATTGCCGATGAAGCTATTGCTTTAAATTGGGTAAGTACATCCGACATGAGCTTTTTCTCTTTTAACCGAAGGCTATTTAGCCGTTGGCGGGGTTTTTATTTTCTAGGTAAGCCTTTGCTTTACTGGCCTCTGGACTATCAGGATAATCATCCATAACTTTTTTCCAAGCACTCTTAGCGTGATGAGGTTGCCCTAATTGTTTTAAAGCAACACCCATTTTCAACAAGTTACCCGCAGCTTTCATCCCTGTTGGAAAGTTTGACAGCCCATTTTTAAAGGCAATGACTGCTTTTTCCATACTTCCTTGTACAAGGTAAACTTCTCCCAGCCAGTAATGAGCATTATCAGCCAACTCATGTTCAGGGAAGCGCTCCAAAAACGCCTCTAACCACTCTTGCGCAATTGGGTACTGTGCAGCAACAAGGTAGTTATAAGCACTTTTATAGAGCTTTTGCGGTTCTATATCTTCAGGAATATCCAAAGCTTTAGGGCGTGCGGTTTCAGGAATTGCTTTTGGTGCCTTTGGTTTAGTATCTTTCTGAGTTATTTGCGTAGCGGGTGCAGGGTTAGCTGCCGAATGCATAGCTTTGGCTTCCAAGTCCTGAAGCCGCATTTCCATATCTTGCGCTAAGCGCTCCAAACGCGTTACAAGGCGGTTCATTCCGTTACCAAGCTTTTCAACAGAACCGTACAACCCTGTGCTTTCTCGCTCAATCTCTTGCAGGCGCAATTCATAGTCTGACATATTTACTTGCCCAACGCTGCCTGCTCCTGTCGCAAAAAGCTTTTGTTCCAATGCCATTAGGCGCCGTTCGATACGGTCCAACCTGCCAAGGAAGGAGGCTTGGTCAACCGCAATTGTTTGTGCAATAGACAAAACAGGAAGTAAAGCCCCTCCTACAATCAGCGTTAACTTCCCCCAGAACATGAATTTTTCCTTACCATTTTTGTTATGATGACAAAACATTTACCAGCATGTTAAGAGAAAGTGACGCTTTTGGCAATTTCTTCTCCAGCTTTTGAGCAATAAAAAAGCCCTGCCAACTGGCAGGGCTTTTTATGTAAGTACTCAAGCTTACTTGAACACAACGACACCGCGACGGTTTTTAGCCCACGCAGCTTCGTTATGACCCATGTCAGCAGGACGCTCTTTACCGTAAGACACTGTTGTAATGCCACGGCCATCTACGCCTAAGCTTGTAAGGTAACGCTTGATAGCAACAGCACGACGATCACCTAGTGCTAGGTTGTATTCGCGTGTACCGCGCTCATCACAGTGGCCTTCTACAACCATGTTTTTAATACCTTTAGCTTTAGCGTATGCAGCAACATCACGCAAAGCGGACTGAGCAGCTGGTGTTAGCACAGCAGAGTCAAAACCGAAGAAAACACGGTCTAGAGGCATTAGCATAGCTTTAGACTTGTTTAGGTTACCAGAAGCAACAGCTTGCTTCTCAACCATAGGCGCTTTGTAGCCTGTATCTTCATATTTTTTGCTTACTGCAGCAGGTGCCACATCTAAATCTGGCGCTTCAATACAAGAACAAGCAGCTGTTGTAGCCAACAACGCAACAGCAGCAAATTTAGCAGAAATCGGTTTGATCATTAACCCCGTCCCTTTTTTACTTCGTTTACAATTTTCTTAATTCTTTCACCCAACCATAAGTTGGAAGCACGGGCACCTTATCCCTCATATCAATAAGATGCAACTAAATTGTGTACGCTTAGCGGATAAATTCTCTAAAAAGCGGGATTACTCGCCCTGCATCATAGAATAGCCAGCCTCACCATCAAAGGTACAAAGGCTTTCTAGCTTTGTCCATTTAAGGTTAAGTAAATCAAACGATGCTAACAAATCCCGAATATCCCGCTGGCTAATTTCTTTACCGCTTTTACTTTTAAAACGGCACCGCCAATGGTCAGTCACAGCCTTGGTTTCTGCTTTCCCCGGGTACATTTTTAACCCACGGGAAGAAATTGCTAATAAGCCTAAATGCCCTGTTTGTGTTTTTTCAACACGCCCACCTAGTTCTTGCGGGTCCGTACCATCCCAATCAATGAAGACATCTACGCCGATAATTTTTTTATCACGCTGAGTTTTAGTTGTTTTCTCAGGCGCAGGCATTTTTAACGGTTGGTCGTCCGTTACCTTAAACGCTTGCAGCCCTTTTGGCTTTTTACCAAGGTGGGCAATTACTTTATCTGCAAACTCTGAGGTACTTAAAGCTTTCTTCTTATCCTCAGCAATATCTCCAGTGTGACAGCCACCTTCAATTGCCGCCAGCCAAGCATTACCAATATTACTGGCAACATCCCCCTGCCCTAAATGCTCTAACATCAAAATCGCGCCATTGAGCAACCCTGAAGGGTTAGCAATTCCCTGCCCTGCAATATCCGGCGCACTACCGTGTACAGCCTCAAACATGGCGCAACCACGGCCAATATTCATAGAGCCCGCAACGCCAACGCTTCCTGAAATCTGACTTGCAATATCTGAAACAATATCTCCATATAGATTCAGCGTCACAACAACATCAAAGTTTTCAGGTGTGTCCGCGACTCGCGCCATACCGATATCCACAATCAGCGCCTCTTGCTCAATCTCAGGATATTCCTTACCAACAAGGTCAAACGTCTTATGAAAAAGTCCATCGGAAATTTTCATAATATTATCCTTCACCAAGCAGGTGATTTTTTTACGCCCATTCACCCGCGCATATTCAAACGCATAGCGGATAATCATCTCTGACCCCGTGCGAGACATAAACTTAACGCTGTGGCACGTGTTCAAGGTTTGACGGTACTCAATCCCCGCGTACAAATCTTCCTCGTTTTCACGCACAATCACCATATCCACACCTTTATGCTTGGAGTATACATACGGCTCAAATGTTCTTACAGGGCGCACATTGGCAAACATACCGAATGTTTTACGCATGGTGACATTCACGCTTTTGTAACCACCACCTTGCGGCGTTGTTAAAGGAGATTTAAATAAAATACCCGTACGGCGGATGCTCTCCCACGCTTCATCCGTCACACCGTTCATAATACCTTGTTTAAAGGCTTCTTCCCCAAGCGTTACGTACTCAGGTTCTATCCGCGCGCCAGCTGCTTCCAAAATACGCATGGTGGCATCCATAATTTCTGGACCAATGCCATCCCCCCTTGCAACCGTAACGGGAACCTTTTTTTGTGTTTTTGTTGTCATAACGCTTGCTCCGTATCTTTATATTGTTCTTTTTCTTGTTTTTCTTCCACTAAAGGCTTAGCGGGCGGAATAGCAGGAGAATACGGCTGTTCCGGCAATTTCTTACTGCTATTTTTCTTGTTTTTCTTTTGAGTGTCTATTTCTTTTTTAGGTTGCGGGGCAGATTTTTCCTCATCCTGCTCAAGTAGTGGAGACAACTGGTCGGGGCTTAGCATAAAGCCTTCCACTTCTTTCATAAGCTCTTCTCCGCTTTGCTCAACGGCCTTAGTGTACTCTTCCGTTAAATCGGCCGCCTTCCTGTAATCATCCGTACCGATAGGAGGCGCAACCACCTTTAGCTCGCTTTCTCGTGTTTTTAGCACTTCATCTACACGAGAACGTTCGATTAAACGTGTATTATAAAACAGTGGCTGCCCTTGAGATAACCCGTTAATCTCAATGCGGTCTTCCAAAATACGTATTGTCGCCTGATAATCTTTCACTTGGCGGGTAACAGGTTTGCGCGGTTCTACACGTACACGCTCCGGTTTACTTGGCGGCGTGGGTGTAGGCTCC
Source organism: Alphaproteobacteria bacterium (assembly GCA_028817875.1). GTDB lineage: Bacteria > Pseudomonadota > Alphaproteobacteria > UBA2136 > JAPPOO01 > JAPPOO01. The sequence goes on along the minus strand of JAPPOO010000030.1, from coordinate 1,270 downwards.
ACTTTTTGTGGTTGAATAGGCTCAACAGGCAGTTCTACAGCTTGAGGCGCAGGCACTGACACCTGCTGTTTTTGAGGTTTAGGAGCAGCGTACTTACGCTCTACCTGCATGGCTTTTTCGCGGATTTCTTTTCCTTTAGGGGCAACAGGTTTTGGCATCTGACGGTAACTGTCATTCAGCCCTTGAGGCAGTTGTTCAGGCACAGTTCCTCGCCCTGTGATTTCTAACTTGTGCAAGCCATACCCATTTTTCTGTTCGTAATTGTAATACATAGATGCATAACGCCCGCGCCATACTTCCCGTGACTGTTGCCAAAATGCGTGTTGAATCTCATGCACAAAACGTTTAGGGACAAAATTATTCAGTATAAAATTTAAGAATATGGCTGCTGTTTGGCTTTCTCCCCCTGCAGGGTGCACTTTAGGGTCCCAATTACGCCACAACAAACGGATGCGCCCCACTTGGTCAGCATGTTTGGAGGCTTTATCAACCATCACCGTCACCGTCCCCCAATCACCACCAGTACATAATAAATCGTACTTTTGGCGGTCACTCCAGCGGTTTTGTGTGCTGACCCATTTGCAAGGCAAACCCTCTGTAATTTGTTGGCTGGTATGGGCAAAATTTGTATAGGTAAGCGGCTGAAATGTAGGGTGTGTGCGGTAACGCACAGCATAGGCCGACTGACCTAATAAAACGCTGCACATAAGCGACAACACAATAAACCTTTTCACGCCAACCATTTAGCCATATTCAAGCGCACAAGTGTGCACCCGCCCCTTACATTACAATACTCTGTGTGACAATTCAGCTTGCCTCAAAACACAAGGAGCACTGATATCTTTACCAGTGCTCCTCCTCAACTAAAGTAATTAATAAGATTATTCAATCTCAGCCAATATTTCATCAGAAGCTGCAATAGCCTTTGGAATTTCTTCCAGAAAATACTCTAAAACTTTTTTACGAGTCTCGAAACTTCTTGGAGCCTGCCCCAAAGTTTTCCAATTAGCTACTGCTTGTCGAGAAACATTCACCCCTTCAGATATATTCGGTATATGCCAAGTATAGCCTTTGAAATCGTCATATCGAACGATATTGCTACCCAGCAATAATAAAAATACCGCTAGCCAATTATCTCTGTTCTTGTAGTGCTCTTTCTCTAACATGGTTCCAATCATACTCTGAAGCTTAATCAGAGTATTTTTTTGTTCTTCCACTTGAGTACGGAGCAATAACAAATATGTTGAAGTTAAGTTTATTACTTCTAAAC
>JAPPOO010000075.1 GCA_028817875.1 Alphaproteobacteria bacterium | reverse complement strand
AGCCAAGCCCCATAGGTTGTCTCGCAGCCCCATTTTCGAGCTAAATACCCATCTAGAAAATCAGTTAAGGAGGCTAGGACGATGAAAAAAAGTAAAAGGTACTTATACTCTAGGGATAGGTTATCTTGATATACAAGATAAGTTAGAAGGATTGGAACAGAAATTCCTGCAAACCAACGGGATAGAGTAATAAGATTTACAGTAATAATGAGTAGAGTTTGTTTCATTTGAAAAACCTATTGTATAAAACGGTATAGAAGAAGTTTCGGATAGTATACTTTGTGATATCAAAAAGCAAGCAATGCTTTGATTTTTATAAAGAAGTTATAATTTTTTTCTATAACCCAAAACTATTGCCGCAGCCGCAGCTAGATGTTGCGTTGGGGTTGTTGATAACAAATTGTGCGATGTTGATGTTATCCTCATAATCCAACGTACTGCCGTGCAGTAGGGCAAGGCTGGCTTTGTCGATATGTACAGCCGCTTGAGTTGTTGGGTGGGTGATGATGTGGTCATCTTCTTGCGGGGTTTGGTCAAGCTTGAAGGAGTAATTATACCCATTGCAGCCGCCGCCTTTTACCACAACACGTAAAAATGTACCTTTTAGGTGTTTTTGCAGGATGGTGTGCAAGCGCTGCCCTGCGGCATCAGTCAACATAAAAGGACTGCCGTCTGGGGCATTTTTTAAAATGGGTGGTTCTACTGCTTCAAAGGTGATTTTAACCATAATGTATGCTATATCATACCTATGAACAGTACAGCACAAAAATTTGACCTTCAGGAAGCCCCGCTAAAAACCTATGCCCAACGTTGGCAGGATAGCAAAGGCCGCACGCATGATGAACCGCTTGCGGACGATAGAACACCCTACCAGCGGGATAGAGACCGTGTGATGTTTAGTGATGCTTTTCGGCGTTTACAGTACAAACGGCAGGTTTTTATGAATACGGAAGAGGGTGATTTTCGTACGCGGTTGACTCACACGTTGGAAGTTGCGCAGTTGTCCCGTTCGGTGTGTCGTAACTTGGGGTTGGATGAATCCCTAGGTGAAACCTGTGCGTTGGCGCACGATATTGGACATCCGCCGTTTGGCCATGCAGGGGAGGATGCCCTGAACGATTGTATGGAAAATTTTGGTGGTTTTGACCATAACATTCAAGCCATGCGGATTTTGCAAAAGTTGGAATCTCCCTATGTGGCGTTTGATGGCTTGAACCTAACGTGGGAGACGGTAGAGGGCATTGCCAAGCATAACGGCCCCATTATGGGAGACGTTGCCGAGAATCCGCTGTTTTCATTTTTAGAGCCGGCACGGCAAACAAGTTTAGAGGCGCAAGTGGGTGCGGAGTGCGATGAGTTGGCGTATAAACACCATGATTTGGATGATGGCCTTTCCACGGAAAAACTGCATTTGGATGATGTGATGGAGATTATGGCTTTTCGCCGTGCGTGGGAGGAAGTGAATGCTACGTACCCACGTGCGCCGAGAGACCGCTTGGTGAAGGAAACTATACGCCGTATGGTGAAACGCCAAGTACGGGATTTATTGACGGCGACGCAATCTCGTATTCATCAATCTGGCGTGCAAACGGCGGAAGATGTGCGCGCTCATAAGGAAATGTTAGTCGGTTTTTCTGAAAGTATGGAAGCGGAAGGGAAGGAGCTGAAAAGCTTTTTGATGGAAAACTTGTACCGCCATACCAGCGTGAACCGTTATAATTTTCAGGCGCATAAAATGGTGCGCTCATTATTTGAAGCCTTTATGAACCACCGCAAAATGCTGCCGCCGCACTGGCGGGCGCGGTTGCCGCAGGATGCAAACGATGACCACGGTAAAGCCCGTGTGGTGAGTGATTATATTAGTAGCCTGACCGACCGCAGCGCGATGCGTGAGTACGAACGCCTGTTTGCGCCGTTGGGGTGGGAATAGTCCATAAAAAATAAGCCACTGAAAATGTGGCTTATTTTTTTTAGGTATGGCGCTTTTGTTAGTTGTAGACTTTACTATCATGTAGGTCCTGTTTTAACCTAGTGAGGGTTTCTTCATTTATTCCCTGTAGTTTTTTCCGGATGAGAGGAGGGAGAACTGAAAAAGGGGAGGTAGAGTCTTCTTGAAAAGCTTTGGCTAGCTCAAATAGATATTTATCGCAGAAGTTTTTGCGAGAAAGCCGATTTTTTTTACCGAACTTGCCTGATGCTTTGCCAAGCTGGAGTTTTATAAAACCTAAAGGGTTGAATGAATATATGGCTCCTGTGATAGCAGTTAAAAAAATGGGTGAACAACTCTCAAAATACTCAAAATTTTCACATGTCACTACCCAATTTTTTGTAGGCTGTTTTTGTGCCATAATGCGTACATTATATTCATTTTTTCCGAGTGGAACCCAATCCAAGAACTCAAGTAAATTTAAAGGGTAGGCATAACATGTTACTCCTTTGTTTTTTGGATTGGCGATTACCCGAGTAGGTGCTGTGCCATTAAGCAGTTTGTTAAGAAAAACGAACCCGTGCTGAAGTGTTTTATCAGTCCATACTTCTGATGGGAACTGGTGGTTGATAAAGCGTGAAAGGTCAGTTATTTGACCATCATTTAGTGTGAAAGTTTTGTTTGCCATGGGGAGAGGCTTTCGTAAAAAAAGGTGAAGTTAAAAGTTTTGATGATTTGTATGCAAAATTAAGAAATAAATCAAGAAAATCCGATATTAAGTAGTGCTCTAAGGCTTTATTTAGCCGTCTCTTCAGTTTTTGGGCTTGTGTAAAATATCTTACTCAACATGGTTCTCTATGCTACAGTGCTTTTGCTTCTGTGAGTTACAGAAGTGGGGCTTCAAAACTCCTACTTGAACGGCCATACAATACTGGCCGATACCAATGTATTGCCGAACCAACTGTGGTTGGGGAGGCAGCGAATACAATACGGCTCTGCTGGAATAAGCTGCGCCGTCCTTCAAGTACGGTTTTGAACTCCCCAGCCACTTTTACGAAGTGGCTGTTTTGTTGAATAAACAAGGAGTTAGTACCGTGAATTATCCACTTGATTTGCCTTTGCATTGGAATCAGAAACTTGCACGAAAGGTGAGGCGTTACAGGAAAAGACGGGGCTTTAGCCAGCAAGAGCTTGCTGACCGTATGCATATCACCGAAGAGCGCTTGTACCGCATTGAAACCTTCTCCCAACCCATCACCGTGACAGAGCTAACAAATTTCATGACCATTTTTGGTGTAACGTACCGAGAGTTTTTGCTTTGATGGTATTGACGTTTGAGAAAATGTGCCGCTATATTCCGCCTTTAGTGTACAATCTGAATTTTTTTATAGAGAAGGGATATTAAGCTATGCTGATAAGTGGTATATCACGCTTCTTCCTGCCGACAGACGTTTCATTTGTTGCTCCTCGTTTTAAAAGAGATGTTATTTTTTTAGGAAATGCAGCTTTACTACAAACTCTTAGCGAGTGTCCTGCAACAAAGGGTGTGCGGGAGTCGCTATTAGATTTGCCTCATGTAGCAGGTGAAGATGTGACTATTTATTTCATGCTTCCTGCTGTAGATGGTAAAGTTGTGGGGGATATAGCCCGATGGCTTGCTAACACCGATTTAATTAACATTTCTTATGCAGTTGAGTACCTTCCTGCTGCTTCTGTTGATGCAGCATTGGGAGGTCGTTCTAAAGATACAGGGATAGGTGAGATGCTTATTCTTAATAAAGACGAAGGAAAGTGGAACTCTGGTTCTTCAGAAGGGTTTGAGTTTGGTAAATTTTTGGAAAGATGCCGCATGGCAGCCAGAAAAATTCAATACCCAAACTAAGCATAAATGTATAAAACTAGAAAAAAGGTCGCGAGATATTTTAATCTCGCGGCCTTCTTTCAATTTGCGCCAAATTTTTTGTATTTTTTTACTTTTTTGCACCAAAATTTACACTTTTTTAACTTCAAAAATCACTTTTTAATACCGT
>JAPPOO010000022.1 GCA_028817875.1 Alphaproteobacteria bacterium | reverse complement strand
AGGCGAAGGTTTTCAATCTTTTTTTGCGATGTGCCTACAAATAGGTGTTTTTAATTATATTGAGAACTTAAATAGGGACGTAAAATGTGTTTTAAGAAGGTATTTGTTGTAACAGAAAGTATTTCAGAGAAACTTAATACTTTTTGTATGCCAATTGCACAGTTTTGTGCGCGCTTGTATGTTGCGAACGTTTTTTTTCAGGCAGGGTTATTAAAAGTTGGTGATTTTGGTAATACTCTTTTTTTATTTGAGTATGAATATCAAGTGCCGTTATTGCCATTTGAACTAGCTGCCTATATGGCTACGGCAGGAGAGCTAGTTCTTCCTATACTGTTAGTATTTGGTTTGTTCGGGCGTTTTGCTTCATTAGGTTTATTGGTGATGACGTTGGTTATTGAGTTGCTTGTTTATCCTGGAACGGTAGAGCACTACTATTGGATGTTGCTGTTAGGTTTGTTGTTTAGTGGTGGTGTTGGTAAACTCTCAGTGGATTATTTTTTGTGGCCGCGTATAAAAAAATATTTAGGGGCGTAACCGTTTTTACTTTTTTACGAAAGTAAAGATATCTAACTAACAAAATGATAAGGGAGAAATGATTATGTATAAATTTGGTTTAGCTGTTGCAGCAACAATGGTAGCGACAGCAGCATATGCAGATCAGGAAATTATGAATTGGAAAATGACAGAAAAACAAAGTGCAAGTACTCAGGCTGCTTCTACGCTTTCTTTTGCTGATTCTGGTTCTAAAGAAATTTACAACTGGCGGATGGATGCTATGTCACAAATTCAGCCTGCAGCTGGCCAAAAAACAACTATGTCAGCTAAATCTACCCTTATGGGACACGATGGTTACAGCCACTAAACTGGCTTTTTTGAGAAACCCCTTTCTTGTTGGAAGGGGTTTTTCTTTTCACTTGATTTTTACTATATAGGAAGGCATTGTGCGGCGCATGAGTGCTTCTATTAATCATCCTCTAAAAAATTATGTGATTACAATTGATGGGCCATCTTCTTCTGGTAAAGGAACCTTGGCCAAACGTTTAGCTAAACGTTTGCGTGCTAAATACCTTGATACAGGGACGATTTACCGTACAGCAACCTATTTAACACTTAAAAATGGTATTGATGTGCATGATGTGCCGCAGGTTGTTCCGTTTGTGAGTGATATGGATTTCGATTTTCGGCATGTAGGTAAAAATGAGTTTGAAGCTTTTTCTGGTGAAGAAAGTATTGAAAAGTTTATCCGTACCCCTGAGGTGGATGCAAACGTTCACTACATTGCTACGCAGTCTGCTATTCGGCAGGCCTTGTTGGAGCGGCAAACTGGTTTTGCCGAGCAGTGGAAGGATAGTTATGGTGTTATTTTAGACGGGCGTGATACAGGGGCACGGATTTACCCGCAGGCGATAGCTAAATTTTTTGTTGTTGGTGATGCTAAGGTGCGTGCGGAACGGCGTTTTGCGCAACATTGTGATATGGGTAAAGAAATCGATTTTGAGACGGTTTATCAAGATATGTTATACCGAGATAAGAAAGATGCTCCAAATACCATTCAAACGCCTGATGCTTTCGTATTAGATGTAACAAAAAATGATGCTGATGCTATTGAGCAGATGGCTTTGAAAGTTTTAGCTGAAAAATTGCCCGAACGTTTTTCGGAAGTTGCATGATTCTATTTGTTAATTCTCCCGCACTGTTAACTTTTTTAGATGTAAAGGAGGGAGGTAATGTCTTCCTTGCTGAGGAATATAGAGACTCTCAACCAGCCTCTTTATGATTATGGTACTCCTGTTCTGTCTGAGCTTGATGGGGGAGAGTGTTATGCTTTTGAAGGAAAGCAAAGCTCTTTCCTTGTAACTGCTCCGCATTCTGTTTGGCATTGGGTGGAGAGAGTAGGGCCTTACCGAGAAGGGTTGTGTGTTAAACTTCCAGATGGGATGACGGGTGGCCTTGTACGTATGCTTCACCAAGAGATGGGTGCTTACGTTTTGTACTTATGTAGATTTCCTGAGTATAGAGAGATGCATTGGTGGCGAGATGCTGTTTTGAGTTCTGGTGCGAAGTTTGTATTAGATATTCATGGCATGAAAGACCAGCCTTTCGATATTGCGATTGGCACCGGTTTTTCTGATATCGAAGAGTATCCACTTGAACTTGAAATTTTGAAAAATTGTGCTGAAAAGTATGGGTTGACCGCTATTGTTAACTACCCTGACTATACTGGCAAAAGAGGGATTACAGGTTTTATTCAACATGACCTTTTCAGATTGAGAGGATTGTAAATTGAGTTTGCTCGCCGTTGTAGAATGGGTGAAAATACTGAAAAGAGAGAAGCTGCATATTACTTTTTAAGGGACGTTGTAATGGAGTTGCGAAAAGAGTTGTCCGATTAGGTTCGGGCAACTCTTTTTTTAGTGCTTGTGTTTTATCCACAGGGGTTGTATAAGGCGGTACGAATATGTGGCTAGATGGGCAAATGCCGGTGCCTAACTAGTGAAAGAGAAACTCCGGCGGACAAGGATAAAATATGTCCACATTCAATGAGGCGCCAAAAGTAGATGTTGCGCCAGAACTTATTCAGCAAGCCATGGATGTTAGCTTTGAAGAGCAACTTGAAAAAACCTTTGGTGGTGACGCTTCCGTACGCGGTAGTGTTGTTAAAGGTTTGGTAACGGCTATTGAAAATGATTTTGCTATTTTAGATATCGGCATGAAGTCCGAAGGACGTGTACCGTTAAGAGAATTTGTTGATTTCGGTAAAGATACACCAGACGTTAATGTTGGTGATGAAGTTGATGTTTTTGTTGAAAATTTAGATAACCGTCATGGTGAAGCTCAGATTTCTCGCGAAAAAGCAAAACGCGAAGAAGTTTTAGATGCTTTGGAAAAAGCTTGTGAAGATGATGAAGTTGTTAAAGGTATCATCTTTGGTAAGGTAAAAGGTGGCTTTATGGTTGATGTTCAGGGGATTCTTGGTTTTATGCCAGGTTCTCAGCTGGATGCACGCCCAATCACTGATGTTAACCCTTACATGCATACAGAGCTTGAGCTTAAAATTGTTAAGCTTGATCGTAAGAAAAACAACTTGATTATGTCTCGCCGTGCTGTGCAGGATGCCGCAAATGCTGGTAACCGTGATGAGCTTATGGCTGAGATGGAAGAAGGCAAGCAGCTAAAAGGTGTTGTGAAGAACATTACTGATTATGGTGCGTTTGTTGACCTTGGTGGTGTAGATGGCTTGTTGCATATCACAGATATTGCATGGCACCGCATTAACCACCCATCTGAAGTTTTGAAGCTAGGCGAAACGATTGATGTGAAAGTTATTCGTTTTGATAACGATAACCAGCGTGTTTCTTTGGGTATGAAGCAATTGCAGGAAGACCCTTGGAAAGCTGTAGATGATCAATTCCCACTAGGTGCACGTGTATCTGGTAAAGTGACAAACATTACTGATTATGGTGCGTTTGTTGAGTTGGCTCCTGGTATTGAAGGCTTGATCCACGTTTCTGAAATGAGCTGGACACGTAAGAATGTTCACCCTGGTAAGTTGCTTGCAACATCTCAGGAAGTTGAAGTTCTTGTTCTTGAAATTGAGCGTGACAAACGCCGTATTTCTCTTGGTTTGAAACAGTGCCAAGACAACCCATGGGAAGCTTTTGGTAAGGACAATAAAGTAGGTGATATTGTGGAAGGAAACATCCGCAGCGTAACAGACTTTGGTGTGTTTGTTGGTTTGACTGAAGAGATTGATGGCTTGGTTCATATCTCTGATTTATCTTGGGATCAGTCTGCTGAAGAGGCATTAGCTGACTACCGTAAAGGTGAGACGGTAAAAGCGATGATTTTGGCTCTGGACCCTGAGAAAGAGCGTATTGCGCTTGGTATCAAACAGATGTCTGACGACCCATTCAGCAAGATTGCGGATGAATACAAGAAAGGCAAAGTTGTGAACGTGACTGTGACG
>JAPPOO010000090.1 GCA_028817875.1 Alphaproteobacteria bacterium | reverse complement strand
ATTTAAGATGGCTAAAAGTATACAAAATATGCACTTTTGTAAATATATAAAGCGCAAGAATGACAAAACCCCTCCGTACTCAGGAGAGGTTTATGCCAGTACCGATTTCAGTTTTTTTCTACGCTGCCTTTTTGCCCCATCGCTCCGTTGCTGCGGCAGCACTTTTTCCTGCCTCTAGCTCACGCTGCACCTGCTCAGCATAAGATTCAATATTTAGTTCTTTTCTAAGACAAGATACGAACTCTGTTAGTTTTTCCAGCTTGTGACCTTCTTCAGCTTCAGTATAGATATACCCAGCAATTCTACGAAATAGCTCTTTACCGCAACTTGTAGGAGAAGGGTTTGCCGTACTCCACAATTTCGCATACTCATTGCCTTGGTACTTACTAACAAGATGGGAATAAAGGACTGTGATAGATGAGTACTTTTTAACATCATCTAAAAACCCTTCCATATATATACTCTTAACTCTTTCTTCTAACGGTCCATTTTTGTTTGGCTCTACCTCTATTTCATCTACTAAAATTTTTTTAATCAAAGCTACAGCTTCATCTGAAACAGAAGGTGAATTTTGTTCGCTTCCCATGTGTTAGCTCCCTTAGGGGTTAAAGGTTATTTGAATAAAAGGAACTCGTGATACTTTTGCGGTACTATACAGAAAACTGTGCCCCTGCCCAGAAAAAAATAGTTTTAACAACTTACTGCTGCACAATAACGCGGTAAAGGCGCTCGCCACGACGATAGGTAATGTTCCATTGGCGCGGGCGGCGTTTTAGTGCTTGCACAACATCATCTAGCGTATGGATGCGACTGCCATTGATTTGTTCCAACAAGTCTCCCTTTTTAAGTGATAATCCAAATACACTACGCTGCTCTGGCGCATCAATAATAACAACCCCTTCACTTTGCAGTGGCATATCCAACTCTTGTGCAAGGCTTGGAGTTAACTGTTCAATGGTGTAGTTATCCAAAGGGTTACGGCCACGTAAAAATAGCTGGTCACTCTCTTTACGCTCCGGCATGGATTCAAACTTAACCTGAACCTCTTGCTCTTGCCCATTGCGCCATACCGTTACAGGTACACGGCGGTTATTTAAGCTAAGTGTAGAAACAATTCGCGCATTAAAGCTGCGGGTATCCGTCACTTTATGTCCATCCAACGCTAAAATAACATCCCCTACTTTGATACCATTTTTTTGAGCTGGGCCATTTGGGGCTAACTCATTAATCAGCACCCCTTGAGGCTTCTCCAATCCTAACCGTTCAGCAAGTTGAGAAGATAAATCCTGCCCTGTTGCTCCAAACCATGGGCGGTTCACCTTCCCTGTCGTTAAAATCCCTTCTAACACCGCCTTTGCTAAATTTGATGGAATAGCAAAGCCAACGCCGCTACTACTACCTGATTTTGTTGCAATGGCTGTATTAATACCAATGAGAGAGCCTGTACTATCCACCAGTGCCCCACCTGAGTTACCAGGGTTGATGGCCGCATCCGTTTGAATGAAATTACCGAATTGGGAAATATTTGCATTACCACGCCCAACGGCAGAAATAATCCCCATACTAACGCTTTGACCAAATCCAAACGGGTTCCCTATTGCAAGGGCAACATCCCCGACTTTAAGCGTATCTGAATCCCCAAATTGAAGGTATGGCAAGTTTGTTGCTGAATCTAACTTTAAAACAGCTAAATCAAGACTTTGGTCTCCCCCTACATATATCGCAGCGTGCTCTGTTCCATCATGAAAAATAATTTGAATATCCGTTGCACCTTCAATAACGTGTAAATTTGTTAGAATATCCCCTGAAGAACTGACAATAACCCCTGAGCCAAGGGATTTTTCTACCCGCTGGCGTACAGGTGCCTGCCTCATAAAAAATTGAGAGAAGAATGGATCGTTAAAAAAGGGATGCGCTAAACGAGTTTTGGTCTTTTTTTCTGTAAAAATATTTACAACTGCTGGCCCTGCTTTTTCAACAGCGCTGCTAAAAGAAGCCCGTGTTTCTAAGCCTGTTATGGCATGAGACGTTGCTGCACATATTAAAATAAGAGAAAAGAATATACCCTGTACTATACGCATTTTTTCTTCCTTTTTTGCCCTTACTATTCGTTATCGTTCAATGCCGTTAAAACCCTGCGCGCTAATGGCAGTGTGACACCTTTTTTTTCTACGAGGGATAATACATCTAACTGCTGTACAAGCTTTTGAAGCTTATTAGGAGAACGTTCAGCCCGTGCGAGAATATATTTTACAACGTCAGGCTTGAGCGTCAGGTTTTGATCCTGAGCCCACTTTACAAGTAGCTGTGTTAGGTCGGCGTCTGTTGGCGGCGTTATTTCTACTTGAGGCAAAGTTAGTAAACGCGTGCGTAAATCTGGTAGCATTGGTGTATCTGGCGTAATCGGCTTTTCTCCGGTTGTCACTAGCAAGCCATTTTGTTTTTGCAAATGATTATATAGATGAAAAAGGCTTTCCTGCTGGCTAGGTGTTAGGTCATCAATACCATCAATAGCAACCGCGTTGTTTTGCTGAGGTAATTCATCAAGGGTTTCACCCGTATCATATAAAGCCCCTGTTACAGCTGCCCACGCTTTAAGCAAGTGGGTTTTACCGCTTCCTTTTTCTCCTATAATTCGGGCACCTCTGAAGGATGACTTATCTTTTAACTGTTGTAATTGCTGCAAAGCATCTTGATGGCTAGCCAGTGGTAAGTAGCTGGCAGCAGAGACATCTGGTGATGTTGAAAAATCAAATATTAACTGCATAAAGGACTAATAAGGAGATTCTACTGGCATTGTTGAAACAGTTGGCAGCGTGCTTCCAAAAACAGGTTGAGGTTCAAAATTTTCTAGCTTTTCAACTTTATGAACACGCCATAACGCCCCTTCTCTAGTTAGCTGATAGCCTAAATTAGTTAGCTGCTCTTGCAGTGAAGTTATATTGCCAAAGTAGTCAACCTCGTATACTTGCTCAGCATAACTTATAAGTTTAGGTGCCACTTGGAAAATAGCTGCCATAGAATTTAGTTGTTTCTCAAAAGTGTTAATTTCTTTTGCTGAACTTGCCGAATACCGTGCATATAGACGGGCAGGTTTATCCGCAGCAACCATACCAACTTGACGCCATGTACTCTCTAGCTTTTGGTACATTTTTTGTGCGGTTTCCGCCAAAACATCTTCATTTATGCCGAAGGCCGTTAAAGGTTGTTCTATGACAACGGGGGCAAATTTTTCATGTTCATCTGGCAGATACCAATTAGCTTGCACGACTAGTGTGCCGTACATACCTTGCTGCTTTACTTGAGCACGAGCAACAACCGTTGCCTGAGCATTGTATCCCTTCGCCATGCTATTTAAAACATCCGCCGCACCTAATACCGCCATTTGTGGTGTCAAGCGCGTTACTTCAGTCATATCCCCCGCTGGTAAAGTGAAATTTAATATACCTTTTTGAAGTACATTTTGTTGCAAGACTTTACGCCAAGGGTTTGTTTCTTCCCATAAAATTTGAGCTGCACCAATTTCGTAAACAGGTATAAGCAATAAGGTTGCACTTTCTGTCTCACTAAAGGGTACTCCGTGTTTTGCTAGAATTTCACGTACCATATTACGTTTGAATGTTAAATCCGCCACTACCTTATACTGAGGAACAGTCTCCTCTTGCACGATGGTAATTTTCTCTAGCGCTGCTTCCGGTGATATTTCAGACATTAGCCATGCATGGCGTGGCCACACAGTTGGAGGAGTCAGCTTGCGTAGCAACTGAGAAAAACCCTTTTTAACTGCCTCGTCCAGAGCTTTTTCCCTTGGTATAGCTGTTGCTGACTTTGATGAGATAGTAGCCTCTACCCCTTGAACGGTGTAGATATCGGCCATTCCGAGTGTTGGCCAAAATCCCCCTAGTAGTAGTCCCCACAGCCATATTTTTTGCATGGTAACAACATACAACAGTTCCCCCCTCTGCGTTACAATTTTTTCATAATAATTAAAAAGCTTGATA
>JAPPOO010000004.1 GCA_028817875.1 Alphaproteobacteria bacterium | reverse complement strand
AAAAGAGATGCTTTCTTTGCAGAAAGTTCAAAAAAGTAATGAGGAGATGGATGATTTAGAAAAGAAATACCCTGATGTTCCACGTTGGAAATTAAAACAAGATTTGCTTAGGCAAAAAGATCGAAATCGTGAAGCTCGACACAAAATATATAATAAAAGGAGTATATAAATGGCTAATCCATTACGTAAACGAGATAAATATAACTTAAGTCACCGTAAATTGCTTACTGCTGATATGGGTAAATTGGTTCCTATTGGCTGTATGGAGGTTCTCCCGGGAGATACTTTTAGGCACTCTACTTCAATGCTTTTAAGGACTACTCCTCTAGTGGTTCCTACTATGCACCCCGTGGATGTTCGTATTCACCATTGGTACGTTCCTAGTCGTATTATTTGGGATGATTTTGAGGATTTTATTACTGGCGGTGCTGATGGTAATGATGCAACTGTTCATCCTTATCGTACCTTTAGTAGTGTTGGTGAAGGTTCTTTATTTGACTATATGGGAGTTCCCCCTACATCTAATAGTAACGACTTATCTGTATTGCCTCTGCGTGCTTATTACAAGATATGGAATGAAAACTATCGGGATCAAGATTTGCAGGATGAAGTTAGTTTCTTAACGACTTCTGGCGAAGATACCACTACGGATAATTTGGATCCTCTTTCTGTTTGTTGGCAACGGGATATCTTTACTTCTGCCCGTCCTTGGACTCAAAAGGGTGATGATATTGTTGTTCCTATTGGTAGTTCTGCTCCTGTTATTACAGATGGTACTACACCTAAATTAAAGGTTGGTGCTAATGCTGAGGATGATTTGTATCATGAAGCTGGTGCTACTACTCGTTTAAGGCTTCAGGGTGATGAAAATACTGGCGATGTTGTCTTTGGTTCTAATACTGGTCTTTTAGCTGACTTGTCTTCTGCTACCGGACTCTCTGTAAATGATATGCGTTTGTCTTTCGCTTTGCAGTCTATTGCTGAAGATAATGCCCGTTATGGCTCTCGTTTTTGTGAGTTTTTACAACATACGTTTGGTGTTAAGTCTCGTGATTCTCGCTTAGATCGTCCTGAGTATCTTGGTGGTGGTCGTCAAACAATACAATTCTCTGAGGTTCTGGCTACTGCTGAGGGTACTTCTACGGATGTCGGTGATTTGAAAGGTCATGGTATAGCTGCTCTTAAGAGTAATGCTTATCGTCGCTTCTTTGAGGAGCATGGCTATGTGATTAGCTTAATGTCTGTTCGTCCTGTAAGTATGTATATGCAAGGTCTTCCTGAGCTATTTACTCGTACAACTAGGTCTGAGTATTTCACTCCTCGGCTTCAGTTTATTGGTGATGAGGTTATCCAGAATCGTGAGGTTTACATTGACCATGGTAGTCCTACTGATACTTTCGGTTACCGGCCTCGCTATTCATCTTATAAAACGGTGCCTTCTACTGTTGCCTCTGAGATGCGTAGTACTGAAAAAAATTGGCATATGGCACGTGAGTTCTCCAGTGACCCTGCTCTCAACGATACCTTTGTTGAGTGTACTCCGACGGAGCGTATTTATGCTTCTACTACAGCTCAACCGCTGAAAATTATGTGTAATCACAGCATTGCAGCTCGCCGTCCTGTTGTTAGAAACGCAAAACCTAAAATTATGTAAGGAGATAAAAAAATGACTACTCAAAAACAGGTTGATCAATTAGTTGATGAAGTTCATGCGGATACTGTTGCTGAATCGCAACAATCTATTAATAAGGGTTATGATGTTGATGATGATTTTAATGTTGTAAACCTTGATACTGGTGAAGTTATTGGCCGTGCTGGTAAGCTGGATGCTCTTGGTCGTGAAGTAATAGACCCTATTCCTCTTGCAGTTCGTCTGGGTATACCGCAAAAAGCTCCAATTGAGGAGCGTATAGCTGCTGTTCTTCAGGCTAGTGAGTTTAAAGCTATGATGGAATCTCGTGGTTATGAGACTTTAGGAGATGCTGATGACTTTGAAATGTCTGTTGAAGGTGATGATCCTCTAACGGGATATGAGCTTGTTGAGATGGCCCCTGACGCTCCACCTCCTGAACCTCCAAAAACTCCTTCAGATGAACCAGAGTTACCTCTGGAACACTCTGAACAACCCGCCTCACCCCCTGCTGGTGAGTAAAAATGTGTAATCACACTTATCCACATGCAAAGCGCGCCCACATAACGCTGGCGTGCTTGTGGGTAAGTGTACTTCTGTTCACTCCGCACAGTACTATACTTGATATGTACTGTGCTAGGTGACACCAAAAAGGAAAGTTATGGTGTCTCGTCGTCGTAAAAATAGAGTCTCGTATGACATAAACAGGCCGCGGGATGTCCTTTACATCCCTAGACCTCCCCGTCTGCGTCCTGTTTCTCGTAGGATTGATTTGACACAAATCTCTGATAAGCGTAGGTTCTCGCCTCATCGGCCGAACATACACAGGGATTCCGTTCGGCCGACTCCCTATAGCTCCCCCCTTCTTGGAAATTTAAATCGTATTAATCGTTCACAGGATATTCATCGTGCTGTTGTATGTACTCGTCGTCAGCGTCGTAAAGAGGTATTGCATGCTACACGCAAAGCTGGTAAAGTTGGTTACAACAAACCTCGTTGGAGTCCTGAAAGTTATAAGAGGTGTAAAAAATGAGTTGGCAAGCTTTAGCTGGTGGTGCTTTAGGTCTAGTTGGTGGTTATTTAGGTAATCGCTCTGCTGAAAGTCAAAACCAGTGGAATATATCACTACAAAAAGAATTCGCTCAGCATGGTATTCGTTGGCGTGTTGAGGATGCTAAAAAGGCTGGTATTAATCCCCTTTATGCTCTCGGTGCCCCTGCAATAAGTGCTTCCCCTACCCGCATTGGCGGTGATTCGTTGGCTTCTTCACTTCAAGGAATGGGTCAAGATATTACTCGTTCTGCTTTAGCTGGAAAAACCCGCAATGAGCGTTTGGCTGATAAAATGGCTCTACAGAGTGCTAAATTGGACTTACAAGGAAAGGAAATTGATAATGCTATACGTGCTTCACAGCTTCGGAAGATGCAGCAAGTTGGCCCTTCGTTGCCTTCTCCTGTTGACTCTCCTATGGTTAGCTCTCAAGGCAGTGCCCCTTCTTCTGTTCCTGCTGTTTCTTCTGCTGCTTCAGGTGTTAGGGTTAATCCAATCAATGTTGGGGCTACTGATCTAGGTAAACCTTTTAAAGAGGCTGGTGCTGTTTCTGATATTCAGTGGGTTCGTACCTCTCAAGGTGGTATAGCTGTTGCGATGTCTGAAGACTTTACTAATCGTGGCGGTGAAGATGGTTGGCCTGGTCTTGCTTGGGCTTGGCGTAACTCTATGTTGCCTAATTTCACTCACTATCCGAAGCCTCCTAAGAAGATGCTTCCTAAAGGTGCTACAGATTGGGAATGGAGTTATTTTTATCAACAGTTTATGCCTGTATACAGGTATAAGTAGTTGTTGCATATTTGTTAACATAGTTACATTTATGCGACATAACCCAATAAGTACCTGATTTCCCTCGTAAACGTTTTCTCCTTTTTTGCGTTACTCCTGAGTTCCAAGCTCACCCATACTCACAACCTACTCAGCGGCTACACCGCTGCTATCGCCTTGAGGCTGGCGCGGACGCTGCCAAACGATATTAAAGCTGCCCTTATTAGATTCATCTTGAAACGCTGACACATTCAACGGTCTATCCATATGCGGCCCATCAAACTGCATGGAGAAAAATAACTCTCCATCGTCCTTTTTCTTCTCCCAAGCCTTACCAACCATTTCTGAACCGTTATCAGGCAGTCGGCGCATGATGTCATAATCAGGCGCGCCCTGAGAGCGTTTTTCAGAGCTTTTTTTAAAAATAATGTCACCACGTACCAAGGAACATGCAATTTTCCCTCTGTATGGCCACTGGTCATTGTCTAGCTTGTTGAGATTTCCGTACTTGTAAGACATAGTTTTTTTGCCTTTCCATTTTTATTTTTGCTCCAATCCGCGCGCTTCGCGCAGAGATAGCTTCGGTTTCCAAAAGGTCGCGCTTTGGTTGGTGCGTGGGGGCTTACGCCCCCGTGACCTTTCGTAAATCCTGCTTGGTGCTATCAACCCCTCACAGGCAAAGTACGTGTAGCGTGCGCCCCTTCTGTGTCTTCTGTCAAGACTTTTTTATGGCGTGCCTTTGAGCTTATCTAACCCGATTTTTCCCAGCTTGTAGCCAGAAATAAGCAAAATAACGAGTAACATGCTGGTATCATTAATACCTAATACCTGTGTGACAATTTCATCACTTGTATTATTGGCCAACAACCCTGCTATCATAGCTGGATTCACCAGTGGAACTAGCTTTCCTAGAATATTTAACATCTTATTTTACCTCCTTTGGGATGCCCTCATAAGCACCCGCATCCGTTTTTATTTCCAACAACTTGCCTGTTGTCGCGTCTACCAGCTCCCACCGCCACTTGCTGGCGTTATACCGCTGGTAAATTTCCTTCTTTTTCCGCTGCTCACGCAGTTTTTTGTATCTCAATCCCATTCGCATATTTTTTTCCCTCCATTGGTTCATTTTTACGGAAAAACTGGCAGTACGTTAGGTGTGCCTTGAGTTCCGCAATTTCTGTTTTAAGCCCGACAACGCTCATTAAAATCCAGCCTTGTACACCTAAAAATGCTGTACAAAACACGCCGATAAGTATTTGCCCAACATCCATATCACCATGCCTTTAGTACTTTACCTGCAACATAAACAGTACCGGCCACAGCACCCCATTTTGCAAGCTCCGCTAGGTCGTCTGATGTGTCGCCCAGCACTTTTATTCCTGCGATACCTGCCAAGGCGGCACCGCCCCAAATCAATAATGGCATTACACGCCCTCCTGTATTAGTCTTTGTTTTGCTTTTTGGTATTTTGCCCAGTGGTTCTGTGTCTGGCTGTCAGAGTTATTAGGACCACCATTGTAGCTTTCCACAATCCATTGCTCACCACGGGCTTGACCTGCATAGGTTGCCAGCCAATTCACATATGAAGCACCCATGTACATAGATATTTCAGGTACCAGTAAATCTTGTGGCTGGGGAATACCGTAGGCATTGGCTCCCATATCTGTTGCCATCCACTGCGCCGTACTCACCAGTGTTTGCATGAGGCCAATAGAGTCATCGCCTTTTCGGCCATCCTTCCAACGAATATGCGGCTCATGTCTTACCGCTAACGGGTTACGACTAGATTCAATTTCTACCATAGCACGCAGCATAAGAGGTGAGACGGCGGGAAAGTGCCACTCTACCGTACTTTCCGCCATCTGCTTCACCTGTTCTGCAGATAAACGGGCGGAGAAAAATGCATCTTGATTGCGTAGCAAAAACGCCATCAAGGTAACTGCTCCCGCTGCTGCTAGAACCGCTGTTTTATTCATTGCTACACCTCCAGCTCTGCAGGCACATAAGCCTTCAGCTCTTCAGGAGTAGTGCCTGTAAAGCCAACAAGAGGATTTGCCATGATATTGCGTAAATCTTCTTTTTGCTGGTTGATTTGGGCAATACGGGCTGTATCTCCTTCCCCAATCGGCCGAATCATCTTGGCATCCAGCTTATCTAGTTTTGCATAAATTTGTTTTAGCAAACTCTGAGAATGCATGTTCTCTGCCTTGCTCATACTGAATTGCACATTGCCTTCCACTAGCTCCAGTGCATCGGGAAACCCTTTTGCATCTGGTATATCTGCTTTATCCACCACAACCCCGCCAGCAGGCTTGATACGCTCCAAAAACGCGGCTTCTGTTTCAGTAAATAGCCACTTATTTTCTTCTTGT
Organism: Alphaproteobacteria bacterium; assembly: GCA_028817875.1. Taxonomy (GTDB): domain Bacteria; phylum Pseudomonadota; class Alphaproteobacteria; order UBA2136; family JAPPOO01; genus JAPPOO01. The sequence goes on along the minus strand of JAPPOO010000004.1, from coordinate 11,405 downwards.
GACCATTCCCTAAAGCGAGCGCCTAAGTTTGGTGCAGTCATTACCAAATTATCGCCGTTCATGTGCAGAATTACCTTGCTCATTATGCGCGTCCTCCTATCATTGCAAATGCAAACCAGTTGGGGTCTGATGTGTTCATGTTGTTATCCCGTAAGCTCATTCGTGCCGTTGTTGTGGTTGGCGCATCTTCGTAGTACGGGGTGAAAAAGTAAGGCACCGCCGATTCGTCACCAGCTCCACCAAGCACAACATAGTTAGCACTATCCATGGCATTGGTGAGAGTACCTGTATAGTCACCAGTGGCATTACGGCTAACGCTGGTAATATTCCAAGAATCTAAAATTGATGGTGTGCCGCTGCTCATATCGCAGATTGCCCAAGCTGAAAGCGTAGAGGGGGCTTGATGTAAACCTAGCGAGTAAACGTGCTCATCTTGATTGCCGCTTTCTCCCGCAATGCCAGCCCATGAAGCGCATTTCGCCAGCCCTTGCTGGCTAATAGCTGCAGCTTGAATAGTGAGGTCATCACCACTTACACCCATGTACGATTGACCAGCTAAAGCTGCAGCAACGGCCGATACAATTACTTCGAACTCTCTAGCTGAATTTATTTGGATTGTTTGCCCGTCTGCTTGGACACTCTTAAAAAAATGCGTCATTTAGACTTCTTCCTCTAAAATATTAAGCTTTCCGCCTGCAACAGATGCAGCTGCATAAAATTCACCTTGAGAGTTGGTGACAAACACGTCGCCAGGGAAAAGTTGAATCCCTACACCTGAATTAGAAGCACTGCTATCGCCAATCCAAATAACTTGCCCGCCTGAACTGTTATTTTGGAAAGTTACAGCCGTACGGCTGGTGTTAATCGCCAAAACACTTGCAGCTGTTACACCGACGGTTTTTTGCGCTGGCGAGTTATGAGAAGCCCCGCCAGTTACAGGCAAAGCACCGTTTAAAGTAAAACGGCTATCTGCAACCTCGCCTCGGCCAAAAGCCATATCCACAGATAACGCAGTAGACTGGCTTAAATTTATAATGCGTACCTTTTGAAATGGCTCGTCTACACCAAAGCCAATACCTTCTTGCATATCGGCTTTTGGCTCATTATCTAGCGCAATTGCAAATGCTGCACTTGCCGAAAAACAACGTACATAGTTTGAGTTGACAGGTACAGTACGCTCCCCACCAGCTTCAATTGTTTGCGAATATGTTATGTAGCGGCGTTTACTATTATTCATTTTAAGTACCTCCATGCGGCGACACCCACAACAATTGCGGGAATACCGTAAGTTATGAATTTGTCTAGCGTCTGGCTGTTGTCTGAGCGGGTTATACCGTCTGCAAACTCCAAAGCATTAGCTGATGTACTTGTTGCTTGGTTTACTAAATCACGGCTAGCGGATAGGGATTCTGTGGCAAAGTCTAAAATCGACCCTATGGCCTTATCCCCAAAATTGAGGGCATCCCCTGCCAGTCCTTCGCCAAAATCCAAAGAGTTGCTGGCAAGGTCAAAAGCTTCTGGCGAGGTTGCTGTAATATCCAAACTTGCGCCAGATGCCACATTTATACCGCCGTTATCTGCTGCTTGCCGTTGGTCTGTTTGATTTGTTGTATTTGAAGTAGAGCTACTGCTACTACTTTCAAAAAGTCCGAAAAATCCCATTGCCTACCTCGCTTTCCATATAAGAGCAACCAAAACGGCCAGCCCTACACCAATTGCCACTTTTCCTGCACTGTCTGTCAGGCTTTCCTCTTCTTGAAAGGGGGTAAATGGTGCGTTCATAATGGCGTATAACGGTGCGCCATGTGCGCCAGATATAGGCGTTTGCGTTACATTTAACTCCTCTGGTACAGGCAAAGTTGGAGGCATAGCTTAATCCTTTGCTAGCATATAAATGCCAGCCGCAGCGGCAACAACCGTTGCTGCTAACACCAAAGGGTTGCCACTCAGCATAGATGTAATACTACTGCCGCCAGTTATATCGTTTACCGTTGGGTAAATAGTTGTTTGTGCGTTTTGCTGTTGGCTTCGCAAAATTTCCGCCTGAATGCGAGATTCTTCAATCTCGCGCTGGTTAATACTTTCAAATATTGTACCGCTAACATTAAGAATCTTATCAAAAATGTCTATACTTTGGTCTTTTATAGAAGTGTTCTGCTGTTGCATTTATCAAGCCTTTCTTTTAATAGCGGAACCGCCTAAGCGGCTCCGCCTTGTTGGTTATCTACCAGCAACATGCGAGTCTATACGTTCTTGAATCAGGTTAAATGTACCTGTTGCACTCATATTCATTCTGACACGAAAGTCCTGCAAGTCCAGACTGATAGCATCGCCTACACGGTCACTTGGTGCGAAATTCATGTGCGTATAGCCAGATTGCCAAGCTTTTCCAGTTAAAGAATCTCGGAAAGTGGCAGTTGTTGTATCTGCATCGTAAACAATTCGCTGGTTAGCCTCTACTTCCACATCATCAATATTTGCTGTTGTGGCGTGTAAGGCTAGCAAACCATAAGGGCCACGCGGCAAGTTAGCTTCTTCCAGCACACCTGTTGCCGAAGCATTACGGCCAAAACGGCGCAATGTTACGTGTTTTCCCAATAGTGCTATTCCTGCTTGTTCCGCTACAATCTCCAAGCTTGGAGAGGTTGCGGCTGCATCAATATCAATCTCAAGGGAGAACGTTTGCACATCTGCTGTACCATAAGATAAACTATCTTCCCCTACAGCTGTACGTTGCCATGGACGAGCGAACAAGATTGGGATAACGCCATCCTGTACAGTTCCGCCGTAGTATTGGAACAAGTCCAGCAATTCCGTTGCTGAAGCTTCAATTTTGACATCACCGTCAATAATGACGCGAATATCACCTAAATCTGCTTTCATCTGTGCTTCCGTAGCGTCTACTCCGCTACGTTTGTGACGGATAATAAGCCCCGTATAAGTTAGCCCAACAGGAAGATTGGCAAGAGCGGTTTGTCCTGCTGCCACACCTTGCATGGAAGGCATATTTTTTATAATTCTTGTCATGATAACTATCTCCTATTTTCTAGTTACCAAAACCACGCCGTGCATCGCCAATTAGCTTAACGTTGCTAAATTGGTTCATAGCGTAGCCAGCCACTACAACTGCCCCCACCATGATTGCAAAATTTTTAACTGCTGCTTTAGACATTTCTAAAACCATCCTTTATTGCTTGTACCCAAGCGCGGCTTAACGCCAACCTCAAATATAACCAGCGTGGTTACGCCGATTAGTACGCTTGTTACAAAGTTATTTAGTTTCATGTTTACACCCACTTGCTCACATGCTAGCGACACCCCACGCATCGCCTTGTTGAAAAACATTAAGAACTTGTTGAAAATAAATAGCAATTTGAACTAAGGGGCGTAATATATACGTTACATAGGGAAATAAAAAACGTTGTGCTTATGTTTTTCCATACGCCTGTGGGTTGTGTTTTTTTGTTGATTCAACTTCTTAAATAGTTTTAAAATACCCCCGCAGCATAAATTGCTGCCAACCAATAAGGGAGATAAAACCATGACAACAAGAAATTCTTATTGTCGTTTCTCCTTATAGCAAACCTTTTATGGTGGGTTGTTTTTAAGTGAATAAACCCCAGTGCTGGAACACTGGGGTTTTTGTCGTTACTACTGTTAAAATATGAAAATAGTCAGATATATTTCTAACCAATCCCATAAAACAATAGCAAGATAGATGAAAGTCGGTTCCATCATATCTGTACCCTTTATTTTGGGTTATTTTTTAAGTAAATAGCATCATCACTGATGCCAAGAACTATTGTACTACAACACAATAGCTAATTAATAGACCACCTAACACACTGTAACGTTGGGTAAGCTATTGTTTTTGCTTTTATTTCCTTTTAAAATTCGCTCGTAAAAAGTGCATAAAATTTTAAATTACATTATTCCCCTCAGTTATTCCATGCTGGTCAACCTTAAGGTAGTAGTGTGTTTGGAGGTTATTTAGTCGGTCTTTAATATCGGGTCCAAGTTGGGAAATACGGGTTTTTACATCCGCCCAATCCGCGCAACGAAAAATAACTTGATAATTGCAATTCCCTCTAAAACGGGTGTTCACCTCGGCCGCGCGCTGAGCAATGCCATAAACGTTAATTCCGTAGTGACGTCCACGGCTACAAATTTCACCAAAGCCGTAATACTCTTCTGGCAAGCTTGTGATGGGAAAGCTTAGATTCATTTCCTCGACAACAAGGTGAATCTCTTGCGTGCTTTTTCCTTCAAAGTAGAATTTTTGTGCGGCCATTAAAAATAGCGACAGGTCATGCAAAGCCTTCGCCTTTGCCCTCAAGTTACCTTGTGGCGGAACGTAAGACAGTTTAAAGCCTTTTTTCCAACTTTTACGCATTTCTCCACGCAATTCTTTAAGAGACTTTGTACGCTTAATATCTTTGTTTTCACGGGCGTACTCGTCTAGCGGGTCAAATATGACAAGATGGGTGCATTCCTTAATTTTGTTTTTAACCCATGTAGATTTGCCTGACCCTGATGCGCCAGTAATAAAAATGCGTTGCGCGCTTTTGCTCATAGTTACTTTTCCTTATCCATCCAACTAAATTCGTCTTTACTTTGCTTATGTTGCTGCTTCGGTTTCTCTGCACCGTTTTCGGGAGTAACGTCCTTAGCTTGGCGTGCTGCTAACTCTTCTTTAACAGCCTTGGCTTTGGCCATAGCAAACGCACCAATAACAAAAACACGCTCCGCCCATTTTCCATGTGGAGACAAAAGCCATGTCCAGCCAAGTTCTACAGCGGTGTTGTAAAGTGCTTCCGTAGCCCGTCTGGCGTTTTCATCGTTTTCAGGGGTGTTGATAGCGTTTAAACCTGTCATTCCAGACGTTACGCCACAAACAAGGCAAAATGTTTTATGAAACTCCTCTTGTGACATATAGGAAGGGCGTTGCTGCCCCTCCTGCTGGCTGTACTCGTTCCCTTCCCCGCCTTCGTTGCTATCATCCTCTAAAAAGATGTCGTCCAAATGCGAGCCGTCAGAAAATGAATCCGTTACCTTCTCTTGCTGTTGTTGGTTCTGGCTGGTTTGTTGCTGTTCCGTCTGATACATCGGAATTGCTTCTTGCGGCGGCTCCGTTGTTGCTGGTTGGAAGTTTCGCATTTAGTTCTCTTTCGCTTAGTTCTCTCAGTTTTTGGGTTCCTTCACGGCTAAAACGCTCGTGATGTAGGCATTTGCCGCAAAAGTAATAGGCAAGCCCGTTTTTATTGATACGCATTTCGTTACGCATTCCACACTCTGGGCACTCGCAGTGGCCAATAATTTCCCTGCTTTCCATTACTTAGCCTCCAAAGCACTTAAACGGTGGTCAATAATTGCTACAATTGTAGAAATTTCTTGCAACGCTTCGGTGGCCAAGCTCTCTTTTTGCATTAAGCTGGCTTCATTTAAGCGCACAATTATTTCTACAAGGTTATCGTTCATATTCATGTTTTTTTCCTCTCTTTATGTTTACGTTATGTTTGATTGTTTTTGTTAGTATGAGAAGCGGAACCAAAGGGCGTAACATATACGTTACATAGGGAACCGTTACTCACTTTTCCCCCATAGTCGTAATGGTACATAGTGGTATTTAGCTCCTTTCAAGAAGGCGTATTTATCTGCTGCTTTTTTGATTTTTCGCCGTAATTTCGCTTTATCACTTTGCATTTGATGCAGAATTTCTGTGGCAAGGTCATTTACAAAACTAGGCAATTCTTCTTGCTGAACCCCTCTTACCTCGGCATAGCTGGTAACTGTTCCGCACAAAAGGTCGCGGAAAATACAGGCCATTTTGTTCCGTTCTTCTTTGATAACTCGCACGCTTGGCTTGCCCTGCAAGGTATCTGCAAACCGATCTTGGACTCTATCTAATGCAGCTCTCCACATTGGATGGTAGCCACTACGGCTTATGTTGCTTGTTTTAATTTCAGGGTTACGCATACGGACTTTTTCCAACGTATCTACAAAAGCATCACCCATGTGTTGCTCCAAATCCTGCCATGTGGAAATGCCTAGCCGTTCCTTCAAGTATTTTTTACCTGCTCGCACTTCTACCCGCCACACTTTGGACTTTTTGTCTTCTATTCCCCAGATATTCCACCAGTAATTTTTTTTACGGTGTTTCACTTCTTGTGATTTGTCGTAAACAATCACCTGACGATTTGGCATTTTACCTACGGTAACAGACAGTACGCGCTGACCATTCCAAACAATATTCCAATCCCCTGCTTGCTTGTCTTCCTGTTGTTCTTGCTGAGCGTAAACAGAACGGCCAGCCTTGGCATGTGCAACAAAATGGGCAGGGTCTAGTTTGAAGTCAGGTGCTAAAAAATCTATAGCAAGGTCAACACGTCCGATACTTACCTCACAAATTTTTGCCCCCAGACGCTCTAAAACGTCATATAAGCGACTTTTAACGCCTTCATATCCCAGAATAGCCAAAGTTGCGCTTTTAACGCTTACACGGATGTTCCAATCCTCTTTCGCACTTCTCTTGAAAAACCACGTTTCACCTTCCGCACCAGTATCGCAGCGAAAAGCAAATCCACCTTTTGCGCCAGTCTCCTCTACATGCATTTCTACACCTTGCCCAAGAGTAATAAATGTACGTCTTCGCTCTTTTTGTGCCTCCAACTTCGCGCCGTGCAATTTCTCTAATTCCCGTTCAGGTAAAACACCCCGAAAGGCAACATCTAAGCCATCAAATCCCGCGTGTACTATCTTCATTTTTCATTCCTTCTTGTAATTGTAAGGGGGGGTGTTACAGGACTCCCCCCCCATAACTCCGTTATTTTTTAGCCCAATAAGGCAACTGTTGGTCGGCTGGAAGGTCGCTGTTCATCCAACTCCATTTTTTAAGCATTTCTTGCCGCTGCTCATTTACTTCATAAAAATGTGACAACCGCTTATTCCACTCATTGCGAGTAATAAGCCCAGCACCTTTGCAGCTATTACAACCTTTGCCGCCACACTCGTTACAGTTCATAAGCTCTTCACCGTCTGCATTTGTCATAAGCACATGCTTGTAGGTAATGGGGACATTGAATTTTTTAGCCATCGTAACGCCCTCCCTTCCTCAAAACTCCGAGCATCCAACAATAAAAATCTTCCCTATCGTAATGCTTTAAAACTAGCCTTTTCCTCATACACTTAGGCATTGCCTCCGCCAGCTTTGCCATTTGACTTTCGTCCTCTATATGCTCTTCCAACATTTTCATAAGCTTTTTGCGACGGTGGTTGTACAGGAGAATCTCATACATATATTTGTACATTATTCCTGCCCTCCGCCTTCCAGAACGGATACAGCTAAGAGAACCTGAAAAGCTAGAAATAGCCCTAATATTACATAGTCAACCATCTAAAAGCCCTCCCCGCTTACGCCCCTGCCGCTACATTGTTTGCAGATTTGCCGTGGCTCAGATTTGAGTGGACGGGGATGCCACCAGCCACCAACCATTGCAACAAAGCCACACCCCTGACATAGGTTACAGATAAAGCCTGTTGTTTGGTTTTTATTCACAGCGACTGCCTGAGAGTGCTGCATTTGGTCATTTTTCGGAAATTGGATTACTTTTCCCATTATTAATTACCCTCTTTTAGGCAACAGAAAAAGTCTGTCGCCTATTGACATATCGGGCAAATGGGTGCAATTCTAAATCAGCCGGTTAACCATTTACCCGGATTTGCTATTGAAAGCCCGTCTTGTTTGGTTGCGAGCGGGCTTTCTTTATTTCTTAAATCACTCTTTTATAGTTATTTTTATTCCTTTTTTTTAATCTTCTACTATCGGTTCAACGGGGTTATTGTTTTGGATATCACACCAAAAACACCTTTTCCCTGAACGGTCTAACCCTGTCCCTAAGCAGACTTTGCACCCTTCCCTAGGCTTTTCCACGGGGATTTTTTCAGGGTCTTTGTTGGTGTGGCACATCCAACAATCTTCATTTTTCAAAGTAAGCCCAGTTCCAAAGCAAACACTACAATGTGGGCGAGGCTCTACTGATATTTGCTCTGGCCTTGGTACTCGTTCTCTTTTTTGGTTTTTACGTGTTCTAGGTTTCAGTTTCAGCTCATGAGTAAGAACGGCTGAATTTCTAAGTGATGTGGCTGCGTGGCTGTTCATCATGGTGATAAGTTTGCCAAGCAACCTCGTATCCATTTCTCGGCGCCCAGATTCAATACGCCAGAGCATGGTTTGTGTAATATCAAGTTTTTTAGCTAGTTCAGTTTGGTGCATACCTAAAACATCCTCGCGGTACGCTTTTAAGACGCCGCCCCATCCTGTTCTGAGACGTTCTTGTGTGTAGTGGTAATAGTTATAGCCTTGGCCAAGTTTATGGCTCATTTTAGTTCTCCCTTTTTGAATATATGATGATTATACAAACATGACATACTCAAACACAACTCAAAGTTGATAAAAATATTAAACAACACCAAAAAGTTAAGATTTTCGGGGAAAGGAAGCCCTTTCCCCTGTCTGGGGGAGAACCAGAACCTATTGTAACCTATTGAAATTAACGGAAGTTATAGTCTGACTTTAACATGATTACATTTATGCGACATTACATAAACACCAACATCCATATAGTTAAGCAGCTTTTTGGGCACTATTATTCATATCAACGAACTGTTGGCACCAGAGCTCTATCATCATAAGTGATAGTAAGGTATAAGCCCCATCTACTGTACCGGCTTTGGTTTTGTTGTACAGTTTACGTATTTCAGTATGGCTGAATAAGCCACGTTGCTGACTGGTTTGGCTGAAAATAATATCTTCTACCATATCTGCTTTATCGTGACACAACCATTGTCGGATTGGTGCGCCAAAGCCAGCTTTTGGTCGGTTCAGAATACCTTCTGGCAAACGGTCTTGTATGGCCTGCTTTAGAATGTATTTTGTATCCCTGCCCTTGATTTTTTGGTTGAGTGGTAAATTTTGGGCGAAGTCTAATAGTTGAATGTCAATAAGCGGAACCCGCACCTCTACTCCTTCGTTCATAGCAGCTTTATCAGTATATGTAAGGTTGTGATCTGGCAGAAACCCATGTAACTCCATAAAAAGAAGCCTATTTAGGGTGCTCTGTCTCCCAGAGCTTCTTAAAGCCATTTTAAGCGCATTTTGATATTTTGACGACTCTTTAACCGAAGCATCTTTATTTAGGAAACACTGAGCGCTTTGATGAGGTAAAAATTCGAAGGCACGATGGAGAAAGTCATTTTCGTTACCTTGGAGCATATAACTGAGTTTTTGGAGTCTTCTTTTTGTTGAACTTGGTGTTAATGAAGATAAGTTATTTGCTAACCAGCCAATAGGTTGCGCAAGCGGGCCAAATTTCATTCGCAACATTGCAGCCTGATGGCGACGGTAACCTGCAAATATATCATCACCACCTGTGCCGCTCATAAGTACTTTAATGCCATCAGCTTTGGCAGTAGCACAAATGTCCTGCACGTATAATGGTGCTGGGTCAGCCAGTGGTTCTTCCAGAGTATTAACTAAATCAGGCAAACGCTCCATACAATTTGGGTCTGACTCAACTTCAGTTAGTTTTACCCCAAGGTGCTTAGCAATATCTCGTGCAAAGGTAATGTCGTCACTGAACCCCTCCTCTTTCATGGAACTTCCGTGAAACTTCATACAGTATGTTTGAGCTGGAGGTACTTTTTGAGCCACCATGCTGGCGACGATAGCAGAAGAATCAACACCGCCAGAAAGAAAGGCTCCTACGGCAACATCACTAATACATTGCTCTTTAACTACTTTATCAAGAAGAGGTTTTAAATCTTTGCTATCTTTAGAGTTATCTACGCCATTTGCGCCTGGTAGTGGCGGAGTGTACCAACGGGAAATAGTAATATTTGAAGGATTTTTTAGAAGTATTGAATGACCAGGATTAAGCTTTTTAACAGAGGAAAAAGGCGTTCTCTCGCCCGGACTCCAAAGGTACGTTAAATAGTCGGCTAGAGCTTCATGGCAAAGTTCCCGAGAGACTTTGGGGGCACATAGTAGAGTTTTGATTTCTGAAGCAAAAACAAAGGCTCCCTCCTCTGTTATTGTATAGTACAGAGGTTTGATGCCGAGATTATCCCGTGCAATGAATAAAGTGCGCTCTTCTTTATCCCAAATAGCAAAAGCGAACATTCCGTTGAGTTTATGCAACATTTCTGTGCCATATTTATCGTATAGAGGGCAGAGAATGGACGTGTCCGACTGTGGGTTGAGTTTATATTCGTCCTTAAGCTCTTCATAAAGTTGCTTAAAGTTATAAATTTCTCCGTTAAATACAATAATATAACGGCCATGAACACAAGCCATTGGTTGGCTGGCAGCTGTTGAAAGGTCTAGAATACTTAGGCGACGGTGAGCGAGGCCAATTTTTGCATCTTTATCATGCCATGTACCGTCACCATCTGGGCCACGGTGAGCCATAGCAGTCGTCATAGCGTTTAAAACACGTGGATTTAAATCACCAAAATAGCCTGCAATACCGCACATGGATGGTTGTTACTCCTCTAAGTAATTTTTTACTCTATTTTTAGGGTGGTTCTCCGCAAGTAAATCCATACGTAGGCGTGCTGCTTCCATAACTTCTGGTAGCATTATTTTTCCTTCATCTTTCTTAATTTTTCGAAGGTTATCGTCTACTAAAGCATCTACTTCTTTATTAGGATGTTCACGCCAATGAAGTGAGAAAAAAGGGCCTATATAATGGGAAAAGGCATCTGCACTACTGATAATCTTTGTTTCAATGAGAAAATCTTCCCCCTGAGGCTTAAGTTCCTCCATTTCACGATAAGCCTGAGCAATAAGTCGAATTTCTTCAGAGCTAAATCCGAATTTTGGCAGAGTATTATTAATTTCTCGAAAGGTTACCTCTTCTTCATCAGGGCCTTTATTTGTTATAATTTTCCCAAGGTCATGAATCCAAACCATTGCTCTACAAACGGTTTTATTCGCTTTCGGATATTTACCTAACAGTTCTTCTACAATGGATTCAATAATGCTTAAGTGATGGTCTACAAACCAATCATGGTGAATAAATGGCGGTGTACTGGCTAGCTTACACACGTGCTGTTTAAGAGCATTTACATCAGCCATATCTATTATTTTCCATACGTTCCTTGGTGGTAACTGTTAGGGTTACGCTTCATCCATGCATAAGGGCAGGTTTCTTTAATAAGGGCATGGAGTTTTTTACCGCTTTCGGTACGGAGGCGGTCTTTCATTCCTTTACGCTCTTCAGCCCAATAACTAGGGTAACGGAAGCCCAATTCTTCCAGTTCCATCATTTCCATTTCTGCAGCAATCACGTCAGCATCCTTAACAACCTGAGCTTCTAAAGTTTCTCTATCTTCGTACTCTTTAAATA
>JAPPOO010000029.1 GCA_028817875.1 Alphaproteobacteria bacterium | reverse complement strand
AATATTCAACGAATAATCTCCATTTTGCTCTTATAAAGAGCTACATAAAAAAAAACCGACAGTAAATATAAATAACGACAAAAATTTATTAATATATGACACTTTAGCATCAATAAGTTGACGCCCTCCCTCAAAAAAGATTAGGTTCAGGCACCTACAAAAAATACAGAAACACTAGGGGGCTCATCCCCTTTTTCTTTTTCAGAAAGGTAAGGTAATTATTCCATGAGGAATTTATTCCCAATTATTGGGTCATGCCTACTCTTTGCAGGCGGCATAACACCAACTCTAGCAAACTCACTCCCTGAAATAACCAACAAGCACGCCCCCTACGGGCAGCCAACTTGTAAACCCAAAAACCTCAAGAAACGCATCGCCTATACCATCTGCTTTGATTCTAAAAAACGTATTCCAAAATGGGTTATGTATCATGTAACTTCAGAGTACTTAAAAACACCAAAGCGAAAAAGCAGGTTTAAACGTTTTCGTGACGACCCTCATTTTAATAATGAAGCTAAGGACAAAGAGTATACTAATTCAGGCTACGCTCGCGGACACCTTGTTCCATTTAAAGTGAGTGGTGGTGACCGTGATGGAGACAAATCAGTTGCATCACTTGGTAACAATTCTGACCCTGATGATGAAAAAACCGTTTTTGAGGTCAATTATATGAGCAATATAGCACCTCAGTGCCACAAAGGCTTTAACGGCGGCGGTGGCTCTTGGTGGAAAGTTGAACGTTGGATTCAAAGCGCTATGGTCAAAAAGAAAGATGAAGAAGCGTATGTTATCGCTGGCACTATCTTTCATGATGGAAAAGTCAAAAAAATAGGCCCAAAAAAGGATATTTACGTCCCTCATGCTTTCTATAAAATTGTTGTCTTCAAAGCGAAAGACAATAAACCAAGGCGCGTGTTTGCTTTCCTGTTTCCACATGACTTCCCATGCAAAAAGAGGAAAGTCAAAATCGAAAACTTCTTAGTATCTGTAGATATAATTGAAGCACTCACAGGTTTAGACTTTTTCAGTGAAGCCAACTTTGACGAAGCAAAAAATACAACCACGAACTGGGGTAAATAAATTAAAGTCTGTGCCTCACACACAATCACGCATAAAGCCGCTAACCCATCATTTAAGGTTAGCGGCTTTGCTGTTTTATATGTTATTCTGCCCCTGCATCTGTGAGTTGCAGGTGTGGGGCTTAAGAACCTCTCAAAGCTGACCAAGACGGGTCACAAATACGTCACCCTCCAACACGGTTGGGGATGGTGGCAAATATGCTTCGGCTAATACCCACGCCGTGCTTTGACGGTTCTTAACTCCCCAGCCACTTAACAAAGTGGCTGTTTTGCTAAAAAGGAAGCTAAGCAGTCATTGTGTAGGTGTTTTAACGGTTCCCGAAGTCCCAATTTACGGATGTAAATTGGTCATCGTGGGGGCTGGGGTTCCCCCAGTAGCCATTTGCTGGCTTCGCCAGTGAACTGGCTATCAAAAAACTTGGTAGACCTTTTAAACGTGTATTTAGGCCTAAGCCAACGCAAACGAAGACTACTACTTCAACTCGTTCAAACACTCGCAAAATAGGAATCTTGATTTACATCCACTTTTATGCAAGATTACTCATGTTCGGTTGCGGTGAGTAATTTGAACAAACAAGAATTATTACTTTCTTGAGTTTATACTAAGGAATCCCCACTGCTCCAACAGTGGGGATTTGTTTTACCGTCTTGTCAGAGATAGATAAAAGATAACTTTTATCCGCCCCCATAAAACGGTAGCTCTTAGCTTTGCTCTCATTTTTATTACTTTCACTTTATACTAAGTTGTAGAGCAAAGCCTTTTGGCCCAAAGGCCATCGCCATAATGCACATTCACTTCATAAACCGCAATGAAGAATAGTTGCAAACTATGCGTAATAGGACTATATTCCAGATGTTCGGTTGCGGTGAGTAATACGAACTTTGGGATTATTTCCAATTTTGTTAATGCAAAAACCCCGCTTGTGTCTCACTACAAAGCGGGGTTTTTTGTTATCTACCTGAAATAATCTGAAGGCAAACCTTCAGCCACCCCAAGCAGACAGCTAGATTTAGTCTTATCCTCATAGGACTATTTCCTCTTTTTTGTTAATTGCAGGATAAGACATGGCCCGAAGGCCGCCGCCATAATGCACACTCCTTTTACAAACCGCAAGGAGCGTTTCGCCCCTCACACACTGCACCCATCCACAAAAATCTTCAACCCACCTACTTACCAGCCCTCTCCCTCGCACACAAAATTGTATGCAGAAAAAAACCAAATCCCACTCCCTTCTAAACAAGTACTACCCATTATTTGGTGTCTTAACGGTTTCCAACAGCCCAAATGCGAGAAGCATTTGGTTGTTGTGGGGGCTGGGGCAGTGCCCCAGTAGCCATTTGCTGGCTTCGCCAGTGAACTGGCTATCAAAAAATCGGATAAATTGTTTCATCTCTTTGAACAGAGTACGCTACACCGTGTATGTCCCACTTCTTCCGCACAAATTTTTCGCCGTTCTTACTGCTATCACCACCCCGCGCCCGACGCCAAATTGCATACAAAACAGTAGTGAGAAACGTCAAAAAATCACTAAAATTTGGTATTTTTTGCTCTTTTTGCACCAAAATTTACACTTTTTTGACCTTAAATATCACTTTTTAATACCGATTTATCCCTTATTCACCCTCATTTATCACGGGTTTTGAGGTATTTTACGTCGCAATTTTTTTGTGGGGGAAAAATAAATTTAATAAATTTGAATACAAAAAAACACCCCGTAGGGTGCTTTAAAGTTCTTTCAGTAGTGCCAAGTGTTTTATGAGATCCAGACCGCATCCTTAGAAAGGAGGTGATCCAGGCGCACCTTCCGGTACGCCTACCTTGTTATGACTTAGTCCCAGTCGCTGGTCCTACCGTGGACGGCTGCCTCCATTGCTGGTTAGCACACCGGCTTCGGGTAAACCCAACTCCCATGACTTGACAGGCGGTGTGTACAAGACCCGGGAACTGTATTCACCGCGGCATGCTGATCCGCGATTACTAGTGATTCCAGCTTCATGTTGTCGAGTTGCAGACAACAATCCGAACTGAGAAACCGTTTGAAGGATTGGCTCCACCTCGCGGTATTGCCTCCCGTTGTCGGTTCCATTGTAGCACGTCTGAAGCCCTGGCCGTAAGGGCCATGATGACTTGACGTCATCCCCACCTTCCTCCGGGTTATCCCCGGCGGTTCCATTAGAGTGCCCAACTAAATGCTGGCAACTAAGAGTGAGGGTTGCGCTCGTTGCGGGACTTAACCCAACATCTCACGACACGAGCTGACGACAGCCATGCAACACCTGTCTTACGTCCAACTAAATGACCGATCCATTTCTGGAAAGTACGACGTAGATGTCAAGGCCAGGTAAGGTTCTTCGCGTATCTTCGAATTAATCGACATGCTCCACCACTTGTGCGGGTCCCCGTCAATTCCTTTGAGTTTTAACCTTGCGGCCGTAGTCCCCAGGCGGTGCACTTAATGCGTTAGCTTGGCCACCAAACCCTTATAAGGGTCTGACAGCGAGTGCACATCGTTTACGGCGTGGACTACCAGGGTATCTAATCCTGTTTGCTCCCCACGCTTTCGACCCTGAGCGTCAGTATCATGCCAGAGAATCGCCTTCGCTTCTGGTATTCCTCCCAATATCTACGAATTTCACCTCTACACTGGGAATTCTATTCTCCTCTCATGAACTCTAGTGAGACAGTTTCAAATGCAATTCCAGCGTTGAGCACTGGGCTTTCACATCTGACTTTCCTCACCGCCTGCGGTCGCTTTACGCCCAGTGAATCCGAGCAACGTTCGCCCCCTCCGTATTACCGCGGCTGCTGGCACGGAGTTAGCCGGGACTTCTTCTGCAGTTAACATCACTATTCTCGCTGCTGAAAGCACTTTACAACCCTAGGGCCTTCATCGTGCGCGCGGCATGGCTGCGTCAGGGTTTCCCCCATTGCGCAATATTCCCCACTGCTGCCTCCCGTAGGAGTCTGGACCGTGTCTCAGTTCCAGTGTGGCTGATCATCCTCTCAGACCAGCTA
>JAPPOO010000070.1 GCA_028817875.1 Alphaproteobacteria bacterium | reverse complement strand
TTTTTGCACCAAAATTTACACTTTTTTAACTTCAAAAATCACTTTTTAATACCGTTTTATCCCTTATTCACCCTCATTTATCACTGATTTTGAGGCTTTTTGCGCCGCCAATTTTTTTAATCAATAAAAAATGAATACAAAAAAGCCTTTTCCTTGATTTTCCGCGGTTAATCGGTAAACTGCCCGCTATGGAAAGACTTTTTGATACCCTACACGCGCATTTAATCAATGTATTAGAAAATTTGAAGCAAGCGGAGGTTTTGCCGCAAGAGGCTGACCTTTCAAACGTTGCCCTTGAACAGCCGAAAGACGAGACTCACGGCGACTTGGCGACGAATGCCGCTTTGGTTTTAGCTAAGCAGGCTAAGACAAATCCACGCGCATTGGCCGAGCAAATTTTGCCTAAGTTATTGGAACATAAGGCTATTAAAAGCGGTGATGTTGCCGGGCCGGGGTTTATCAACTTACGTATAACGGGTGATGCTTGGCTAAGCGAAGCTCAGCTTGTGTTAGCGGACTCTGAGGCTTATACGAAAACTGATGTTGGGCACGGCCAGAAAGTGATGGTGGAATTTGTTTCTATTAACCCTACAGGGCCCATCCACATTGGACATGGGCGTAATGCGGTGTTGGGCGATACACTCTGCCGGCTGCTTGAAAAAACAGGGTACAATGTTTACCGCGAATACCTTGTAAACGATGCTGGAAACCAAATTTTAACGTTGGTTCTTTCTGTTCACGCACGGTACTTAGAGCTATTTGGCGAGAAGTTAGAGCTTCCTGAAGACGGGTATGTTGGTGAGTATATTATTGAAATTGCTCAAGCTTTGAAAGATAAAGACGGTAACAAGTGGCTGACTGTGATATGCCCTGATGAGTTGCTTTCTGAGCTGCGGGAATTTTGCGTTAATGCTTGTATGGATTTGACCAAAGGTGACCTTGATGAATTAGGTATTTGGTTTGACCGTTATCATAGTGAGTGGGAAATGCACCAGCAAGGAGACCCGCTAGCAAAGGCTGTTAAGGCTTTGCGGGAAAAAGAGTATGTTTACGAAGGTAAGCTAGAAGCGCCGAAAGGTAAGGATATTAAGGACTACCAGCCTGTTGATTTGACGCTTTTTAAAGCAACAGAGTACGGAGCTGAGCAAGATAAGCCGATTTATAATCGTCGTGGAAATGCAACCTATTTTGGGCAGGATATTGCTTACCATCAACACAAGTTAGACAGGGGCTTTGAGCGTTTAATTACAGTTATTGGAGCCGACCAGCAGGGTAATTTTACACCGCTTAAATGGGCGCTAGAGGCGCTGACAGGGTATAAAGATGTTCTTCACCCGTTTTACTATGCCCATGTGAAAACGTTGCGGGATGGTCAACCTGTTAAACTCTCCAAACGGGCGGGGAATATTATTGCCCTTAGCGATGTTGTGCGGGAAGTGGGGGGTGATGTTTACCGTTTCCACATGTTGACTCGTAAGGGGGATACGCCGCTGACGTTTGACTTGGCCAAAGCTGTTGAAAAAAGTATGGATAACCCCGTTTTTTATGTGCAGTACGCCTATGCACGGATGGCAGCAGTGTTTCGTCAGCAAGAGGAAATGGGGATTCCATCTGTGGATGCTTCTCAGGCGGATACAAGCGTTTTAAACAGCCAACAGGCGATAAACGTACTGCGACATATTATTTTATATCCACAAATGTTGGAGAAGGCGTCTGTGGCGGTTGAGCCACATAGAATTGCTTTTTATGCGATGGATTTCGCAGCGGCTTTCCACAGTTGGTATAATGCTGAGAAGTTTTTAGATGCGGAAAACCTGCCGGCAACGTATGCGCGGCTTTTGGTGGTGCAGGCAGCCCAGCTCGTATTGAAAGATGTTTTAGCGGTTATGCATGTAACCGCGCCGGAGAAAATGTAAACAAATAAAGCAGGGATGTATGAGGCAGCAACAGCGGCGCGCAAAAGATAAGACGACGAAATGGTACCGTCTTGTTGCTGTTGGGGCTGTAGGTGTCGGCTTTTTTAGTTTGTTGGTTTACACGCTGGTTTATAAGGAAGCTATCCGCACTGCTGAGATTGATTTGCCTGTTATTAAAGCGCCGGATACTCCCGTTAAACGGCGGCCAGACCACCCTGGTGGTATGGAAATTCCTAATAGGGACAAAACAGTTTATGACTTACTGGCAGAAGAGGTGCGCCAGCCAAAACAAGAGGTAGCTGTAAAGCCTGCGCTAGCGCCTCAAAAAGAAGTTGTTCAGCAGCCAAAACCAGAACCAAAGCCTGTGGTGGCGCAAAAATCTCCTAAAGTTGAAGAAAAGCCTAAGCTTGCTCCTGTTAAGCAAGTTGAACCTAAAAAGGCTGAACCTAAGGCTGTTGTCGTTAAAAAAGTGGAGCCTATTCAAGAAAAACCTCAGCCGAAACCCCAAGAAGTTAAGGGTAACTGGGGTGTACAGTTGGCTTCTTTTGTGGCGAACAAGGATGCCGAGGCTGCGTTAAGCAAATATAAAGGCAAGTATACTGAGCTAAGTAATTTGTTGCCGCGGGTTCAAAAAGTTGAGTTAGGGCAGGGCAAAGGTGTGCGTTACCGTGCGCAGTTTGTTGGTTTGGCTAAAAAACAAGATGCTCAGAGCTTGTGTAATAAACTTAAAAAACGCAACCAAGGCTGCTTACATATCAAGCGTTAACCTGCGTATTTTGCTGCTCACTTGAAATAATCGTATTAATTCCCATATAAAATATACAAATCAATCGCTTTCCTCCTTTCCTTGAGGGGGGGAGGTAGGCCTTTTTCTTAGGGAAACTTACTATGCTTAGCAAAAAAGTAGTAACTTCTGGCGTGGCTGCTATTTCCGTTGTTCTCAGCACTGCTGGGCCTGAATTTATAGGCCCTCAAAATGTTCATAGTTTTGTTAATGGGATTGCGGTGGTTGCACTGATTTTTTTTGCTTTTGGGTGGCTTGCTGCTAGGTTTGAGCTAGCAGCAATGTTTCTGCTGGCAGCTTTAGCTATACAATCCAAGCCGAATACATGGGTAGTAACCTGGCGTCAGGACGATTGGATGTCTATTCTTGTTATGGTAGTAGCTAGTTTTGTTATTTTGGGGTTGTGGGCTCAAGTTTTTATAGAGTTAAAATCATCAAAAAAACGGAAGAAGCTGAAAGTTCAGCCTCTTTCGGGGCGAAAAAAAAGCTGATTTGCGAGCGAGGGATGGACTAGTTTTACAGTCCATCCTTTCGTGGTTTTAAGGGGGCGTAAGTTCTGTTATTGTTGCGGTATGAAGGAATTTTTACTGCCATGGATGGTTTTGCCGGGGATGTCTTTGCTGTTATTGGCGGTGGGGCTTTACTTTTTTGTTCGGCATAAAGCTAAAAAAGGTGGTTTTTTAATTTTAGCGGCTTTGCTTATCGGTTGGGTAGGGTCTACTCAAGCGTTTGGGCGGTTGCTGTCCCTTACGCTTATTTCTCAGATTTCAGGACCAACGTTGGAAAATGCTGAAGAGGCTGACCTGATTGTTGCGCTTACAGGCGGTATGTTTTATGGCGGTAAGATTGGCTGGTTGCCAAAAACAGAGAGTTATCGCCGTGCTGTTGTGGCGTATGAGGTTCAAAATCACGTAGGTTCTCGGGTGCCTGTATTGTTTTCTGGTGGGCATACAGCAGGGTTGAAATATCCATCAGAAGCACAGGTGATTCGTAATTATTTTGACCGCCGCAATGCGCAGGTAACACCGACGCTGCTGGAAGAGGCTTCTACCAATACCTATGAAAGTTCATTGCAAGTAGCGGCGCTGGCTCAAAAACGGAATGCGCAGGTGATGATATTGGTAACGTCTGATATGCATATGTTACGCAGCCTTGCTAGTTATAGAGCGCGAGGGATAGATGCGATTCCTTTCCCTGTTATGACGCTTCCGCGCGGAAACCTCGGAATTTATGGTTATTTGCCAACGTGGCAGGGGGCAACGCTTACCAGTAAAGCCCTGTATGAAATTTATGGCATTATAGGTTATTTGGCTGGGGGTAAAATTGGCTGGAGTGATTTATTCTACGAACAAGAAAAAGGAACGGTTTAATGTTTGGTTTAGGGGCGACAGAGCTTATTATTATTTTGGTCATTGTTGTGCTGTTGTTTGGCGCGGGCCGCGTTACTAAGGTTATGGGGGAAATGGGTAAAGGGGTTACGGCCTTTAAATCTGGAATGAAGGATGGGGCTGCTGCCGAAAGTGCAGATAAAAAAGAAGAGAAAAAGGACTAGCCCGTGCCAACAATTGGGCTAGGAGAAATTCTCATTATTTTAACGGTTGCATTAATCGTCATTGGGCCGCAGCAACTGCCGGAGACAGCACGGAAAATCGGTATTTTTTTGCATGGCCTTAAAACAAATGCAAATGTACTAAAGGACGATATTTTAGGTCGCCCTGATAAAAACGAATAAAATTTTATAAATCTATGAATCCTTGGGTAAGTCATTTAGTAGAATTACGCCTCCGTTTGCTTATAGCGGTAGCGGCTGTTTTTATAGGGGCTGTAGGGGTTTATTGTATTAAAGAGCAGGCTTTGTGGGTGCTGTTATACCCATTAGAGCAAGCCGCGCCGGAGAAAGGTTTGATTTTTACAGGAGTTCCGGATGTCTTTTTTATCTATATTAAAATTGCTATTTATGGCGGCATAGGTTTGGCTTTTCCTGTTTTGTGTTGGCAGATATGGGGGTTTGTTGCGCCCGGTTTATATGGGCGCGAGAAAAGCGTTACTTGGCCGTATGTGCTGTTAACGCCAGTATTATTTTATACGGGGGTTTTGTTTTCTTACAGCGTTGTTATGCCGCTAGCTATCCAGTTTTTCTTTAGTTTTGAAAGCAGTAGCATTCAGGCTTTGCCAGCGCTTAAGGAGTATTTTAATTTCACCCTGAAAATGCTGTTGGCGTTTGGTATTTCTTTTACATTTCCTGTTGCTGTGCTACTGCTGGTTCAGCTGGGGTGGGTAAGTGTGCAAACCCTTACACATGCACGGCGTTTTGTTTTAGTGGGAGTATTTATCGCAGCGGCGGTTTTAACGCCGCCTGACCCTATGTCTCAATTTATTTTGGCAATGCCGCTTTATGTGTTATTTGAAGGTGCGCTATTTCTGGCACGCTGGTTTGGCAAAGATACCACAAAACAGCCCGTCTAGCGTAGCCGTATTGGCTTCTATTTGTTAATATGCAAGGTAAGTAAAGAGAGGAAGTTTATGCTCGATCGTCGTTTTGTAGTGGAACATGCTGATCAGGTACGTAAAAATATCGCTAATCGTCAGATGGACGTGCCGTTTGATCGTTTTTTGGAGTTGGAGGAAGAGCGCAAGGTTTTGCAACAGCAAGTTGAAGAACAGCGTGCGCAAATGAACGAGCTGACGAAAAAGTCGGGATTGAGTGTTGAAGAGCGTCGTGAGCAAGGGCAGGTGCTAAAAAAATCTTTGAAGGATTTGGAAGAGCGTTTGGCGCCGTTGGCTAGTGAAGCTGAAAGTATTTTTATGCGGATTCCAAATTTGACGGATGATGCCAGCCCTGTTGGAGAAGAGGCTGATAGCGAAACCATTGGTTATGGTGCGGCAGAAAAGCAAGAGTTTGATTTTACAGCGCAAGACCATATTCAACTGATGGAAAACGCAGGAATGTTAAACTTAGAAGCTGCTGCTAAGGTAAGCGGTAGCGGGTTTTACTACCTTGTGGGTGATGGCGCCCTGCTAGAGTTAGCAATGATGCGTTTTGCGTTGGATCACGTTATGAAGTCAGGTTTTACACCGGTATTAACGCCTGATTTAGCGCGGGATAAGCTGATGGAAGGAACTGGCTTTGTACCACGTGGGAACGAGTCCAACACCTATCATTTAGAAGATATGGATTTGAACCTCATTGCAACGTCTGAAATTACACTTATCGGTATGTTTGCAGATGAAATTTTAGACGCTAGTAACTTCCCTCTCAAAGTTGTTGGGCAGTCTCACTGTTTTAGGTCAGAGCGTGCGCATGGTAGTGCAACGCGCGGAATTTATCGTGTGCACCAGTTTAGTAAAACTGAAATGGTGGTGGTATGTCTTCCTGAACAGGCGGAAGAAATCCATATGGAAATGCGTAAACTGGAGCAGGAAATTTTTGATGCATTGGGCATTCCGTACCGTGTGTTAGAAATTGCGACAGGTGATTTGGGCGCTGCGGCCTACCGTAAATTTGATTTGGAGGCTTGGATGCCAGGGCGTCAAGGTGGTAGTTGGGGTGAAGTGACAAGTACCTCTAACTGTACGGATTTTCAGGCGCGTCGTTTAAAAATCCGTTACCGCGATGAGGATGGTAAGCCTAAATACGCGGCTACATTAAATGGTACCGCAATATCTATTTGCCGCGCGATGATTGCTTTGGTTGAAAACCACCAACAAGCAGACGGTAGTATTAAAATTCCTGAAGTTTTGCAACCGTATATGAATGGTAAAACGGAGATTAAACCGTTGAAAGAAAAAGGGCAGGCGGCATAATGACGGCGTTTGGTCAAAAAGATTTCAGAATTCAACGGATGATGGATGTGTTGCGGCAGAAGAATGTTGCCAGCGATACTGTACTAAGAGCCATGGAGCTTGTGCCACGGCATCAGTTTTTGTCCCGCGCTTTCTCAAGTGATGCGTATGATGATAGTGCGTTGCCGATTGGTGAAAACCAGACGATTTCCCAGCCATCGGTTGTGGCGCAGATGACAGAAGCTTTGAACCTGAATAAAGGGCATAAAGTGCTAGAAATTGGTACAGGGAGCGGTTATCAGCTTGCTGTGTTGTGCCAATTGGCGCGGCGTGTATTTTCAGTTGAACGTCACCGTAGTTTATCTGAACGTGCAACAACCCTGCTGCATGACTTAGGTTACCATAATTTTATTACGGTTGTTGGAGATGGGACGTTAGGTTGGCACCAACAAGCACCATTTGACCGTATTATCGTAACGGCTGCTGGGCCAAAAATTCCACCTGCGTTGTTGGATCAACTTGCGCCTGAAGGAATTTTGGTGATTCCTGTTGGTGCGCCTGGAAAAAGCCAGCAGTTGATAAGATGTACTAAAAGCTTGGATGGTCATATTCAGCAAGAAATTTTAGGCCCTGTTGTTTTTGTTCCCTTAGTTGGAGAGCAGGGTGTGGAAGAACGGAGGAGCGCGTAGTGAAATCCTTATACAATCGCGTTCTTTATTATGCTTCAAGGCCTGAAGCGCCTTGGGTGCTGTTTATTGTCGCATTTTTAGAATCGTCATTTTTCCCAATTCCACCGGATGTGTTGTTGATTCCTATGGTGTTGGTTGCTTTTGATAGAGCTTTTTACTATGCGTTTTTATGTACGTTAGGCTCTGTGCTGGGTGGTATTCTGGGCTACTTTATTGGTATGCTTGCTTTTGATTCCATTGGTCAGGCGATTATTGATTTTTGGCATTTGGAAAGCAAATTTGGCATTTTGCAGCAATGGTATCAGGAATATGATGTCTTTATTGTTGCGGCGGCTGGGTTTTCACCGATTCCATACAAAATTTTTACAATTTTTAGTGGGTTTATGGAAGCTGATTTCTTCCAGTTTACAGTGGCTTCCACTCTGTCTCGTGGAGCACGCTTCTTCCTTATTGCATGGCTATTGTGGCGCGGTGGGCCTCGCTTTAAAGATTGGATTGAAAAGAATTTTTACCCACTCACAATGGTAGGAACTCTTGTGATTTTACTATTACTTGTATTGGTAAAAGTTTTAATGGCTTAAAGGAAAGGGATACAGATGAAAAATAAAATAATAATTGCGCTGGGAGTCTCTCTTATTGTTAGTGCTTGTAGCACACAAAACCCTGCCCCTGTTATCAGTGGCTATACCCGTATGCCTTGGGAGCCTAAGCTGAGGGAAGTAGAAACGCCTGCCCCTGTTCAGCAAGCGATGGGGCAGCAATCTCAAGTTTCAGAGGCTCAGTCTTATACGTTAACGGGTGTACGTACACCACAAGTGACAGAGAGTATGGACTTGAACCTGATTGAGCCTGCGGCAGGTCCATCTACAGTAACGTCTCAACGGCAAGCACCTGTGGCTGGAGTTGCGGCGAACCCTCAAATGACAACGCATGTTGTGCAACAAGGTGAAACTTTATACAGCATTTCAACAAAATATGGTAAACGCATTGCCGAAGTTATGGGAGCAAATAGCCTTGTTTCAGGCAGTGTTCAAGCTGGTGATATTTTGCTGATTCCTAATACAGCTCAGGCTACAACGCAGGCTAAAGTTATAGCAGCGCCAGTAGTGCAACCAGTACAGGCTCAAAAGCCACAATTGTACTCCTTAACACGGGCGCGTTTTGCGAAGCAGCAGCAGCCAGTACAACAGGTTGTCCAAACACAGCCTCAAATGGTGGCAGTTACTCAACAAAAACCTGCTGTGCAACAAGGGCGTGTTGCGGCTCCAATTCAAAATATAGGAAGCATTGAACCTGCGGCTGGGGCGGTGAACCCTACAGCGGCTGCAACTGAAGTGACGTATGTTGCTCATAATGTTCAAGCGGGTGAAACCTTATACCGCATTGGCCGTAAATACGGTGTGACGCCGATTGATTTAATGGCTGCCAATAATTTTGAAAAACCGCAGGATTTAAAAGCAGGGATGACCTTGCGGGTGCCTGTTCAAGGTGTTCAACGTGCAGCACAACGGCAGGTGAACCAGCGTTTGGCTCAAGCAAAAGGCATGGTATGGCCAGCCAGAGGGAAAGTTTTAAACAGTTACGGCAATAAAGGAAATGGTGTGACACACACGGGTATTAATATCCAACTGCCTGAAAATACACCTGTTGTTGCAGCGGAGAGCGGTACAGTTATTTACTCTGATGAAGGGCTGAAATCCTACGGAAAGCTTGTACTGCTGCGTCACTCTGGTGGTTTGGTAACGGCTTATGCGCATAATAATGAGCTGAGAGTTCAGAAAAACCAAAAGGTTCAAAAAGGTGAAGTGATTGCGCTTTCAGGTTCTACAGGGCAGGTCACGTTCCCGCAGCTTCACTTTGAAGTACGGCGGAATGCACAAGCTATTAACCCGCTTAGCGTGCTGCCAAAAAACTAGGCTATTTATAAAGCATGAAAAAAGCCGCCTGTTTGGCGGCTTTTTTATTAAAGAGAGAGTACGGTATCTTCCACGTAGGTAACGCGCCCGCCAACTTTAGCGGTGCCTGGGGATTTTGGTTCAGCGTGTATGATGGAGCCTTCGCCGTGTAAAACTTCAATTTTCAAGCCTAGTGTTGCGGCTAACCTCATACAGCCGGAGCCATTGGCTTGGTCTTCAATAATATCCCAAGCGGGGGCAAAGGTGCGGGCTCTTATTTGTGCTTTTTGTTGGTCTTGCCATGTCCAAACTTGGCTGTGTGCATAATATTTTTGGTTTTTTGCAGATATTTCCAAAAGTTCTTTTTCGGTGGGGATATATTCGTGCCACCAAGGAGGCGTAATGGATAAATCTGAACTCACCCAAACCAAGTTATCTTCAAAAGTTACAGGAATGCTTCCCTTTAACCCGCGCAATTCGCTTATGTGTTTTCCGCCAAATTGAGAAATTGCATAGGCTGTTCCGACAGCTGCATGGCCTGCAAACGGAATTTCCCCTTGGGAAGAATAAATACTGATAGAAGCCTTATCTAAGTTATTGATAAAAACGCTTTCACTAAAACCTAGCTTTTTTGTAAGGGCAAGCCGTTGTTCTGAGGACAGTTGTTGTGTTTCGTCCAAAATGATACCGACTGGATTACCGAAATTTCCTTGTTCATTCACAAACACATTAAAAATGTGAACTGTTACGTCCATTGCTGTTTTAACTGTCCCAATTCATTTTTTGCTGAAGAACATTGAAGAAACTGTACTTCTCAGCGTACCGCAGGGTGACGTGCTCCTTACTTTTTTCAACCAACAGTGTTTGCCCTTTGTTGAACGGGTAGCTGGTTCGCCCGTCTAGGCTTAATTGGGCAGGGTCAGGGCTTTCAAGGTTTATTTCAATACAGCAAGGCGGCACAACAACAGGGCGCAGTGTAAGCGTGTGCGGGCAAATAGGGGTGATAACCATGGCATCAATATCTGGGTGAAGCAAAGGCCCTCCCGCTGATAAGTTATACGCTGTTGAACCTGTTGGCGTTGAGATAATCATCCCATCTGCGCGTGAGGTTGTAATGTGTCGGTCTCGAATTTTTAAGCTCATGTTAAGCATTTTTTCATCTGGTTGGCGCAGCAGTGTTAAGTCATTCACAAAGTGCCACTGCTTTTGTCGTTTTTCTTCGTCAACCAGCGTGCATGTATAGTAAGGGCGCTGTTCGGTTGTTGCTTTGGGGTTTAGCAAAGCCAAAAGGTGCCTGTGTAAATCGCCATCCCGTTCAAGTTCCGTTAAAAAACCAAGGTGGCCTAAGTTGATGCCCGCTACGGGTACGTCCTTACCGTATAAAGCCGCAGCAGCCGTTAACATACTGCCGTCACCGCCTAATACTAACGCTAAAGCTTTTTCAACTTTAGGCACAGCGCCATTAATGTGGTGGATGCGTAAACCCTGCTCGGTAAGGAAAGCCGTTACCTTTTGGGCTGTTTTTTCGGCTTCGCTGTCTGGTTTGACAAAAAGCAAAATATTCTCGAATTTCATACCGCCAGCATAGACAATTTCTGCGTCTCCTGCTACCGTGCGGACTAAATTAATGTGCTTAACGCATAATAGAGGGATCATTTTATGTTTATTTCAACAGCGTATGCTGAAGTAGCGGCACCTGCTGCCGCTAGCGGTATCATGTCTTTTTTACCATTGGTTTTTGTTTTGGTTGTTTTTTACTTTTTGGTTATGCGGCCGCAAAGCCAACGGGCGAAAGAACATACAAGCCTTTTGGAGACACTGCGTCGTGGCGATAAAGTTTTAACAACAGGCGGTTTTCATGCGGCTGTTACCAAAGTGAACGATGATGGTACGTTGACGATTGAATTGGCTGAAGGGCTAACTACAACGCTTGAAAAAGCTGCGGTTGTGCGTGTTTTGGTAAAAGCAAGCGATACTAAAACTGAGAAAAAAAAGGCTAAAGCAGGTAAAAAACCTTTAAAAACGAAAGACTAGTCAATGCGCATTTTGGTTACGGGGCATACAGGAACTGTCGGACAGTTTTTTCTTTCCCGTTACGAACAAGAATATGATGTTGTTGGTTATAGCCTGAGCGAAGGTCAGGACTTGTTGGATGTGGCAAGTTTACAAAAAGCGATGGCGGGTTGTGACCAAGTTGTGCATTTGGCGGCTATTCCTAAGCCGATGGAAGGCAAAACAATTGATGATTACGTTCAACAGAACGTGCAAGCAACGCTGAATGTTTTAAATGCGGCTGTTGAAGTTGGAGTAAAGCGCGTTGTCTTTACAAGCTCTACAACGATTTACGGGATAGAAAAGGGGATACCTTTTGCAACGCCCATTCGTGAAAACCAGCCATTTGTATCGCAGTACCTTTCTGCTGAAAGTCTTTCTTGTCGGGATGTGGATTTGTCTTACCATATGAGTAAGGTGATGGCGGAACAGCTTCTTGCGTGGTTTGGCCTTAACAAAAAGATTCAGACCGTTGCTTTGCGCATTGGCCCTGTTCAAAAGGTCTTTTTGGGGACAAGTGTAAGTGCGGATAATGCGGCGCAGGCCATTCATAAGGCACTACAGAGTGAAAAAGAATTTTGGTACGAACCGTTTAGTATTGTGGATGCTGAGGTGGCGCATATCTCAATTGATAAAGCGAAGGATTTGTTAGGATACCAGCCTACTCCAACTGACTACAGCGAAAGCGAAATTCGTTCGCAACTTGATGCAAAAACGGAGCTATTGGCTTCATGACGTTAGAAGAGCTTCTTGCATATCGGCCTACAGAAGAGGAAGTTTTCGGGGTTGATGGGCTTTTGTACCGAAAGGGATATGGTTTTTTTGTACAAAAACGTGCCGCAGACCGAAAATTTTTGCCAAATTGCTGGGATGTATGCGGTGGGCACGTTGAAAACGGTGAAAGCTTGATAGAGGCTTTACAGCGCGAGGTTCAGGAAGAAACGGGATGGCAGTTGACTAAAGCAAGAGCATGGATAGATAGCTACTGCTGGGAGGCTAAGGATAATAAAATAGCCCAAGCGCATACGTTTCTGATTGAGGTTGATGGGGATTTAGATAACCCTGCTATTGAGGTGGAAAAAAACTCCGAGTGGCGGTGGATTGCTGAAGGTGATTTGGAAATTTTGAATGAAGGCCGCCAGTTGGGCGGACAAAACGCAACTTTTGGATCAATTTTAAAAGGGTATAGGTGGTTAAAAGTACATGCTGAAATTTAATTTATTTACCAAACTTTCAATTTTGGCTCTTATTGGTTGGGCTGTTGTAACGGCAGCGCCGAATGTGTTACCTGAAAGCTGGCAAGCGCATTTACCATCTTCTATGCCGACTAAAACATTGAATTTAGGGTTGGATTTGCAAGGAGGTTCTCACCTTGTTCTACAAGTTGAAACGCAGGCTGTTATTCAGCGTGCGTACGAGAATTTGGAAGATGATGTGCGGCAATCTTTGCGGGAAGCCAAGGTAGGCTACCTTCAACTACGGGCTGATGCGGTTAAGGTTAGCTTTGTGTTGAGGAACCCGCAGGATGAGGCAACTATGCGAGAGGCCTTGTCGGAGCTTCGGAATGCGACAGTTTCTATTGATGGCCAGCAGGTATTTGTTGTTTTTCGTGATGAGGAGTTAGAGCGTTTGGCAACAACAGCTTTGCGGCAGACTTTAGAAGTGCTGAGAAACCGTGTGGATGAATTTGGGGTGGCAGAGCCGCTGATTCAGCAGCAGGGGGCAGACCGTGTGATTGTGGAGCTTCCGGGGATTGATGATGTCCAGCGGGCTAAAAATGCTATTGGGCGTACGGCGCAGCTAACTTTTCACCTTGTGGATGCACAGGCAGACCCGACCAACCCATTTAATTTGCCACCTAACCGTAAAGTTATGATGTCTCAAGATGGTTACAGCATTGTGGTGCATAAGCGCGCGGCACTTACAGGGCAATCCCTTACCAGTGCAGGTGCTAGTTTTGACCAATACAGCCAACCAGCGGTGGATATTGCGTTTGATAACCGTGGCACGCGTATTTTTGCTAAGTTGAGTACGGAAAATGTAGGGCGTCAATTTGCGATTGTATTGGACGGAGAGGTGCTTTCAGCTCCTGTATTTAGAGAACCGATTTTGGGTGGGCGCGCCCAAATTTCAGGAAGCTTTACCGTGCAGGAAAGCCAAGACCTTGCAACATTGTTAAGTGCAGGGGCTTTGCCTGCGCCTGTTAAAGTGGTGGAAGAACGCACAGTTGGGCCAAGCCTAGGGGCGGATAGCGTTGCTGCGGGACAGTTGGCAATTCTTATTGGCTTTGTGATGGTGCTTATCTTCATGGTTATTTTTTATGGCATGTTTGGCTTAGCGGCCGATGTTGCCTTGCTTGTGAATGTGATTATCGTCCTTGCGGTGATGACGTATGTCGGCTTTACGCTTACTCTTCCAGGGATGGCGGGGATTGTCTTGACGATTGGGATGGCCGTGGATGCCAACGTATTGATTTTTGAGCGTATCCGCGAGGAAGTAGCTAAAGGGCAGCGCCCCTTTACGGCGATGGAAAATGGTTTTAAAGGTGCTTTCGGTACTATTTTGGATGCTAACATTACCACTTTGCTAGCTGCGGTTGTGCTATTTGCCATGGGGAGTGGGCCTATCCGCGGGTTTGCTCTTACGCTGTCTATTGGTATTGTGGCTAGTATGTTTACGGCCATTATGCTGACCCGTTGGATGCTTGTTGCGTGGCTTCATGCCGCTAAGCCTAAAAAGTTGAAAGTTTAGACGCATGATGACAATCGCCGAACGTATCAACGTTTTTAATGAGGTGAGGGATATGCCTTATGTGCTTCCTTTAACTGTTGAAGATGTGTACGAAAATAACTTTTGCTGTGCGGGAAAATCCCAACGTTTGGAAATGTTGTTTAAACGCAGTGGGTTTGATGTACGGCAACGGCTGTGTACTTTCAAATGGAATGAAAGCCTTGTGCCAGTAGATGTTTTGGAAAAGTTGCTGGAAGGTGTGCAAATGCACCAGTATGCTGAAATATTTATCCCTGAGAACGATAGTTGGGTGGTGATTGACAGCACGTGGGATAAAAAGTTGTCTGCCACTGGCTTTGCGATTTCAGAGTGGGATGGTCTAACTTCTACAGTGATTAATGTGGATTACGATGAAATTTTAGATTTGGCGGAAACCGAAAGTTTATTGAAACAATACGCAACGGACAAAGCCGCGACAAAGAGATTTTTAGATAACAACCAAGTGTTTTTAGCTGCCTTTAATGGCTGGCTGGAAAGTATGAGGAAGCAAGCATGAGTATTCAAATTATTCTTAAAGGAACGTTGATTGATTTTTTAAAGTACCGTGCGGTGGCGTTGGTGCTTAGCGGTGTGTTTTTGTTGGCAACGGTGGGGCTACTATTTGCTAAAGGATTAAATTTTGGGATTGATTTTACGGGCGGTGCTCTGGTGCAAATCCAAACCGAGCAAGCTTACCCTGTGGGGCAATTAAGAGATGTTTTGAAAGATAAAGGGCTTGTTGGCCTGACGATTCAGGAATATGGCAGCCCACAGGAATTTATTGTGCGGTTTCCGCTATCCGAAGGCAGTGCTGCGGAGGCTGCTGCACACGAAATTCAAAAGGCTTTGGGGGATGAACTTGGCGCAATTACGATTCGTCGGGTTGAATTTGTTGGCCCTCAAATAGGAGCAGAACTGCGAGAGAAGGGCTTGATGGCTATTCTTGTGAGTTTGATTGTTATTTTATTATATATCTCTATGCGGTTTGAAATGCGTTACGGCGTCGGCGCTGTGGCGGCGCTGTGCCATGATGTTTTGCTGACGGTTGGTATTTTTTCACTTATGCAGAAAGAAGTGACCTTGCCCGTGCTGGCAGCGCTGTTGACGATTATCGGGTACTCCCTGAATGATACAATTGTGGTGTTTGACCGTATTCGTGAAAACCGCGGTAAAGATAGAAAAGGCAAGTTTATTGGTATTCTCAATTTGAGTTTAAGCCAAACGCTTAGCCGTACAATCATGACATCTATTACAACTTTGCTTGTATTGCTGGCACTCTTTTTATGGGGTGGGGAAGTGATACATGATTTTGCCTTTACCTTGTTATTTGGTGTTGTGGTGGGGACGTACTCCTCCATCTTTATTGCATCGCCTGTGCTATTACTTATGGAGGGTTACTACCAAAAGCTCGCCATGGAAGAAGAAAACGAAAACAAAGGAGCTTAATAAATGACCTTTACCCTACCTGAATTGCCTTACGCGTACGATGCATTGAACCCGTATATGTCTGCCGAGACGTTGGAATACCACCACGATAAACACCACCAAGCTTATGTAACAAACGGTAACAAACTGGCTGAAGAAGCTGGCGTTTCAGGCCAAAGCTTGGAAGAGATTGTTCAAGGCTCTTTTGGTAAAAATGCAGGGCTTTTCAATAATGCAGGGCAGCACTATAACCACCTTCATTTTTGGAATTGGATGAAACCAAGTGGTGGCGGTACGAAATTACCAGGCGCGCTTGCCGCTAAAATTGATGCTGACCTTGGTGGGTACGACGCTTTTCGTGAGGCGTTTATTCAGGCAGGTGTAACGCAGTTTGGCTCTGGTTGGTGCTGGTTGGCGCTGAAAGACGGCAAGCTTGAGGTGATGAAAAGCGCCAATGGTGAAAGCCCTCTTGTAGAAGGCGCAACGCCTATTTTAGGCTGTGACGTATGGGAACACAGCTATTATATTGATTACCGTAATGCGCGCCCTAAATACTTGGAAGCCTTTGTGGATAACCTTGTTAATTGGGAATATGTTGAAGAATTATTCGAAAAAGCGACAAAATAATGCACACACCCCCGCTTAAGCGGGGGTTCTTTGTTTGACCGTTATGGCGCTTCAACGTAAACTACTCGCATGAAAAATAAGATTACGCTGGCTTTTGCCACTTTTTTTACTGTAGCTTCCTTTCAAGGGTATGCAGCTGAGGATATGACGGTTAAAACGCTGGAGCTTCAAATTAGGCGTTTAGATGATATTGTACGACGCATACGGGAAGAGAATGACCGCTTGAAGCGGGATATGCGTACATTGCAGCGTCATGTGGATAAGCTGGAGGAGACTAACGATAAAACCCAGAAGAAGGCGAATGATTTGCAGGACGAGATTTTAAAAATCGGGAATACGCAAATTGCTAACCTGAAGGCAAACCAGCAAAAACTGTACGATAACTACGGTATTTTGAACTGGGGAACTGAAAAGCGGGATTGTGAAGGTTTGGGCAAACATCAGCAGATTAAAGTAACCCAAAGTAATGATGGTAACTATACGCTTCGTTACCTTTGTTATGATGGACGTGCGTTGCATTTAGGGACAGAAGTGCACCAGCCCCCTGAATAAAGGCGGTTGTCAACTTTTCAAAAGCTTATTGGTGGAGTACCCTATAAGGGTGTAGAGGAGAGGTGCAGGTATGCTATTGAACAATGCGCTTATTTCAGGCGGTCTTTTAGGAGCTTCTGGCGGAAGCTCGTCCTCTCTGTCATCTAATTTAGCAAAGGTTAGTCAAAAGGTTCTTAGTCAGTCCTACACACCAACGTTTACACCAGAGGAGGCGGAAACGCTTGCGAACAGTGTGGATAGTTTAGCCCTCCAATCAATTTTGCAAGCAACGGACTACACGGCAAACACAAGCTTATTTAATAGCCTGTCTTCTACCAGTTTGTATGACAGCACGGTCTCACTTCTTGCTTCTCAATACTCTGTTGATACGATGGTTTAAGCAGAACCAAAAATACAAGGTAGCTAAGTATTTTTTTTGTTGAAAAATCGCAATGTATACGTTATTTGTTGTGCATTAAATTACTGATTAAATTTTATAAAGCTGGTTAGCGTGCCAGTTTAGAGAAATATCCATGGTCCTTCATAGTGCGCAAGAGGGGATTCTTGATAAAGGAGATGAACATGGAAGAGTTTGTAACTTTGTCGGTAGATTCTGAAAAAAGATACCAACAGTTGTCTGTGCTTGCAAAAGAAATTACTGAACTTGAGAGGGTAGTTCATATCCCCGAGAGGTTATGGAAAATTTTCACAAGTGTTGAAAAGCCTGATGGATTTAAGACTGATCCGGGTGATGATATGAGAGTGTATATTCCATGCTATCTTTGTTGTAAGTATATCGATTTTGGAGAACTTCTGCTGAAAGACGTATGGTTTCCTCATATGATAGAGTCAGGAGATTCCAACGTAGA
>JAPPOO010000094.1 GCA_028817875.1 Alphaproteobacteria bacterium | reverse complement strand
GACATGAAGAACATCACCAGGAAAGACTTTATCTAATTCCTTCACTTCTTCTTCCACTTCTTTACCATCAACAAGACGACGGCGAACAATTCTATTTTTATTAGCTCGGTATGTGTACCCCTTAGCAACAGCTACTGCATTCAGAACGTTCATACCACTGATATACGGGTAATTTCCGGGCTCATTTACTTCGCCCAAAATAAAAAACGGGCGGAAATTCATTACCTCTGCATTTACACGAGGATTTAAAAGATAATCGCCTTTATAAGCTTCTGTTATTGCTTTTTCTGCCTCACGCAGGGACAAACCATCAACATTTACTTCCCCAATAAGAGGTAAAGCTACAGAGCCTGTACCATCTACTTCATACTCTCCTGAGAGATCTTTCTCACCGTAAATAGTGATTCTCATCTGATCTCCTGAGCCAAGCTTGTAAATATCCTCAGCAAAAGAGTTTAACGCGAACAGGGCATTCATTAAGAATGCCCCGATCACTGCGTAGAAGTAATACGCTTTCATGCTTACAGAGACCCTGTTAGCGTTGCCATAATGGTATTACGGTCGTAGTCTGCACCAGCTTGGTTGGAGTCACGATTTGTATAGTCGTAGCGTAGTCCAACACTGTAGTTCTTGTTCAACAAGTAACGTACTTCCGCACCAGCGTTAATGTAGTCATCTTCACGGGTAATAGCATGGCCAATGTAGTCATGGTTCGCATAACCAGCGTTTCCACTTAGCAATACGTTACGACGTAGTTCATGCTGAACACCTACGTTTAGACCTGTACTCAAGTAACCAGAAGCTCCTGTTACTGTTGTCTCACCTACTGTACGGTTTGCATCGACACTTACAGACGTCAAACCATCAACACTCCAAAGCATGTTAGCTCCGTATGTTGGTTTAGCGATCTTCTTGTATGTTGAAGAAACGCTGTAGTCTTGTCTTAGGTAACCTGCGTAAATTTCCCCACGTACTTTACCTGTCAAATCCGTCGCTAGACCGGCCACAACTTGACTAGCATCACTGTTACGATCTTGAGATGTTGTTTGGTCATATTCAATATTCTTGAAAGTTCCGCGTACAAAGGCTTCGTATTCAGGTTTAATTTCGTATCCAACCTGAACAGTCAAAGCTTTTTCAGTACGGTCACGGCCGTCCTGATCAATGTTTGTTCCTGTAGAAGTTTGGCCATCTTCAAAATCTAATTTCGTTACATCAGCAAATGCACTCATAGACATACGGCCTTGAGCGTGTACATAACCAATCTGACCTTGAGATTCTAGGTACTCTGTAGGTTCCTTCGCTGCACTCACTGCATTTGGAGAGCCACGGTCCTCGTGTTTCACGTCTGCACCAATAGAAGCAAATGCGTAAGAATTGCGTTTTACGTCTAAACGTCCGGAAACATTCACACCATAGTTTTCGTAATCTTCATCGCTGTTATCTAGGTAACGTACAAGCTCACCATGAACACGACCAACAAGCTCATGGCGTCCCCAATCGCTTTTAGCAACCAAAGCTGGTGTGATTTTTGTAATAACATCGCTTTCAGTAGCTGTTTCTGTTGCGTAGATATTGTCGTTGTAAGCTACATCAGCTTTAGCTGTTGCATAAACATCAAAGCTACCAACACGCGTTCCATCAGGCCGGTAGTCTTCCCGTGGGTAGTTATAAACACTTGTTACAGCATCAGCTTGATCTGGACGTGTTAATTCCAATTTTTTACCTAAAACTTGGTAACCGTAAATTTCTGCACTTGCTGTACCTGCAATCAAACTTGCAGTACAAACAAACATTCCAAAGGTACGCATATGCGTCTCTCTCCTCTCTCTTTTTGTATGATTAAATGGCTTAGCCTCCCCCGGCCAAGCCTTTCAACTTCTTTAGACCTTAATTCTGACTTGTTCTATTAATACTAGGGGTCGGTGGAACAACAATAGGGTCTGGACCACTATCATCATCATCATTTCCCCCTGCAGCAGGTTCTACATCATCACCTTTTCCTGCTCCTAAAGCAATTAAATCTTGGTTTTGCTCGTTTAAGGCTGCTATAATATCAGCATTAGAATCCCCAAGAGCGCTAATGATTGTCGCCAAGACCTGCTGGGCTTGTTCAGGAGTTACAACTGCTTTAATTTCGCTCATAACCGTTGTCATTGCAGAAGGCATTGCCTGTGCAGCAAATGCCAGAACACTTCCTAACAATGGTGAGTCGGACTGAGCCATTTGTGCTAACAACCCTGCAATACCATCAGAATCACCTGCTAAGGCAGCATTGGCAATTGCTTGCTCCACCTGAGCTTGTGTTGCTGTGCTTAAGTCAATGTTAATTTCTGCCTGCGCTGAAAAAGCGTAGAAACTCACTGTTGCTGTTAAAGCAAGTGCGGTAATCGTTTTTTTCATTTACCTTAAATTCTCTCTAGTTAATAAACTATCACGAATAGGTATAGTCTATTTTTGTATTCATGCAAGCTTTTTCATTGTATTTTTTTTAAGCAGCAACATTTTTCCCACTACTTTTATTGCTCCCAAGAAATGATCTACCTATACAACTATACTCAAAGCCCTTTTCTACAGCGACATTTGGAGAAATCATATTTCTTAAATCAATTAAAATATTACCTTTCATAGCGGTGGCTAATTTTTCTAGGTCCATATCTTTAAATTCTTCCCACTCTGTTAAAATGACAACAGCATCAGCACTTTCTACTGCGCTCTGCATATCTTTACAGTAGGTTAACTGAGGCATAAGCTCTTTAGCGGGTGGCATTGCCGCAGGGTCATACGCGTAAATATTGGCACCTTGCTTATTGAGTTCAGGCAGGACTGTCAAAGACGATGCGTCTCTCATATCATCTGTTCCCGCTTTAAAAGCAAGGCCCAGTATTGCTATTTTCTTGCCAGAAACATTTCCGCTACATGCTTGAATAATTCTGTCTGTCATTTGTTTCTTAACAGCTTGGTTTGAAGTAATTGTCGCTTCAACAAGCGGTAAGCGTGTTCCTACATCTTTAGCTGTTTTAGCTATAGCGTTAGTATCTTTAGGAAAACAAGAGCCACCATAGCCTGGGCCTGGCTGTAAAAATTTATTACCAATTCGGCTATCAAGCCCCATACCTTTAGAAACATCTTGAATGTCAGCACCAACGACATCGCACAGGGCAGCCATTTCATTGATAAATGTAATTTTTGTTGCTAGGAAAGCGTTCGCTGCGTATTTAATAATCTCAGAAGATTCGCGGTTGGTTATAAGTAGTGGAGCACCTTGGTTTGTTAAAGGTTTGTATAGTTCAACCATAACGGCTTGGCTCTTAGTATTTGGTACGCCAACAACAACACGGTCTGGCTCTAAAAAGTCTTTTACAGCTGCCCCTTCCCGCAAAAATTCAGGGTTGGAAACAACGTCAAATTCAGCTGTAGAATTTACTTCTCGCACTGTATCTTCCACACGTTGGCCAGTACCGACAGGAACCGTGGATTTGTTGACAATAACTGTATAGCTTTGCAGGTGTTTAGCAATGTCTTTTGCGGCTTGAAGAACATACTTCATATCTGCGCTGCCATCTTCGTCTTGAGGAGTGCCAACACCAATAAAAACAACGTCGGACGATGGGACGCAAGTGCTTAAATCCGTTGTAAAATCTAGGCGGCCAGCTTCCATATTTTTACGGACGATTTTTTCCAGTCCTGGCTCATAAATTGGTACTTCGCCGTGCTCTTTTAATTTACGGATTTTCTCTGCATCAATATCCACACATGTCACCTGAAATCCAAGCTCAGCAAAGCTTGTGCCCGAAACTAAACCAACATACCCTGTACCAATCATTGTTATGGATAGAGAAGAATTCATAAACCACCTGTTTTCCTTATTGCGAGCCATTTTTTAACAAAATTTACAATAAATAGCAAGAAAGGCTTTTCTTAATAAAGAAAATGGGTTACAACGCTTCGCGTGCCGGCATAGCTCAGCTGGTAGAGCGGCTGATTTGTAATCAGTAGGTCACGAGTTCGAATCTTGTTGCCGGCACCATTTCGCTTAAGCCAGTTCGCTGGCAAAGCCAGCAAATGGCTCTGGGGCTTGGCCCCAGCCCCCACAACAACCAAATGCTTCTCGCATTTGGGACGTTGAGAACTTTTAAAACACCATAAATTTAG
>JAPPOO010000018.1 GCA_028817875.1 Alphaproteobacteria bacterium | reverse complement strand
GTGTATTGGTGCAGTTCACGCAGATGATGGTGCTGATGTGCCTAACAAGCGTTATAAAATGTGGGATAGCCGCTATGTACCAACGTCCAATTTTCAATTATGTCGTGAATTAGAAGGAATTCTTAATCATCCTATAAATATAGAACGTACGACATGGCTTCCTGATCGTTTGTTTAAAATTCCGGATGAAAACAGAAACTTTAGGCATATTAAATGGACAAAAGTGCCTAAGAGAGAGTGGGGTAATTATTATGAAGATAAATATCCTGACAGAAGAACTAGCTTGTATGCACCTCTGCCAAAAGGCGAAGAGCAAGTTTTAGAAAAAGCATATTATGATGCTGACCATTTTGAAGGACCTCAATGGATGGTTAGATATAAGTTTGCGCCAACTCCTTTTAAGCCATGGGCAAAACCAATAGCTCATGCAGGAGGACCTGCAAAATTTGAGAATAATTCTTTTGGCTCTCCTTTTTTTCCACCCTTTTGGTACAAAGGTAGAGTTTTTAATTTCTCAGGTGGTATTAGGGAGTTTGGTGGAGAAGTGAGTGTATGGGAACCCAAAGTTTATACAAATTTGGGAACACTACCCAAGTATGATGATGATCAAGTTTGTATTTTTAATGACAACTTTTATGCGGAAGGAAAATGATTGTGCCTGTTCAATTTACCCAAACAGTTAGTGATGTAGACGCAGAGATCTATAATCAGATAAAATTAGTCGAAACTAATAGCACAGGCGCACTGTCTGTAAGTTCCTTAGCGGTGCATAATGATGGTGCCGATATTCCAACAATTGGGGTGGGGTTGAATTTATCCTATGAGAAGAATATTCGAGCAGTAGTAGTGGGGATGACAGGTTTAGACCCTGTCACAGATCAATCAACGGTTAATGGGTTAGTAAACGATTTAAATTCCGTTATTGTAGCTAATACCCATAAAGCTGGAGTAAATCGCTCTGATAGGGTTCTTAATAGCGGGGTAACTTTCAGTCAGTTGCAAGCTGCATTGGATGCGAAGATGGCAAATTTTTCAACAGCAAACCCAAGCTATAATGCACCTTCGACTTTTACATTTTCTAATGAAGCGCAAGTACAAACTGCGTATGGCCATGTGATTGAAGAGTATAAGGTCCATGTTAATAATAGGTTGGGTTTATCAAATTTTAGCTCAACTAAAGAGTATGCATCACTCGTAACACTGGCCTGGGGTAGCAAAGGGCTAATTGGGCCGGGGCTGGTGAGCGCATATGAGAATGGTGATGCAGCACGTATGTATTATGAAATTGCGTATAACTCTAATAATGGTAGTAATGATGCTGTTAAAGCTGGCCTTGCTAAGAGATATTACTACCTAGCTTCGCAAATTCCATTCTTTGCTGACGCAAATAACCCTGCACAACAAGAACTAGATAATCTACATGACCTGTATTTTGTAAAGGGAGGCGATATTCTCTCTTATGAACAGCAATATGGTGCACAGAAAGGTAGCGCCAAAACCGACTATAATTTGAATTACGACTTACCTGATATTGAAAATATTTGGCAAGATAACAGCATTATTTTTAATAATGAAACTGACTATCTAGGTGCCTTAATAGACCGGCTTTCACTCAATACAAGTTTAGGTGAAGAATTAGATGGTGCTTTATTGGCTAACAACCATAATGGTGATGTATATGGCCGCTATGCATATGATTTGGACAAGAGCCTAAAAGGCGAAATTGGGCAATACCAAACAAATGTAGCCCCGCAACAGTTGTTTGATGAGAACCAAAACTATATTGGTACTTATGTTGGCAATAATGTTGTTGCCACGTTTTTGGATGGTACCACAGCTGCTGTGAATGATGTCATTGGTGATGTGGTAGAGCGTGTGCAGAAAACAGCCGACTTTGTTGAAGATACTTTAACTAGTGCGATAGATAACTATGGTGAAAACCGTAGAGGCGATGGCGTTTCAATTATTGTTGCGGAAATGATTGCAGGGGTCATTAATGGTAATGATATTGACCAAGCTGTTGCCGATGTAGCTGAGCGTGTACTGGCTAAGTATGCAGCGAAGAAGCTATTAGAAGACACTTTATTTGAATACATTGATGAGTACCGCGCCGCTCACCCTAGTACAACAACAGGCTTAGGTGAGGAAGCCGTGCTGGACATTATGACCAGCGATGTGACGCAAACTTTCTTGATGAATATGTTTGTTGGCGCAGCAACAAATGGAGCTGATTTAGGAGCGGCTGCTGAGGATGCATCTGTTCAAACAGCTATTTCTTATGGAATTGAAGATGTTTTAGGGGTTACAGACCCTGCGGCTACTTCTGCTATTACAGCTATCTTGTCCACACTTGGGCAGGATTTACTTAATAATGGCGAAATCCAAGAGCAGACAATTGGCTCTGCTGCAATTGCCGGTACGAGTGTTGTTGCAGCTTGGTTGGTGATTGAAAATGTAGCCCTCTTGAAGACTCTAGCCGACGGAACGCAGTTTAGTGTGTCGTTATTTTCATCTATTAAGCCTATCGGTTTCGACCCTGTTTCTATTGTAATCGGTGCGTTGATTTCTTATGCAGCTACTAAACTGCTTTCAAGTTCCAACATCTACCACGACGAAACAATCTCCCACAAAACAGAAGAACAGCCGGATGGGACGTTGCTGATTACTGGTCTGCGGGATGCGGGGAGCTTGTTGCGAACAAGTGTGACCAACGACGAAGTTATGGGTAATGACGGCGGGCATGACGTGATTGTGGGGCAGTCTGGCGAGAATGACTTGTACGGCCAAGGTGGGGACGACTTTATTGAAGGTCGGGATAACGAGGATTACATTGAAGGCGGGGATGGGGATGACCACATCGAAGCCGGAAATCAGAACGATTATGCCGATGGTGGGGCGGGGCGTGACCGCGTCTACGGTGGGGCCGGGGATGACAACATACTGGGCGGTACAGGTGAGGACATTGTGCTTGGTGGTGCCGGTGATGACAATGTTGAAGGGAACGAGGATACGGACCGTCTGTACGGAGGTGAAGGGGATGATACCTTGCTGGGTGGCGGCGGCAACGACCGTATTTATGGTGGTACGGGCGATGACTTGATTTCCGGCGAGCTAGGTGCAGACTTTGTGGATGGCGGCGCGGGGAATGATACAATTCGTGGGGATGCAGAAAACGATGAGCTGTACGGCGGTGCTGGCAATGACGACATCCGTGGTGGGGATGGGAATGATATTATCCTAGGGGAAAAAGGCGTAGACCAGTTGTACGGCGGTGCCGGCAATGATGTGATTGACGGTGGCCTGGATGCGGATATTGCGTTTGGCGGCATTGGGGATGATATGCTCCATGGCGGCTTTGCCAACGATGCGCTGTATGGGGAAATTGGCACCGACTTGTTGGTTGGTGGCCGCGGGGATGATACCCTAGATGGCGGAAATGATAATGATGTGTACCTCTACACCAGTGGTGATGGCTTAGACACCATTGAAGATACCGACGGCACCAACACTTTATTTTTTTCGGATTTAAATTCATCGGACATCGCATCAATTAACCAGGTGGGCGATGACTTGGTGATTACGATTGATAGCCTGAACGGGGTGACTGTGAGCGACCAGTTCACTACCGAGGGGCTGACGGATATTGAATTTGAGGATGGGCAACGGATTCAGATTGCCAGTATGACGTTTGATGGCAGCGGTGTGGGGAGCTGGAGCTTAGTGGTTGGGACTGATGTACTGAGTACCGTTGAAAGCCAATATGGCCGTTACAACCAAATGACGATGCCTTTCAGCGCCAGTACGGCGCTTTCTACTGGCTGGTTGACAGATAATTACGACTTGAGCGTGACCACCGAAGATTATGACCGTGAGCTGTACAACGATGTGCAGGTGCGGACGTGGACAAAGACAGCTGGGTTCTTCGGCATGCGGTTCAGTATGGGGTACTATGACTACCATGAGCGGTTGCTGGAAGGTTCTGGCGGTGCTGACCGGATCGTGGGGATGTGGTGGGATGAAGTCACTAATGGCGGTTCCAACAATGACCAGCTGTATGGGAATAACGGTAACGACACCATGATCGGTGGGATTGACCATGACCTAATGTATGGTGGGGCTGGCACAGATGTGATGCACGGCAATACAGGGAATGACAAGCTGTTTGGTGGGACCAGCACGGATACCCTGAACGGCGATGAGGGCAATGACACCCTGTATGGTGAATGGGACAATGACACCCTCAACGGGGGCGCTGGCGGTGACTACTTGGCCGGTGGCAGTGGGGATGATACCCTCAATGGTGATGCCGGACGCGACCTGCTCTACGGTGAAGAAGGAGCAGACACCCTACACGGCGGCGCAGAAGATGACTTTTTAAGTGGGGGTGATGGAAATGACACCCTCAACGGGGATGCGGGTGAAGACCTGCTCTTTGGTGGCGCTGGCGATGACACCCTCAATGGCGGTACGGGCGATGATATTCTGATTGGCGGTGCCGGAACAGATACGTTAGACGGGGGTGATGGCACTGATACGCTGGTGCTTGCTAGTCTGTTGGATAATTATGCGTTGGAAATTGATACCGCCGGGGTGGCCACCATTACCGATACCCAGACAGAAGCATTAGACGGTGTGCACATCGTCTCCAATGTAGAAAACGTGCAGTTTGCTGACCAAACGGTAGATATGACCAGTCTGTTTACCAGCATTAATGATATTAGTATGCCGCAAGGGGCGACCTTTAATGGCCAAATCACCTTGCCAGCAGGTTACACGATTGCGCTGGAGCAAGGGGCGACGCATGGAACTGCGGTGGTAAATGCCGATGGCTCTTACAGCTTTACCTCTCCCACTGGTTTTGCGGGGACGGATACTTTCCAATACCGCCTGACTACGGCGGAGGGGATTTCCCGCGTGGCAGAGGTTGAGGTGGGGGTTTCCCCATTAGCGGCCAGTGCTGCGGATTACACCTTGGGCTCAGAGTCTTCCGTGACCACGTTTGATTTTATGGGCAATAATAGTGCCTACGAGGATGCCCAACGCCACCGGACCCAGATTGAAAACCTAGTTGGCGGTGGTTATGTGATGGCGTGGACCTCTAACCATAATATTAAATACCAAGTGTACGATGCGACTGACACTGCTGTTGGCGGAGTCCAACAAGCCAACACCACCACGGGGGATACTCAAAACTACCCAGCCATTACCCAGCTGAGTGATGGTGGCTTTGTGATGAGCTGGTATGACAACAGCCCCAATAATGGCCGGTCTGCTAAGTGGCGGCGGTTTGATGCTAGCGGTACGGGCCAAACAGGTGAGGTGAAGATTCTGCCAGCCTGGAATGGGACAGGTGAGTGGGATAACCCGCAAACCGAATTGGTAGAACTGGACAACGGCAATATTGCTGTGGTTTGGTCTGGCCACACGGGGCCGAATTTGTACAACATTCATATGAGTATCTTTGATACAGCTGGCAATACCGTGCTGACGAATGTGCAGGTTAATGATGCCGCCACAGCTGATCAGAAAATGCCCACCATTGGTAAATTGGCGAATGGGAATGTTGCTGTCGCATGGGCTGATACGAGTGGCTTGGATGGCAGTGGTGATGGTATTCGTGTACAAATTATGGATAGTACTGGTGCCAAGGTAGGTAATCAAGCTATTGCAAATACCTATACGACCAATTCACAATCTCGCCCGGCTTTGACGGCCTTAACCGGAGGTGATTTTATAGTGACTTGGACTTCCAGTCAGGATGGGGCTGGTGAAAGTTTGCATGGTCAACGCTTTAATGCGGATGGCACCAAAACGGGTGGTGAGTTCCAAATCAATACCTATACGAATAGCAACCAGAGCGACGCGAGCATTACCAGCCTCAGCAATGGTGGATTTTTTGTCGTATGGCAGTCCATGGGGCAGGACGGCAGCGATACCGGCATTTACGGTCAGCGCTTTGACGCTACTGCTACCAAAGTTGGAAGTGAAGTTCAGCTGCACACCGGAACGTCGGGTAAGCAGATTCAGCCAGAT
This sequence comes from Alphaproteobacteria bacterium, assembly GCA_028817875.1. Classification (GTDB taxonomy): domain Bacteria; phylum Pseudomonadota; class Alphaproteobacteria; order UBA2136; family JAPPOO01; genus JAPPOO01. Next base: position 11,612 of record JAPPOO010000018.1, on the reverse strand, counting down.
ATTACAGAGTTGAACAATGGGGATCTCATTGTTGGCTGGCAGAGCTGGCATGTGGGCGGCTTACCGCATGTGATGCAAAAACGCTTAACCGCCAGTGGGTTGTTCCTCAACATTACTGGGGGCATTACGTCAGAGACTATTGTGGGGGATAGCAGTGCAGATATCATTGCGGCTGAAGGCGGCAACGACATTATTGTGGGTGCCGCAGGAAATGACACCATTGATGGCGGCACCGGCACTGATACGGCCCAATTTAGCGGCAACTTTGCTGACTACACCGTGACCATGGCTGATGGTGAAATTACAGTGGTGGATGGGCGTGGGAGTTCTCCAGATGGAACAGATACCCTGACCAATGTGGAAAAATTGGAATTTAGTGATCAGACGATTCAGTGGGATACCTTGTTTACGGACTTGGATGATTTGATTCTGGGGCAGGGCACCACCCATAACGGCCAGATTACCTTGCAAGCAGGCGATACCATTAGTTTGGTGCAGAACGCTGCCAATGGGTCTGTAACCGTCAATGCAGACGGAACCTTTAGCTATACCGCCCCAAGTAGCTATACCGGAAGTGATGATTTTGTGTATGGCATCACCACAGCTAGCGGGATTTACCGGACTGTGACGGCTGGTGTAACAGTAGAGGCTCAGTCTGGCGATGGGGATTATGTGGAAGGCAGTGAAGATGTGGTTGGGTCTTCCCACTACAGTACAGAGCAAGACTTTTCCTTTAACTACCGGAGCCGCATTACTCAGTTGATAGGGGGCAATTACGTGATGGCTTGGTCTTCCATTGCTGATAACAGCACCGCGAATATTTACTACCGTTTGTACCAAAGTGATGGGACAGTGATTGGCACAGTGCAAACGGCCAACACCACCACAGGTGATACCCAAAACTTTACAGAAGTGGTGGCACTTAGCAATGGTGGGTTTGTGCTGGGCTGGTACGACAATACGCCAGATGATGGCCGTTCTGCTATGTGGCGTCGTTTCGATGCGAGTGGGGTTGCTCAAACGGGTGAGATTCGTATTTTGCCAACGTGGGATGGGACTGGGTATTGGGACAACACCCAATTACAGTTGGTAGAACTCAGTAGCGGCAATATTGGCACCATTTGGTCTGGCCGTATGGGTCCGGCGGATTACGATATTCATTTGAGTACGTTCCAAACAGATGGCACGACCGTTCTCACGAATGCACAGGTGAATACCTCCGATGCTGGTGATCAAAAACTGCCACGTGCAACGGTGCTGAGTGATGGAAATCTGGCTGTGGTGTGGGAAGACCGCTACGGGTATGACAGTTCTAGCCGCGGCATTTATATGCAAATTGTGGATGAGAGTGGGAATAAGGTTGGTTCTGAGCAGTTGGTGAATAATTTTACCGGAAGTGACCAAATTGCGCCTGATATTACCGCCTTGAGCAATGGTAACTTTATGGTGGTATGGGCGTCTCCGCCGTCTACTGGTGGGCAAATTGGGGTGTATGGCCAGCAGTATGATAGTGCAGGTACGGCTGTAGGCAGTAACTTTGAAATTACCGATAGTGCAACTGATGGGGATGTGCATGGGGGAATTGACCCAGATGTGCACCCAACCATTACAGCCCTCAACAACGGTGGGTACTTTGTAGCTTGGCACGCGATTGGGCCGGATGGTAGCGCTGGGGGCATTTACGGCCGTCAGTTTGATGCCAACAACAATGCGGTGCGGGGGATTATCCAAATTAATGATACCACTGTAGGTAACCAGTACATGCCGGATGTCATGGCGCTGGCTAATGGGGACCTTATCTTAAGCTGGGGTAGTGATATTGGGAACAACACCTACAATATTGTGCAGAAGCGCCTCACCGCGCCGAATACCTTCACCAGCTTGTTAGGGACGGAAGCGTATGAGACCATTATTGGTGGAGATAATGATGATACCCTCAGTGGTATGGGCGGCAACGACGTACTGATTGGTGGTGCAGGGAATGACACCATTGATGGCGGTGACGATACCGATGTGGTGGAGCTAACTGGTAACTTTGCTGATTATACGGTTTCCTATTTTGGTGAGACACTCACAGTGGTCGATAATCGCACTGGCAGCCCAGATGGGACCGATACCATCATCAATGTTGAACACCTACGTTTTGCAGATCAGGATTTAGACCTAACCACGCTATTTACGGATATGCCCAATATTGTGATTCCGCAGAGCGTGAGCTTCTCAGGGGATTTGGGCATTCCAGCTGGCTATACCTTGAGTTTGGTCACCGCACCAGCGCAAGGGACACTCACCTTGAACGCCGATGGCACCTACCAGTACGATGCACCTGCCAACTTTGCTGGCACCCTCAGCTTCACATATCAGCTGACCGCGGCTAATGGCGTGGTGAAACAGAACACGGCAGAGATTGAAGTGCTACAGCAGATTGCAGGGACGATGGATTACACTCAAGACGCAGAGGTGCTGGTGAATGACTTTGTATTTAATGGCAGTGCGCACAATGGCATGATTTCTCGCAATAATCGCAGCCGCGTGGAAAAATTGACTGGTGGAGGCCATGTGGTGGCTTGGGCATCAAATAATGATGTCTTTTACCAGGTATATGATGTTGCTGGGGCTGCCGTCGGTGCAGTCACCCAAGCCCATAGCGCAACGGATGATACTCAAAACCATGTTGATATTATGCGTTTGAGTGATGGTGGGTTCATCCTCAGTTGGTATGACCACAGCCCAAATGATGGGCGCCCCGCCAAGTGGAAGCGGTTTGATGCGACTGGTACAGCCCAAACCGGTGAAATCCGCATTTTACCGACCTGGAATGGCCAAGGCCAATGGGATAACCCGCAAGTTGAAATGGTAGAGCTGGATAATGGGAATATCGCTGCCGTATGGTCTGGGCGAACAGACCCTGATAATTACAATATCCATATGAGCGTATTTGATACAGCCGGGAATACCGTATTAGCGAGCAGTCAAGTAAACACTTTGGGAACAGGCCATCAAATAGATCCTGCGGTGGCGAAGCTCGGCAACGGGAATTTGGCGATTGTATGGGGCGATAATAATGCCGTGGGTGGTCAGGCGGACAATATTTATCTGCAGATTATGGATGCTAGTGGCAACCTGGTTGGCAGTGAAATTGTGGCCAATACCTACGTACATGATTACCAGGAAAAACCCGATGTGACGGCCCTTAATGGCGGTGGGTTTGTGGTGGTGTGGACCTCTTACCAGGATGGTGGTACCACTGGGGTATTTGGCCAACGTTTTGATGCCAACGGTACCAAGCTAGGCAGTGAGTTCCAAATCAACACAGAAACGCCGCATGCACAGCAAGAGCCTTCTGTGACTGCACTGGCTGATGGCGGATTCTTTGTGGTGTGGGACTCCCACCTACAAGATGGGGATGAAGACGGTATTTACGGTCAGCGGTTTGATGCCAACGGGAATACGGTAGGTAGCGAAATTCAACTCAATACCAATACTACCGGTAAGCAGCACCAACCAGCTATTACAGAACTGAATAACGGAGATTTGATGGTTTCATGGCAGAGCTGGCATACAGGCAGCCCGCAAGTGGTTACTAAACGTTTGATTGCCCCAGCACCAGATAATGATACGCCAATTAATGGATCTACTGGAGATGATGTGCTGGCTGGTACTAATGCGAAAGATACCATTGATGGTGGAATAGGAAATGATATCCTCGTCGGTCAGGCGGGTGATGATACCGTCATTGGTAGTTTGGGCAATGATATCTACCGTTTTGGCATAGGTGACGGGGACGATATTGTGAATAACCAAGATGCGGATGGCACCGATGTGGTGGACTTTGGCACGGGGATTGAGCGGCAGCACGTGTGGTTTGAACAGTCAGGGTATGACCTAGTGGCCCGGTTGATGAATACGGACGATACCATGACCTTCCAAAACTGGTTTACCAGTGATGCGCAGAAGGTGGATGAGTTCCAACTGGATGACGGCAATAAGCTCGCAACAGCAAATGTAAGTCAATTGGTGAACGCGATGGCGAGTTTTGACCCACAGGCTTTGGGGACAATCACAAACCTCTCAGATCTGCCGCAGAATGTGCAGAACACTATTGCGGCGACTTGGACAACTTAGTAGGGTAGGAAGGGGTCTTCCTGTACTATAAAATATATGCGGGCAGCTGTCGCGCGAGCTATTTCTAGTGCCAGCTAAGTTCTTGGGTACGCACTTTTGGTACGCATTTTGGACATTCTACTGGGATTTTAAAGATAAAAGTTATCGTAAGTATTGGATAAGCGGTTTTTTAAATCGTTACTTAACCATTTATTCAACTGTTACCAAACCGTTGCCAAAGGGTTACTAAACCCTTTAATGGGGGTTATTTATTAGGGCGGGAAAAGAAAAACAGGTGAAGTTCTCAGACTTTTATTTCTTAGAAGCCATTTCGCCCCCACTTTAGGAGAAGCACCAGAGCATGAAGAGGCATAGGCGAGCTAGCCCAGAGATCATCTGGGTTTGCCCCTCTCAACCTCTTTCATGTGCATGCTTTCCCACTCCGGAGCCAGCCCGTCGCACTTGAGGCGCATAGCTAATGGTAGTGCATCGCTATACTCACAGCCTACTTACAGGGGGCACTACTTCCTGTTTGGCACCCTTGCTGCTTTCGGCTGGGTTTCCTGTATGCCAAAGCCCCTTGTACAGGTTATTAGCATGAGCCCAAGCGTAGTTGCACCCGCCAACCCATGCTCTTTGGTAAAGCATACTCATTAAAAATCTGGATTTCTAGGTTTTTTTTGGTTGCTGTACTAAAAATGTGCGTACGCACATGCATAGTATAAGTTTTGCATATGCATTTGTAATGCAAGCGCAGCATAAACGCATATGCGAACGCACCTCATATCAAAAACTATGAATAAGGAATTTATTTAGTCTACTTACTCTTATTTGGTGACCAAACGGTGACCGTTGGGGGGCAGGAGTCAGTATATATGTATAATATATTGATTTATATGGTGGGCGGTGACGGGTTCGAACCGCCGACCTACTCGGTGTAAACGAGTTGCTCTACCAGCTGAGCTAACCGCCCGTGTCGATTAAGACGAAGAACCTATAGCAAGTTATAACGCAGAAGGCAAATATAAAATTGCCCTATACTAAAAAAAACCCCGCTAGGCGGGGTTTAAAAGCATATTCAGCTTTCTAGTTTACAGCGTCACGCAGGGATTTACCTGGGCGGAATTTTGGCTGTGTAGAAGCAGGAATATCAATTGTAGCACCTGTACGTGGGTTACGGCCTGTTGTAGCTTTACGCTGAGATGTCGTAAATGTACCAAAGCCTGTTAGACGTACTTCATTGCCGGAAGACAAAGATGATGTAATAGCATCAAAAACACCGTCTACAGCACGAGAAGCATCAGCTTTCGTTAGACCTGAAGTTTCAGCAACTTGGCTGATGAGTTCTTGTTTGTTCATGGGTTTCTATCCTTTATAGTTTAAGTTTCCCCTTATTGCCTTTTGAATACAAAAGACCCCTAGAACCCGCTCTCAACATAGGTTTTAGCGGATTAATGAGATTAAACCTGTCTTGAAGTACGCTGTCAAGCGTCTGAATATAAAAAAAACACCTTTTTTTCCTTGATTTCTGCGGAAAACGAGGGTTTAGGGGCGATAAATTTCGATTTTTCAATATGTTAGTGAATTCTTCTAAAAAGCGCAGAAAACTTAGGTTTTTGTGTATTCTATCCTTTTTGAGAGCTAAAAATGAGAAATAAAAGGGGAAACAGAGAGAAAAAAGAGGCATAAAAAAATCCCCTGTTACTCAAAAACAGGGGATAGAAACAAGGGCAAGATACTTTAAGCATTCAGCCTTGCACTAGATGTACTTCCTTTGCTACGAGGCTTTACAGTTGGTTTAGCAGTTGTTTTCTTTTTTGTCTTTTTAGTAGGCTTAAGTGGTTTAGTAAGAGCCTTTGGCAGAACCTCATCAATGTGAGAAACTGGAATAATTTCCAGCCCATCAAGCAGATTTTTTGGCATATCTGCAAGGTCCTTCTTATTATCTATGGGGATGAAGACTGTTTTAACGCCAGCACGCAAAGCGGCCAGAAGTTTCTCTTTCAACCCACCAATCTGTAGAGCTCGTCCACGCAAACTTACTTCACCAGTCATAGCTACATCATGACGAATAGGCACACCTGCAAGGCCAGAAACCATAGCAGTTACCATAGCAAGCCCAGCAGAGGGGCCGTCTTTTGGTGTTGCACCGTCTGGCACGTGAATATGAACATCTTTTGTGTGGTAAAATTCTGGGTCAATTCCCCATTCATTTGCACGGCTTCGCACATAGGAAGCAGCGGCTTGAATAGATTCTTGCATCACATCTCCCAATTTACCTGTCGTAATCATTTTACCTTTACCGGTTAAAACTGTGGCTTCAATTTGTAGAATATCACCACCAACTTCTGTCCACGCCAAGCCGTTAACAAGACCAATTTGGTCGTTCTCATCTTTTTCACCAAAACTAAACTGACGAACACCCAAAAATTTATCTATATTTTTAGCAGTAACTTTAATGGTATCCGCTTTTTTGGTTGTTGTAGTTTTTGCAGCTTTAGATTTAGCCTTAGTGGCCTTTTTAGTTTTAGTAGACTTTTCCTGCTGTTCTAGGATTTGCTTAACTGCTTTACGGCACAAACCATTGATAGAACGTTCTAAGTTACGTACACCTGCTTCTCTTGTGTAGTAGCGGATAATCGCGCGGATAGCCTCTTCTGATACATTAAGCTCACCCGTGCGCAAACCATTGTCTTCTAAAGCTTTAGGTAGAAGATGGCGCTTCGCAATTTCCACCTTTTCATCCTCAGTATAGCCTGAAAGGCGGATAATTTCCATCCGGTCACGCAGGGCAGGGGGGATATTGTAACTATTGGAAGTGCAAATAAACATAACATCAGATAGGTCGTAGTCGACCTCTAGGTAATGGTCGCCAAACGTATGGTTTTGGTTGGGGTCAAGCACTTCCAGCAAGGCAGAAGAAGGATCTCCACGGAAGTCAGCACCTAGTTTATCAATTTCATCCAAAAGAAATAGCGGGTTATCAGTCGTGGATTTCTTTAAATTTTGAACAATCTTACCAGGTAACGCGCCAATATAAGTTCTACGGTGCCCGCGAATTTCTGCTTCATCTCGCACACCACCAAGGGCCATACGTACGTACTTACGCCCAGTTGCCCGAGCAATAGATTTGGCGAGAGATGTCTTACCAACCCCTGGGGGGCCGATAAGGCATAAAATAGGTCCTTTTAACTTTTTAACACGTTGTTGAACAGCAAGGTGCTCAACAATACGCTCTTTCACTTTTTCTAAACCGAAGTGATCTTCATCTAAGACCTCCTCTGCAAAAGATAAGTCCTTCTTTAACTTAGATTTTTTACCCCAAGGTAAGCCGAGAATCCAATCAAGGTAGTTACGCACTACCGTTGCTTCTGCTGACATGGGACTCATCATTTTCAGCTTTTTAAACTCAGTTTCAGCTTTTTCTTGCGCTTCTTCAGAAAGCTTAACGTCTTTCAATTTTTTCTCATATTCAGCAAGGTCGCCTTCTTCATCGTCTCCGAGTTCTTTCTGAATGGCTTTCATCTGCTCATTGAGGTAGTACTCGCGCTGGGTTTTTTCCATTTGCTTCTTAACGCGACCACGAATACGCTTCTCCACCTGAAGCAAGCCAATCTCATTCTCCATAAGTTGGTAAAGCTTTTCTAAACGGTCATCCACCAAGTCTAACTCTAAAAGTTCTTGCTTCTCTTCAATTTTCAAATTGAGGTGGCTAGCAATAGTATCCGCCAAGCGGGTAGGGTCATCAATAGCAGCAAGAGAAACAAGAACCTCAGGAGGAATTTTCTTGTTCAGTTTAACGTATTCTTCAAATTCTGAAACAACAGTACGGACAAGGGCTTCCAAATCTTCAGGAGAGCCTTCGCGCTCTTGAAATTCTTCAGGAGTTGCAATAAACATCTCTCCCGTATCTTCCATATCCGTTAAACGAACCCGAACTTGACCTTCCACAAGCACTTTAACAGTACCATCAGGAAGTTTAAGCATTTGCAGCACATTACCCAAACAGCCAATGCGGTAAACATCATCCGTTGTTGGGTCGTCAATATCGTCATCTTTTTGCGTGACGAGCAAAATCTGTTTACCGCCGTTCATTACTTCTTCTAAGGCGCTAACAGATTTATCCCTTCCAACAAACAACGGTACAATCATATGTGGAAAAACAACAATGTTCCGTAGAGGTAAAACTGGCAAAGTTGGCTGGGTAGGCATGTCAAAACTCATAATGTTTGCATCATTTTCCTTATTATTTGCTTCATACTAGCAAAACTATGCTGTAATGGCCATGGTTCAAAAGGAATTATTTACACACAGGCAGTCTGCAAAGCTACTTTGAGGAAGGTTTATGAAAATAGGCCGCAGCATCATTAGAGACTCCACGTGGTAACGTTTTCTCAAAGCGGAAATATCTATTGTAAAGAATAAGGGCTAGTGTAATCAAAATAGCAGCTTCACTTGCGAGGGCAACAATACTTAGTAACAAGTCTTTAACTACATAAACGGCGTACAGTAAATTAACGGCGCCTGTGTAGCTCCATAATCCCCAAGAAGAAATAGATAACGCTTCAGAGCGTCCTGTTGCAGTTACAAGCGTCCAAATTTGAGGGAAATAAGCGGCAATAGTGACAAGTGAAGAAAAGCTGTAAAGTGCTGTAATAGCATATACAACAAAGTCTTCACTAACCATACGCGCTTCTAACTAGCCTTTTTCTTAGAGTTAGCAGAAGAAGTTTTTTTGCTCACAGCCTTCTTTTTCTTGCTCTTTTCTTCAGTAAAAATAAGAAGGGGGTCCGCTTTGCCTTCAACAACCTTCTTGTTAATAATAACTTCTTCCAAGCCTTCTGTGCCAGGGAGTTCGTACATAATATCCAACAAGATATTTTCCATAATAGAACGAAGGCCTCGAGCGCCTGTTTTGCGGGCAACAGCTTGTTCAGCAATCGCCTTCAAAGCGTCTTGTGCAAAAGTAAGTTGGACATCCTCAATAGAGAATAATTGTTGGTACTGTTTAATAAGAGCATTTTTCGGCTCGGTTAAGATTGAAATAAGGGCGCTTTCATCGAGCTCTTCTAGTGTCGCAATCATCGGTAAACGGCCGATAAACTCAGGAATAAGGCCAAATTTAACCAAGTCTTCAGGAGCTGTGTATTGAAGAAGCTCGCCAGCTGATTTATCGCTTTCAGCTGCTACTTCAGCATTAAAACCGATGCTTCGTTTTTGTAAACGTTGAGCAATAACTTTGTCCAATCCTGCAAAAGCTCCGCCAACAATAAATAAAATATTTGCTGTATCGACTTGTAAAAATTCTTGCTGTGGATGCTTGCGGCCACCCTGCGGGGGAACAGATGCAACGGTTCCTTCGATAAGCTTCAATAAAGCTTGCTGTACGCCTTCGCCTGAAACATCGCGTGTAATGCTGGGGTTATCGGTCTTACGTGTAATTTTATCAATTTCGTCGATATAAACAATACCACGCTGGGCGCGCTCTACATTGTAATCAGACGCTTGTAGAAGTTTGAGAATAATATTTTCAACATCTTCACCAACATAGCCAGCTTCGGTAAGGGTTGTTGCATCGGCCATCGTAAAGGGTACATCCAAAATACGGGCAAGAGTTTGAGCAAGTAGTGTTTTACCGCAACCGGTCGGTCCAACAAGAAGAATATTAGACTTTTGAAGTTCAATTTCGGGGTTTTCTTTACTGGCGTGCTCTAAGCGTTTGTAGTGGTTGTGTACGGCAACAGAAAGCACTTTCTTGGCGCGTTTTTGGCCAATAACATAACTTTCCAGAATTTCCATAATCTCCTGAGGGGTTGGCACGCCTTTTTCGCCGTCTCTTAGGGCAGCAGGGGCAGCTTCTTCCTCGCGGATAATATCCATACACAGGCGAACGCATTCGTCACAAATAAAAACAGTAGGGCCAGCAATAAGTTTACGAACCTCGTGTTGGCTCTTACCACAAAATGAACAATACAGCGTTCCACTATCAGACTTTTTACTCATACCGAGTATGCTACCTCTCTTTTTCCTCCGTTAAAAGGGGGAAGGTAGGTAAAAATGTATCCACATGCTCCCCCCGTGCGGCAAAAGCCACACTTTTTAGCTTCTAACTTAGTAATGTATGCAAAATAAGTGCCATCAAATAGACTAAAGCCCCCGTTTAGGGGGCTTTGGCAGCTTGAGCGAAAATTATGCTGCTTTTTTCTTAAGTTGTCGGTTTTGGACGCTGCGTAAGCACTTCATCAATCAAACCATACTTCTTAGCTTCTTCAGCGGTCATGAAGTTATCGCGGTCAGTATCTTTCGCAATTTGAGTTACTTTTTGACCCGTATGGCTTGCTAAAATATCGTTCAGCTTGCCTTTAAGAGCTAAAATCTCCTTCGCATGGATTTCAATATCAGATGCCTGACCTTGGAAACCGCCCAACGGCTGGTGAATCATCACACGAGCATTGCTAAGGGCAAAACGTTTGCCTTTTTCCCCAGCTGTAAGCAGAAGAGACCCCATGCTGGCTGCTTGCCCAATGCAAATAGTGTTCACAGGGCAGCGGATGTACTGCATAGTGTCGTAAATGGCCATACCTGCTGTTACAACGCCACCAGGGGAGTTAATATATAAGTTAATATCCGCATCAGGGTTTTCAGATTCTAAAAACAGTAGTTGAGCCACAATAAGGTTGGCCATATGGTCTTCAACTTGACCCGTCAAAAAAATCACGCGTTCCTTGAGAAGTCTGGAATAAATATCGTAAGAACGTTCCCCGCGAGAGGATTGTTCAACAACCATAGGAATAAGCTGGGCTGCGGTAGGAATATTCACGGTCATGGGTTTTCTTTCTTCTTTCTAATTTTATATGACCAAGATGGTAACAAACCAAAAATAGATTGAAAAGAAAAAGGCAATTGCGCATGGGGCGAACTTGAATGGAAAGAAGGCCAAACCCAACCCGAAATTATAGACTCGCAACGTATTAAGTTTGCATTCTAAAACCAAAATACCAAAAATCGAAGCCCGCTGAATACACAGCAGGCTTCGATCAAGTTTAGATAAAAAAGAGCTAAGCTGTTTTCTCAGTTTTCTTAAACATAACCCAACATGTCTCGCCAACACTTCCATCAGCACGACTAAAGTCATACTCAAGTAGTTTGTACCCAGCTTTTTTAAGTTCAGCCTGTAGTCTTGGCCACATTTTGTCCTGATTGTTCAAAAAATGGGTAAAATCAGGCATGCATGGAGTATTATTGAAGCCTGAGCTACTAAATTTAGCGTAGAAGGTATCAGGCTTCCCCGGTACCTGAGATTTTTTAAGTTCTTGTAACGCCGCCTCAATGGCGACATTAACAGCATTCTTAATCATACCAAAAGACTTACGGTTATCAAATTTTTTGCGTCGCTTAAGTTTTCCAGATGTGCTCATGTATAAGTCTCCTATGAATGAGCGATAAATATGTATTCAATTTAGCTTGAAGCGCGAAAAAAGCAACAAAAAAACTCCCGTATCAAGGGT
>JAPPOO010000027.1 GCA_028817875.1 Alphaproteobacteria bacterium | reverse complement strand
TTATTATATTAACAGGGGAGAATGGTAGTGACAACGTTAAATACAAATCCTACGAGTGCGGAGTTAGATGCCTTTAGAAGTAATTTGAATACGGAAGAGCTGGCTCAATTTAATGCTTTAAACCCAACAAACGCCACATCTGAAGAAGCAAAATTTAAACAGGCTGAGTCTACAACCTGTCTAACTTGAGCGACGCTAAAAACTATTTGACGTCCTACACACCAGAGCAACGAGTACAGATAGATAACTACCACCGTGACGCTGCAACAATGCAGGGGTATCAGTTATTAGGTGATGATAGTCTAAAAGTTGTTGAGATTACAGCGATAGGTGGTGAAGTTATAGCGAAGGCCAATTTGGCTAGCCAAACTGCGAATGTTGGGATTTCCTTAGTAAAAAGTTTTAATACAGTGAAAGGTATGTACCTTGATACAAGGGATAATTTTATTGCCAACATTAATAGTGGTATGAACGTTGAAGATGCTCACAATAGGGCTACAAATACAGCGCTTGGGCAGCAGCTAGCTTGGGATACACAGATAAATTTGGGGAAGTTATTGTTGAAGCAATTGAGCAAGGTGTTGTTAAAGCTGTGCCAGCTGAGGGAGCTATTATTTTTAAAGCAAGTGAAGATCCTCTAAAAAAATATTCAAGCCTTTTGTATAAAGATGCTGAAGGAAAAATTATTAATGCATTTGTTACACCGCAAGATGTAAATACTACTCCAAGCGAAGCTTTGAAGAATTTTGTGGAAGGGCAAGAGCCAAAAGAGCTGCCAGATGGAACTAGAATAGAAGCTTCAGGAGGTGTACAAGGAGACCTTGAAAGAAAAGTTTAAGCGAATGGCTCTGCATCAGAACAGGATAAAGCTTTAGAAGGAGAAGGCTGGAACTTTTCTTCTGGTGGACGTGCAGAGCACACGAGAGCTGATGGTACCTCCTTCACACTGGCAGAAGAAGATGCAGAGGTTACTGATATTGATGGAAATGTATCAGCCTATAGTTCAGCTATGCAAATGCTGAATGAGCGATTGGACGCTATACAAGAATTTACAGAAAAAATGCTAGACAGCGCAGAAGAGACATATGTTCGTGTATTGGATGACCGCTTTCAGCAAGCTGCCTCAAATCTTGCTGTACGGCTAATTAACGGAGAAAGCATCGACGATATTGCACGGGGTATTGCAGAAGAACTGCTGGCTAAACCCGCAATTATTCATTTTCCCCTCAAAAAAAATTACGGCGTAAAAAACATCAAAAACAGCGATAAACGAGGCAAAATAAGGGCTAATACGGTATTAAAAAGTGATGTCCCAAGTCAAAAAAGTGTAAATTTAGGTGCAAAAATAGCAAAAAAAGGCAAAATTTTACCCTTCCGCCCAAATAACTGTACACAAACACTCGTTAATGGTGTGAATATAGCTGCGTAAGGGAGTTGGAATGAAAAAAATACTTATACTTATAGGGGTAGTTTTAGTGTTATTGCCTGCAGGGCGGTTTGTATATGATAAAGCCAACCTATTGCGCAGAGTTTATAAAACTGAGCATTTATTTGAATATGCACTCTCTCCTGTCGATTCTCAAAATCACTCTGAGCTTCTTGCTGAGTTTAAGAACTTAGCTCAACTGCGTTTTGTCATGATGAGAACGTACTTGATGTTACCTTGGGAGAGTGAAATTAACGAATCACTCACAGCAGCCTATAAAAAATTACGTTCTTTACCTAATAACACTGAAGAATCGCACATAGTTCAAGATTACTACTACCATATCTATGGTAATTGCTGTTTGGAAGAGCAAAGTGTATCAGCTCAGGCTAGTGTTTTAGAACGTTTAGCTCATTATGATGGTCAGAATGAGAACTTCAAAAATAGCGTACGTTACCAACTGCTAGGGTATGGGCTTAACCAGTTAGTAGCGGGACGCAAAGCTAGAGCTAATTTAGAAGGATACAATCCTGTATTGATGTATTTTGCTTACGGTTTGGGGGTAGACAGCATATTAATTACACGGCGGCGTTGGCAGAAAATAGAACAAAAAAATAGAGAGTATAAAGAGAGATACGGCAAATTGAGGCCGCGCTCTGGTGGTGGCGATGTTTTGACTCGTGAACAAGCATTTGAGCTTTTGATGGCATTATATCCGGCAATGTCAACGATGCCAGATATACCAAAAGAAAGTTTGGAAATGACACAAATTCTCGATATGTACTTTTCAATTTTGGCGCTTATTCATGTGAGTGACGTAGATGGTCCCGGTGTTTTTAGTATGTGCGGCGGTGGTTGTACCTGTGAGAACAGTCCGATAAAAAAACTAAATAGCACTGCAATTTTAGCCTTGGAAGATTGGGTGTCTCATCCACATAACTATGCGGGCACAAGCCGAGCCAGTACATATGGAAGGTTCTTCTTTGAACACGGCCTCGGTGGAAGTGCTTTAGGGGAAATTTGTTCCAGAGATAAAGGTAGAGAACTACTTCTAAAACATATTACACAAATGCAAAATGTCCCAAACTGGCGTATGAAAAGTTTAGAGCAATGGAAGAGGGGGAAATAAAATGGTTATTAATTATGCAGATCTCAGCGATGAGCAAAAGAGTTATTACAATGCATTGGCAACAACTGTTCAACAGCAGCAGTACTTAACATGGAGTGACCAAACACGCCAAGCAGCTTTAAAAGTTCCAGATGCGTATACAGCAGCGTTTTTTAATGCTGCGGATGAAGGGCGTGACTACTTTAGACAGATTAATGATAAGTATATTTACCATAAGGAAACTCCGATTATTTCGGATGAGGTCGCTGAGCAAGTTCAATTTACTGCCTCAAGTGTTGAAACGATGTTGCCACCAACAACGCCTCAAACCATTGCAGCAAAATTAGGATTAAAAGTGAGTGTTTTTCTTGCTGGTACCCCTCAAATGCTAGAAGACAGGGCACGTAACGCAAGCATTGATTATTTAGATAGAATTAGTAATGGGCAGGAATATCAAGAAGCTCATAGTGATGCAGAGACTCAGGCGACTTTGGTTATGTTAGGGGAGGTCGCTGGTGCAGAAGTTGCAGGAGTTTTTGCTGGTAAAATCCTGAATAAAGTAAACTACGATAGAATTTCACAGAATCTTCCTACTCTGGATTTTGATGGTTGGGATGATTTACTAGAATCTGCTGGTAGCAGGGTTGATGATGTATGGAATGGTTTTTGGGATGGGGCAGAAAATTTACTAAACCAAGCGATTAAAAATCCAAAAACTTTGGAAGTAGGTGTTGGGATTTCTGTAAATGCTCAACTAAATGAGGCTACAGGTGCAATTGATACCATTGCTCATTCTTTATTGTTAGAAGGGCCGGAAGGAGAAACCCCGCAGGTTATTTCTAAATCAGTTACTTTGAAAGATGGTTCAAGTAGTGCTACTGCTTATGAAAATGATAAAAATAACACAGTAAAGGTTCATGGAAATGATGTTGAAGCTGGCGGTAGATTAAAAATATATATTGACGGCCCTTCTGCTCCTGAAGACCCAGACACATACTATAAAGAGCTTGACGAAGCTAAAGAGTGGTTAAAAGAGCAGGGTTTACAAGTTGATCCTGATGCTAGCCCAGAAGAGGTGATTTCCGATGGTGAAGGGCATACATACTTTATGGAATCAGTTCAACTGAAACCTGTGAATTTTGGTTCTCCTAGCTATGACCCTAACGAAAGTTATGCGGCTTCTGATGTTTTGGGTATGTTGGTTCAGCGGGCTAACGCCATAGAAGAATTCGCACGAGGGTTGCTGAACAGTGTAGGGGGAACATATGCAGAGGCAGTGGAGGACCGTTTTCAGCTAGCAGCAACAAACCTTGCTGTTCGGCTAATTAACGGAGAAAGCATTGACGATATTGCACGAGGTATTGCGGAAGAACTGTTGGCCAAACCCGCAATTATTCATTTTCCCCTCAAAAAAAATTGCGGTGTAAAAAACATTAAAATCAGTGATAAACGAGGCAAAATAAGGGATAAAACGGTATTAAAAAGTGATATCTTAAGTCAAAGAAGTGTAAATTTTGGTACAAAAAGAGCAAAAAAAGGCAAAATTTTACCCTTCCGTCCAAATAACTGTACACAAATACTCGCTAATAGTGTAAATATAGCTGCGTAGGGGGAGGGTAAATGGAAATTACTTGGATGCACGTATTTTATGTTTGTTTAGCTACATTCTTTGCTTATTGGGGGGTATATTTAGGGCGAGTACGCGTATTGTAC
>JAPPOO010000049.1 GCA_028817875.1 Alphaproteobacteria bacterium | reverse complement strand
ATTTTTCTTGTATATGCGTGAACTTTATCACAAAAAAATGAGGGTAGTTTCACATTTCACGAAGTTATTTGAGTATATTTAGTTAAGTTTTTTATATCTCCCACAGCCTGGCGAAACCAAAAGCCTTTACAGGCAATTTTAACTTTTTCTTAGGGAACAGATCGTTTTTCAAAAGAAACCTTCAGCGAAAAGCTTCTGAAAGCGATTGATTTACTACTATTACTTGTAGCTGTCTTGTGGAAGGGAAGGGGGTGCCTTGGGCTTGATAGTTGTTTTTAATGCTTTTTCTTTACGGGGATCTTTTCCTGAAGTAGATAGGCGTAAATAGTCGTGTACTTTTTTAACGCCTTTTGTTGTTCTTAAAACGTGAAGGACGTGCTCATGCTCTTCGTCACTGCTTACATATCCAATAATAAATACATGGCCGTTTACAACATCTGTTGAGTAATTGATTGGAAATGTCTCCTTATTTCCAATCAACCGAGGTTTAATTTGGGCTGCAATCCAGGTATCTTTAGCCTTTTGTGATGCAGTATACGCCGCTCCTACAAATAGTTCGTTATAAACCCGCTCTGTTTCCGGTGTTGTTTGGGCGATTTTAAGAACTTCTTCGCCTTTTTCTTTATCAGGAACAATACCGGTTAATAGAACATCCCCTTCAAATACAGTTACTCCTATATCATTGAGATATTTATAATTTTTTCCTACTAAACGGTCTTTAATATGAATTTTTACTTTTGTGTCTTTTGCGACTTGTTCTGCTGAACGTTCTTGCAAGCCTACATATGCCCCTGTAGCTGCAGCTCCTATCAATACTGGCGTAGCGCAAGCTGATAGAGATGTTGTTAAAGCCGTTACTGCAAGCAGACGCATGGCAATATGCATATTTTTAGTCCTTTTTCTTCTTGGTATATGCGTATGTTACCTAAAAATAGAAGGGGATTCCAGCCGAATTACTCTTTAATTCTTCCTATATGTCTTGATAGTGTTTTACCCATGGCCAGTATGGCTGCCATAAAACAATATCTAATCTAGCTG
Organism: Alphaproteobacteria bacterium; assembly: GCA_028817875.1. Classification (GTDB taxonomy): domain Bacteria; phylum Pseudomonadota; class Alphaproteobacteria; order UBA2136; family JAPPOO01; genus JAPPOO01. The sequence continues at coordinate 16,801 of JAPPOO010000049.1, read as the reverse complement.
AAGATTGCCTTTGCTGAGCAACATTTCCCACAACTTTTCTTAGCCGTTTATTTTGAGTATGTGTTACTGCATTTTCCCAATCTACTTCCTTACCGCGCCTAGATTTGACTTCTACAACAACCCAGCATTCATTTTTATACGCTAGAATATCAACTTCAACGCCCTGAATACGGTGGTTTCTTTTTATGATGCAATACCCTTTTAACCTTAGGAAAACTACCGTTAAACTCTCTGTGAAACGTGCTTGTAGGAGGTATAAAGCCTGTTTACGTGATCTTTCTCGCATAGCTAATAGTGGCATGGCTGATATAATTCAGCTAGTCTGTCATACTATGGTAAGGAAAAAATCTCTGTTTTTGCGTACAAGCTGCGCAATTTTGGCGGCGTCCACAATGCTTTCGGGCCAGCTTTGTGCTTTGGATTTAAACGATTCTTGGCTCAACCTTGATGAAATGGACGATTTTTCAACGACAGAACCGCTTTCTGAGCAGACCTTTCCTGTAACCCCTTACCAGCAGGAAGGAGAGGGCATTACTTCTCCTTTACCAGTCCAGCTTACTGGTGAAGATTTAGCGGATATGATTACTCAAGCTTTAGAGCGCCATGACTTTATTTTGGCAGAACATTTTTCCCGCCAGCTTGCGCAACACCCAGCACCTAGGGGAAACCTACCTATGGCAGCTTACGGCCTTGCTTTAAGTTTAAGCCAGCAAGAACGTTACTCTGAAGCTTTAGAAGCTCTTGTACCCTTACAAAATGCTGGCTCTGCTTTTAAAAAAGCTGCTGAACAACTTGCAGGTACTCTTCACCTTCAACGCGCTGAAATTGCCTTATTTGAAAAAGATATTTTTTTAGCAGAGCAAGAACTTAGGCAGTTTGAGACATATAGTTATAGACACCCTGAAACCCTCCGTGCGCAAAGGCTTTGGGCAGAAATAACCTCTGAAGCTAAACAAAATCACTATCTTCGGGTAGGAGTTCTTCTCCCCTTAAGCGGCACACATGCCAGCATTGGCCAAAATTTACTTAAAGCCATGCAGGCCGCTGTTTTTGAAGAAACGAATCAACGCATTATTTTATACCCTGAGGATACTGGCAGTGACGCCCAAGGGATTTCAGACGCTCTTCAACGTCTTCAAAAATTACAGCCAGATGCCTTTATTGGCCCGCTTCTTTCTACTCAAGTAGATGCTCTCAAAAAAGTTTTACCATCCTCTCATGCACCTATTTTAGCCCTTTCTAGCGACCCTCATGTGGCAGCACCTCATGTTCATTTATTTGGTTACCGCCCTGACCAACAAACACGGCTTATTGCGCGCCATGCTGTTTCTCAAGGCAAAAATAGGTTTGCTGCCTTGGTTCCTAGCACGCCTTATGGTTACGAAGTTTTCGATGCTTTTAGGGATGAAATTGCGAACTTGGGTGCCCAATTAATTGTTACTAACTTCTATAACCCTGAAAAACCTGATGTTTCTGGCGCATTGGAAACTCTTTTACAGCTTGATTTAGCACGGGACAACTTGAGAGGAGAGAAGGAAGCGCTTCAAAAGGAGTTTGCAGAACTTGGTAATGCTTTACCAGATGAAAAACTATTACGTTTAAAGGAGATTAAAAAGGCTAAGCCCGCTGCTGTTGTTGATTTTGATGCTTTGTTTTTGCCTGCCCGTGCAGATAAATTATCCCTTATCACCTCGCAAATGGCTGTTTACGACTTAGATAGGCAGGACGTTATGCTTTTGGGTACTGCCGCTTGGGATACAGCCAACCTTTTGAAAGGAGGGGACTATATAAAGGATGGACGTTTTCCTGCTTTGCCTGAGAAAACTTATTTCACGCAAAAATTCACGACTGATTTTCAAGAGAATCCCAACGCTTTGGCGTCTTTAGGGTATGATGCCGTTACTATACTGGCTCAGGCTGCTCGTACGTCCGGAAATTTGAAAGAAAACTTACTACGGGCGGAAGGTTTTAGTGGTGTTAGCGGAGCTATTAGATTCCACGAAAACGGCCTGTCAGAGCGGGGTTATGCACTTAAAGCCATCTCTCCAGGGAAGTTACTCCACGTGAAACAATCGCCAAAAATCCTACCTCCACAGCTCCCATCCCCGCTTAACCCTGAAGCTGCTGCGCCAGTATGGCGTTATAGCCCCTGGTAATTTTTTTAGGGTGAATTTAGGGCAAAAAAGCGGTTTTCCCGCTGAAATCTGCGATATTTCAGAATAAAAAAGTGATATTTGAAGTTAAAAAAGAGTAAAAAAAGGTAAAATTTTAGTTAAATTTCACCTTTTTTGTATTGTTTGGTCGTTACGCTGACAAAGCAAGGATGCTACGGCGGAAATGGAGTTCTGGCGGCAGGGCGAGTTCACGGGTTTGATACTGGGTTGTTACGGCACGGTTTACCACTTGGCGTAGGCGGGGTAGAGGGTAGCGATTGACCTGTGCCATAAAGACATCCTGCCCAAATAGAACAGGCGGCTTAACAGACTTAAGAGCTACGTTTTGGTTCTGCCCCGCATTCAGTGCTTCCCGCACTTGTAAAACGCGTCGTAAATGCCTTACAACCATCGTGAATAACATGTTTGGGTCTTCGCCTTCTTCCAGCAGCAAGCTGAGGAGCGTATCCACTTGCTTGGTGTCACGCTGGCCGACAGCATCGCACAGTTTAAACACATTGGAGGCTGGCGCATCTGCGAGACAAGCAGCAACGTCTTCCACGGTGATGACTTCGGCATCGCCCACGTAAATGACCAGTTTTTCTAATTCACGCTGTGTGATGTCTCGGTCTGCACCTAAATTTTCTGTCAATAACGCTTGAGCGTCGCCCTCCAGCCGTTTACCGCTTTGTTGGAGGGTTGAACGAATGTAGGCGCCTAAATCCCGAATACTATCTTGAAAACAGCGGAGAGCGGCTGCGGTTTTGCTTTTCTCTACATTACGGGCGAGAGCCGTGTCCTTCCCAACCCGTGGGGCAGGGATGATGATGGTTACGTCCCTCAGGTCTTCTGCCAAACAGCTTTTTACTGCATTGGAAAGAGCTGTGATAGGGGCAGCGCCGAGGTCGCCTGTCACGCCTTCTACTTTGATAACTTTTTGGCCACCTAGCAGTGGAACTGTTGTTGCGCTTTCCAATAGGCGGGCAGGTTCGGCGGCGATGTCCGTAATATCCAATCGGTCAGCTGCGAAGGGGTCGGTTAGGTCTACACCTGTGTGCGCTAGTAATTTCTCTGATGCTTGGCGCACGACACCGCTGTCATCCCCGTAAATGAGGACGAGGGAAGGGAGGGCCGCGGGGGCTTTGTTAAGGGCTGTATTTAAATCGCGCTGGTTCCACTTCATGCCTCCACCTTACAGGGAACTGTGGGTGGAGGCAATGCGATGTTTTCCCTTGCTAACCAAGTGATTTGATGAGGCGGAGTATGAGCTTTCTTTTCCTTTTGCTTAGGGCAAAATAGTACTCAGCCAAAATAACAAACTGGCGTAGTTGGCTTGCTTCTAATTCAGGTGTTTTGTGATAGTGGCTCATTTTAAGCTCCCTTTTTATTGTTACGAAAATGGCCACTTAAAAGTGGCCGGGGAGTTGATAACCGTTTCAGGAACGGCGCAACTTATTTCAGCTTTCACCGTATTGTATTCGTTGCCTCCCCAACCAATAGCTGGTTTGGCAACGCTATTATTTAACGGCCAGCGTTGTATGGCCGCCTGAAAGAGGTTATCACGCCCCACACCCGTTTTTTGCGGATGCAGGGCGACTGTAGCACAGACATGCTATAGCATGCGATGGTTTTTCTAAAGATTGATGGACTTCTCTCTACAAAAGAAAGAACCAGCCATGAGGCTAGTTCTTTTTTGATTAGTGTAAGTTCAAAATATTGAGGAATTCATCTCCCCATATTTTTTGGAGATATTTGTTATCAGTGCGACCAACCATTCTTACTTGATAGGAACCGTTTCCTTTTTCTATTAAGATCAGTACGCTTTGGCTACCTCTGAAAATCATCGTATCTGGAGGTTCTAAACCTGGTTCCCAAAGAATTCTGCCAAACTTAGTTGTTATTCTGCGAATTCGCTTAGATTCTATCTGTATATTTTTACGGTTTATTTTTATAGCACCAATATCCAAAGACTTATCACCACTACTCTTTACTAAAAGCGTAAGGTACTCAAATAGTAGGGAAAGACTCTGCCTATCCACCACTACTTTTCTCGCTTTTTCAAGCTGTTCCATCGTTACTCACCTCCTGTTTTTGGAGGAGGCCCTTTAAGTTTTAAATGTGAAAAATTTTGATTTGTGGCGGGGGTATACCGTTGTTTTTCCTGTTTGGCAAGGGCTGAAATGCCAAACACCCCAACTCATTTTCATGAGTGGGGTGTTTGGTTATTTTTAACTGTAGGGGTTTGCGTAGATACTTCTACGACAATCCTTTTTATTACTCAAACTTGGCGGGGTAATGGTGATAGCCTGTTCATTATCATCTACTTTTACTGGCAGACTATAGCAACGTTTGTACTCCCCTTTTACGCTTATTTCAGCGTAAACATAGCCCTTTGCTATGCCTGAATCGCTTTTAACAGCTTCTCGCTGCAGCTCTTTCAAATCGTAGCCTGAGAGAAAAACGTTGCATTCTTGCTTTGGGTCGGCAAGACCGAATTTATATTTTTGATGCTTGGTAGCCTTGCCTTTTTCTACTACCAACTCATGACAAGATAGAACTGCCTCTGCTGAGTTTTGGTTACCCAAATGTTTGTTTAAATAAAGGGGCTTACCATTGTCCACAATAGATGCAGATGACTTTGAGAAAGGCAATGGCCTTGTGAAAGTTGAGCAAGCGCCTAACGAAATAAGAAGGCCAAACGCCAAAATAATGTTAAGAACTCTCATGATTTTTCTCCCATGAGTTAAGAGTTTCTGAAGCCTGTCGGGCTCTCTACAAAAACGGGCAGGTGTTTCCTGCCCGCTCATCTAGTGAGTCCGGCAGGTGGTTTGTGCTTATTTTAGTGTATACACGTTAATTTCGCAAGGGGCATTGAATGTAGAGAAGGCAAGAGAGGGGAAAGCTACTCTTGTTTCTGTTCCCGCAGGGCAAGCCATACAACGCGAGCAATTTCATCTGCAAGGGCATCTGCTGCTTGTTGACGGGCAAAGGTTTTGCCTGACTCTGTTGAATACGGGGTATTTTCAGAGTTATAGGCAGCGCTAGCTGTGACTGTTGTGCTGAACACAGGGTCAGCTTTATCTGTTTGATATAAGTTGATATCGCCATCTAGGCTCAGCTGGGCGCGCGCTACTGTGGCATCCCGCCGTACAGCCAGCGTACTGGTGCTTTCGTCAATGTTGACATCTAGGCGGTAGGCTTGGTCTGTCCCTGTGAACATACGGCGCAAGCGTTGGTTCACTCGCTGTGCCACGCGGCGTTCCCCCACATTACGAGCGGCTGATTCCATTTGTATGGTACCAACGGTTACCTGCGTTTCCTGCTCTGGCTGGTATAGGGCTGTGTATCCGCCGCATGAAGCCAAAAACAATGTGGTTGTGAGGAGTGCTTTTTTCATTGGATGGAGTGTAACGGATTGCTGAGAAAATGGCTACAGGATGATTTTTTATTCTTCAAGGACTTGAAAAATGGGGGGGGGTACTTACCTTTGGCTGGTACCGAAAATTTTTTAACAGCTATGGAGGTAAACATGGCTTTGATTAAAAGAACTTTCAAAATGGATGATAATGGTAACTTTTCGTCTGCAGACGAATATGAGACCATGATCTCAGAATTTTTTGAAGGCGTTGGCACTGTAAAACTTCTGGATAAGGAAGATGGACATGTCAACCTAAAAACTCTACAAGCAGAAAAATGCACAGTCAGCTGGGAGGTTTTTCCTCTTAAAGATCAGGATGGTGCGTTTTTGAAAAAAATGGAGTGTTTCAAGGAAATCTAATCCACCTTATTTCGGTAAAGGGGCGGGGCTTATTGTAAGCCCCGTTTCGCGTTTTTAATTTGCCACCATGTTTACCAAACGGCCTGGGACGTAGATTTCCTTACGGATGGTGAGGTCTACCAGTTGGTCGGCCACGGCTTGCTTGGCTTGGGTTTTGGCATCGTCTTCTGTAATATCCGCCGCGACTTGTAACTTGGCCTTTAACTTACCATTTACTTGAACCACAAGGGTAATTTCTTCGTCCTTGGCGATTTCAGCATCATACGTTGGCCAGTTGGTGCTATGAAGCGGTTCTGTTTGGCTGAGGTTTTGCCACAGCTCTTCCGTGATATGCGGACAGGCGGGGTTGAGGAGGCGTACCATAGTTTCCACCCCAAAGCGTTGAATGGCCTGCATGTTGGCTGAGGCATTTTCCTCTACAGCCTGTAGCGCGTTGGTGAGTTCCATCACCGCCGCGACCATTGTGTTGTATTGGAACTTCTCGATGTCTGTTGTGACCTTACGCACCGTTTGGTGGATTTTGCGCAGCAGGTCTCGCTCGGCACGCTCGGAGAGGCTCTCCATCGCTGGTACTGCGCCTGTGGGTTGCGCCTGCACACGCTCCACCAATGACCACACGCGGTTCAAAAACCTCCATGCGCCTTCTATAGCTGTTTCAGACCATTCCAAATCTTTTTCGGGTGGTGCAGTGAAAAGTATATACAAACGCAATGTATCAGCCCCATATTTCGCCACAAGCTCATCCGGCGCGTCACCATTGTTCTTAGATTTGGAAATCTTTTCCGCAGGGGTCACTTTGAGCAATTCATTTGTCTCTTTGTGGAAGGCTTTACCGTCTTCCCACTTTACCTGCGCAGGGTAGATGTATTCTCCCTCGGCATTTTGGTAAGTGTTGCCAATAACCATCCCCTGACAAAGCAGGGCTTTGAAGGGCTCGTAAATACTTACATACCCCAAATCCCGCAGAACCTTGGTAAAAAATCGTGCGTAAAGAAGATGCAGCACGGCGTGCTCAATTCCGCCGATGTACTGATCCACTCCATCTGTGGCTTTTGTGCCCATCCAGTAATCTACATCGCTTTTTTCAAGTGGGGAGCCGCTTTGCGGGCAAATATAGCGTAGGAAGTACCAGCTGGAATCAACAAACGTATCCATTGTATCGGTTTCGCGTGTCGCATTCTTACCGCAGGAAGGGCAAGTTGTGTCTTTCCATGTCGGGTGGTTTTCCAAGGGATTCCCTGCTTTATCAAACATGACATCCTGTGGCAATTCTACCGGAAGTTGCTCTTTCGGTACGGGAACGACACCGCAGTCATCACAGTGCACAACAGGGATTGGGCAGCCCCAATAACGTTGGCGGCTGATGCCCCAATCCCGCAGGCGCCAGTTGACACAACGCTTCCCAATCTTGCTTTTTTCAAAATGTTGAATGACGGCTTCTTTAGCCTCAATCGCATTCATACCATTAAACTGCTCCGAGTTTTCCAAGATATCATCCTGCGTATAGGTATTTAGCCCTGTTGCTTCTCCAGTATGGCGATTTCGTTCTACTACTGGTGTTGGTAAATTGTATTTTTTAGCAAATTCATTATCTCGTGCATCATGCGCAGGAACTGCCATAACAGCGCCAGTTCCATAACTCATGAGTACAAAGTTGGCGATATAAATAGGTAGCTCTTCTTTTGTAAGCGGATGCACTGCGGTGAAGGATGTTTTGAACCCTCTTTTTTCCGCTTTCTCAATCGCCTCTTCACTAGTTCCTAGTCCGCTGCACTCTTCAATGAATGTTTGCGCCTCAGCATTTTGTTCTGCTTCTTTTTTAGCCAGCGGGTGTTCTGGCGCGATGGCACAGAACGTACAGCCGTAAATTGTATCCGGCCGTGTTGTGTAAACTTCCATCTGCTGATCCCACCCATTTACGTGGAAAGCAAATTTTAGGCCTTCGCTGCGCCCCAGCCAGTTGCGCTGCATTGTTTTAACGCGCTCCGGCCATTCGTCTAATTTGTCGATATCATCCAGAAGTTCTTGCGTATAATCGGTAATTTTGAAATGCCACTGGTGCATGGTACGGCGTTCAACTGGTACACCACTCCGCCAACCTTTACCATTCACTACTTGTTCATTCGCAAGAACGGTGTTTTCGATAGGATCCCAATTCACAATACTCTGCTTACGGTAAGCAAGGCCTTTATCCAGCATATCTGTAAATAATGCCTGCTGGTGTTTATAGTATTCGGGGGTGCACGTAGCTAATTCTCTATCCCAGTCATAACTCCAACCGAATTGCTTCATGGTGGTTTTCATATCGGCAACGTTATTCATCGTCCAATCACCTGGGTGAACCTTACGTTTTAGTGCCGCATTTTCAGCTGGTAGGCCAAAGGCATCCCACCCCATTGGGTATAAAACATTGTAGCCTGCTGCCCGCTTAAACCGAGCAAGTACATCACCCAATGTGTAATTCCGCACATGCCCCATATGTAGCTGACCAGATGGGTATGGCAGCATTTCCAAAACATAGTATTTAGGTTTTGAGGCATCCGTTTGGGATGAAAATACGTTTTGGTTAAACCAAGTATCCTGCCATTTTGGCTCTATCTGGTTTGGCTGATAGGCTGTTGCCTGAGACATAAAATGTTCTTTCTTTAAAATTTACTACTGTGCATGAGCTTGCACTTTAAGTGTGCGTGCTTTAGTTAGAATAGCATCTTCCAGCTGGCGCTGTGTGGCAAGGCTTGCTTCTACATCTACCCATTGGCCATTTTGGTTTTGTTGCTTGAATAGTTTTACCTGCACTGCCTGAGTTGTAAGCTTTTTACCAAAAATATAGATAGTTGCTTTTACACGCTCTTCCGGCTTATCGGGTCTGGCAGCCCAATCTGTAATGATCACACCACCGTTGCTATCGGCTGATGCGAGCGGCAGAAAATTCATTGTTTCTAAGGCCGCGCGCCATAGGTAGCCATTCACTCCAATGGCGGTACCACCACCTTCGCCTTTGCCCCAATTGAATGTTCCGCCTTTTTTCCTAAACGCTGTAAGGATATTACCTGAATCACCTGAAAGTAGACCTGGCCCGCCAATTGTATCATGCGGGGTTGGGTTAGCATCTGGCGCTTGTACGTTGCCTCCACAAGCCGTTACACATAACCCTAAACTAGCAACAAGTGATGCTAATACTTTTGTTTTTGCCATTGGTCGTTTTATCCTTTTTTCAGATAGTTTTTCCCTTACGTGGCGGGCATTTTAGCGGTTACTGGTTCTTTTGTCTATGTCTCTGCAAACCAAAAGCACCCCGTAGGGTGCTATTTGGTTTTCTAAGCTTTAAGTTTTTAGAACTTAACGCGTAGAGACATAGCGTATACGCCGATGTCTTCAGTTGTGATGCCAGTTACGTCAGCATCGTAGTTGCGGTACATACCGGCTACAGATACACCGTTACCTAGGTTGTACTGTCCACCGAAACCGAAGGTTCCTAGTTCGTGGTCAGTTGTCACAGAAGTAACTTGGTCGTTGTAGTTACCGTAGTCAGCAGCAATTTCAAATGCATCCCAGCTGTAACCTACTTTAGCGTAGAAGAAAGATGGGTCATCTGTACCTGTTGTTTTGTTGTCTAGTGAACGGTTACCGTAAGCAACTGTACCAGCAAAACCGTTATCCAAAGCAGCTGTTAGAGAGCCAGATAGCTGACTTACCAACTTGTTAGGAGCTGATGGACCGTTTGCAGCAGCATCGTTGAACATTACGTAACCCAAAGCAGCTTTAAGAGCTACATTTTGGACTTTACCGTTGTAGTAACCAGCGATGTCCATGTCACCACCCTGTGCGATAGAAGCGCGACCTTGGAAACCGTTAAAGATTGGAGAATCGTAACGGATTGCATTTGCGCGGCTGTTACCATCGTAGTTGTCAGCCATAGTGCCAACAGATGTGGAGCCAGAAACAATCGCAGAGTCTGTCAATGTAGCAGACAAAGCGTTACCAGCTGTGGATGTACGGATCTTGTAACCACCACCAATGTCAGCAGGGCCAGAGTACATTAGGTCACCAACACCAACCATGTCCTGCTCAGATACAGAGTCAGAAGCTGTGGATTGACGTCCTACAAATACAGCACCCCAGTCACCAGCTAGACCAACGCGAGCATGGCGGCTTGAGAAAGCTGCTGCTGCAGGGTCACTAGCAGCTGTGGATTGGTTGGCTGTCAAGTTTTGAGTCACGCTGTTAGAAGCGTTGTCCTGAACTTCACCTTCAAACAACACAGATGCTGTTAGGCCGTTGTCTAGAGCTTGAGAACCTTTCATACCAAAACGTGTGCTGGACACATCGTTATCTACTACGGAGAAGTCGGTGTTAGAACCGTCATCTACCATCATCAAAGCTTTGTTAACCTGACCGTAAAGCTCTACATCTACTGCAAGAGCTTCGCCAGCTACAAAACCGGAAACTGCTAGAGCAGTTGTTGCCAGAAGCGTTTTTTTCATTATCATTTTTCCTTTTCGTTTCCATGAGCGAGACGCTTTCGCATCGGAAGTGACCTTAACGCGGCTACAAGCTCAGGGTCAACTACTACTCGACATTTCTTACTTTCTTTCAAAAAGGGGGTGTGTTTTTTCCATCACTTCCCAGTTTTCCGCCATTTTTGTTATCTTCTATATATTGTGTCTTTTGGATAATGACTATGGGCGCATAAGGCGCTTGCGGAAAATTAGCTGTAACCCTTTTACGGCAACCATTTTTCAGCTATTTCCGTGAAACATACTACGCTATATAGCTGTATTTCTTCCACTTCTTTGCACACACTAAATATTGATGAAACCTTAAATAAACTTTGCAGTACCTGTACGTATATTTCAGTACAGAAATGATGAAAAATTAGGCGGATAATACAAGAATTGTTAAAAAGAGGTATGTCAAAAAGTGTATACTTTGATCAACTACTAGCACCCAATAAAAGCGACGATCTGTTACAAGCCTGTGCGATTTTCCTGTTTCTTTATCTTCTATACGCTTTGTCCATGCCATTTTACGAGGGAGAATGCCCGTACAGATATCTACGGTGTAATGGATAACCATATCCAACAACACAATTTTAAATATAAATTCCCAACTCAGTACATAACCCGATATAAGCCAAATGAGTAATACAATAAGCGTACATACTCCATGACAAGCTGCATGGGCAAAACCACCAAGATGTCCAATGTGTGTTTTACCGTAAGCCATATAGTCAAATTGCAGAGGGCCATCCGCTATAATATGCTTCGCAAGAAAAAGACTTCCTAAAATTATTACAGGGTCAGAAAGGGTATTTATTACTTCCATGTCCTAACCCTATGGGGTAGCGCACAAGTATCCAAACTGCTTACCTTTGCTTAAGAGGAGGGAGGGTGACAAAAATGTATATTTTATGGTCGTTATTTTCAACATATCCACATTGCTGTGAAATTCGTGAAACTACTGCTCCACAACAAAAAGCCCCTCTGCATAAGAAGGGCTTCTTGGTATTTTTCAAACTTACGCTTGCGCTGTTTCTTCAGCACCAATTTGCTTTAGTAATGACGACAGATCTTCCTGGCTATCAAAGAAAATACGGACCGAGCCGCCTGCACCAGCCTTAGTTTGACGCACTGCCACGCGCATGCCCAAACTTTGTTGCATAGCTTTTTCTAGTGCAGAAACCCGCGGATCCGTTGCTCGACGGGTTCTTTTAAGCTTATTAGGGTTTCCAAGGTTGCGCACAAGATCTTCTGTCTCACGCACAGAAAGTCTATTCTTTATGACCTTATTAGCAGCACGTAATTGAAGGGCTTCATCATCCTGTAATCCAAGCAGAGCGCGGGCATGACCCATTGTAAGTAAACCATTACTTACACATTCTTTCAACTTGGCAGATAGGGACAGCAGACGTAGCAAATTCGTAATGTGAGAGCGGCTTTTACCTGTTACGCGCGCCATATCTTCATGCGTGTAGTTAAATTCATTCACCAAACGTAAATAACCTGCCGCTTCATCTATTGGGTTTAGGTCAGCACGTTGGACGTTTTCAACCAAAGCAACTTCCAACGCCTTGCCATCATCCAACTCACGTATGATAACAGGAACTTCCGTAAGCCCTGCCATTTGGGAAGCACGCCAACGACGCTCACCACCGATAATTTCGTAAGAACCATCAGACATAGACCGTACAAGCAACGGCTGAAGAACGCCCTGCGCTTTAATGGAGTTGGATAATGACTTTAGAGCATCATCATCAAACGTACGCCGTGGCTGTACAGAGGAGGGCTTGAGCTGCGTAATCGGCAGAAAATTCTCTGCGGCACCTGTTTCCAACTTACTTACAGTCGCATCATCTAGTAATGCGCTTAAACCTTTACCAAGACCTTTCGCCGGCGTATTCATTTATGCAGCTTCCTTTTTTGTTGTGCTTTTAGGGTTTGAAAATTTGCGCATAATTTCTGCTGCCAAGCGAATGTACGCCTGACTTCCAGAACATTTAACATCATAGATCAGTCCAGGTACGCCATGGCTTGGCGCTTCTGATAATCGAACATTTCGCGGAATAACTGTCTCTAAAACTTGACCTGGGAGGTGCTCTCTTACTTCGGCTTCCACTTGGCTGGCAAGGTTGTTACGGCTGTCGTACATAGTTAACAAAACACCCATAAACTCTAAGTCTGGGTTTAGATTTTTCTTAACGATTTTAATGGTTTGGAAAAGCTGAGAAATCCCCTCCATTGCGAAAAATTCGCACTGCAATGGTACCAATACATATTGGGACGCCATAAAAGCATTGATTGTTAATAAGCCAAGAGAAGGGGGGCAATCTATAAATACGTAGTCATAAACGCCCTGAGCAGGCTCTAGCCCTTCTTTCAGGCGAGATTCCCGCGCTATAACAGAAACCAGCTCTACCTCGGCTCCTGAAAGGTGAATTGTAGAAGGAACTACCCAAAGGTTTGGTACAGACGTCTCACATACCGTCTCTTCGAGAGAAGATTCGCCCATTAAAAGCGTATATGTATTTGTTTTTGCCTGTGTTTTTTCAATTCCAAGCCCTGTAGTCGTGTTTCCTTGAGGGTCGAAGTCGATTATCAACACCTTATTCCCGCAAGCTGCTAGCGCTGTTGCAAGGTTCATAGCCGTCGTCGTTTTACCAACCCCACCCTTTTGGTTGGATAATGAGATAATGCGTGTGATTTTTTTATTTTCTACCATCGTAATTGTATGCGTTCCATGTGGAACTGGGACTTTTATTCCCTCAATAATATTATTTCCCCTGTACTAGAAGTTATACTCGAAACGCGTTCAATTGTCATGTTGTATTTAGCACTCAACTCTATTAATTCTTGTTGCACCTCTGCACCTTTTGGGAAGACGTATTTACCTCCTACCGCTAACAGCCCTTCAGTTAAATCTACTAACTCCACTAACGGCGCGACGGCTCGTGCCGTAATAATTTCAAATGTCTTTCCTTGCGCTTTTAACTCTCTAACGTCTTGAGATAGTACAGTTAATTTTTCTTCCAATGAGAGATTTCTTCTTACTTCTTTTATAAAATCTGTCTTCTTTTGAATCCGCTCGCACGCGGTTATATGCGCTTCCCCTAAAATAGCGAGTACTACAGATGGTAAACCTGCACCGCATCCAACATCCAATACTGTTTTTGCCTCTCCTAACAGCGGTGCCAACTGTGCTGCATCTAGTATATGCCGCTGCCAAATATCATCTTCCGTACTGCGCCCAATTAAGTTAAATGCTTTGTTCCATTTTAGAAGTAAGTTCACATACTGCTGTAATTTTTCTTCTTGTTTAGGGCTTATAGGGAAGGGGAGTTGAGATAATACATGCTGTTTCATACCTACTTTTTGGCACACTTCTACCTGCTGTGAAACGACTTTTTCTGTTTTTCACCTGTGTACAGTAAAAAAGAGCCGCCTTACGGCGACTCTTTTCACTGTTTGTGTTTACTTTTGTTTTATCGGTTCTAGCAATCTTAGTTGATAAAGCCTAATTGCAGGCCATAGTATGAGCAACAATGTTATAAATACCGTTAGCAGGATATAACCTCCCATATTTATATTTCCGTATTCCATCAATGGCTGAGCCGCTGCCAGCCAAAAGGCTCCTAGCAGCATACTAATAAGCCTCATAACAGAAAGTGCTGTTACCCGTTCATCTGGCTTTGTTCGTTGACTAACAAAAGAAATAAACATAGGTCTACTAAAAGCGTGTACAAAACCTGCCCCTACAATACCTCCTAAATATATAAACCAAGGGTTGGAAGGTAATGCTAAAAGCCCTCCTCCTACAGAAAACGAGGCTAATAATAAAAGTATGAGCCCTCCTCCTTTACAGCTTTTAAGTAGGTATTCTGCTCCTAATGCAAAAACGATTTTGGATATAAATACTGTGCTAATTGCCCAGCCAATCCAAACAACTTCAACATTTTTTTCTAAAAGCATAATTTGGATACTCCAAAAAAATACTACTGACCCAGCAAACAATATAGCGGGAAATAAGATTAACCACTTCAACTCAAGATGATCATATAGAGACCATTTTATAATACGCTTAACTTCTTGCCAGTGACTATGGTTTAGGCTTCTTTTTTTCCTTGGTATGTTTGGCAGTGTATAGGCGAGTAACATTGAGATCGAGGCTGCGGTTGCTTGAGCAACTGCTGGGGCTACTGGCCACCAGGCAAATAAAATTGCACCTAATATACTAGATCCTCCTTCTGCCGTGTAACTGGAAGCATGCAATCGCCCAATCCACCTTTCAGCCTCACTTGTCCGGTTTTTCTGTTCTAGAATATCGTAAATATATGCTTCTAACGTCCCAGAAATTAAAGCTGCTGTAATAGCAAATACTAAATTTGCTGTAAGTAGCCATATAAAATTATGGGCACATACTAAGATTACATTGCCGATAAACCAAACTGTAAGCGCTACCGTTATTACTTGAGATCTATCCCAACGATCGGCAATGTACCCTGCTGGAATTTCGCAAGCTACAACCATTAGCCTGAAACAACCTTGCACAAGAAAAAATCCTGCAAGATCAACCCCTCGTAGCTGAAAATAAGCCACTATAATAGGTGCTGTGAAAGCTGCCATAGATATGGCCTGTATCGTTAATAGTTTGTATAAAACTCTGTTGTTATGAGTTAATGCTTTTTGCATTCCTCACTCCTGTTTCATGTATAAATTTTGCTAAAAAATCGTGTGCAAAATAAAAATTTGCACCAATGGTTCTGGCTAAATAAGCCTTTATTAGCTTTTACTTTATGGTAAAAGCCGACTTATTTTAAGAATTTTCTACGGAAAAAGAGCCGCCTTACGGCAACTCTCCTTTGATTTTTTACTCATTTTTGCTTACTGGTTCTAACAATCTTAGTTGATAAAGCCTAACTGCAGGCCACAACATAAGTAATAGCGTTATAACTACTGTTAATAGAATGTAATGCCCCATACTTATGTTTGCGTACCCCATAAGCGGCTGAGCTGCGGTTAACCAGAAGCCTCCTAAAAGCATACTGATGAAGCCCATAACAGATAATACTGTCGCTCGCTCATCCGACTCTGTACGCCGGTTTATAAAGGCGTTAAATACTGGCCGCCCCATCGCGTGAACAAGCCCAGCGCTCATAACGCCTCCAAAGTATAGCCACCAAGGGTTAGGTGACATTGCCAACAGGGTACCTCCCACGGCAAAAAGCATAAGTAATAAAGTTATGAACCTTACGGCCCCATACTTTTTAAGCAGCTTTTCTGTTGCTAATGCAAAAACCGTTTTGAACATAAAGTTTACGCTAATTGCCCAGCCAATCCAAACTGCTGAAACACCTTTTTCTGCAAGCATCGCTTGGATACCCCAAAAGAAAACTATTGACCCTGAGAACAGTAGCGCGGGAAAAAGTATCAGCCACTTTAGTTCTGGGTGGCCATGCAATGACCACTTCACAATACGTCGAACCTCTTGCCAATGGCTGTGACTTAGGTCTTTCTTTTTACGAGGTACATTTGGTAATGTGCAAGCCAGCCCGAGAGCAATGGCACCAGCGACTGCTTGGGCAATAGCTGGTGCGGCAGTCCACCACACAAAAAGCAATGCTCCTGCAATTCCCATAAAACTTTCCGTTGCATAGCTAGAGGCGTGTAAACGGCTGCTCCATTTTTCAGCTTCATTTGTTCGTTTTTGCTGCTCCAGAATATCATAAATATACGCTTCCAGCGTACCTGACAATAATGCTGAAGCAATGGCAAACAATAGTTCTCCTACTAGTAACCATGTAAATCCATAAGCAACAATGAACACAACGTTACCAGCTAGCCAAAAAGCTAAGGCAAGTATAATTACGCGGTTTCGGTGCCAGCGGTCAGCTATGTAGCCTGTTGGAATTTCACAAGCGACCACCATAAAGCGGAAAAGCCCTTGTATAAGCAAAAACCCCGCAAGGCTTACGCCCCGTAATTGAAAGTACGCGACAATAACGGGAATAAGAAACATGGCCATATAAAAAGCCTGAATAATTAATAGTTTGTATAAGACGGCATTACTATGCCTTGATGCAGTTTGCATTGTTTTCCTCTTTAAGTTGGTGGTTAGAAATTTGGTTAGAAACGGGAGCCTGTGAGGCTCACCAACACTTTGAGCCTACAGGAATGTGGCGGGATTTCGCACAAACGACGGTTCGACGATCTCCGACGGGAGCGTCATCGTCTGAATGTGCTGTAATGTTAGTTTGCGTTCCATAAGGCTAAGTATGGCGTGTTTTTGGGCAACGTCAAGAATTGTATCCACTTTTTTATCAAAAAAATTTACGCCATAAAAAGCATCAAAATTACCTATAAATGAGGGTGAATAA
>JAPPOO010000058.1 GCA_028817875.1 Alphaproteobacteria bacterium | reverse complement strand
GGCCACGTGTCGAGGGTTCGATTCCTTTCACCCCTGCCAATTTCTTTCATTATTCTCAAATAAACAGTGTGTTAGCGTGGTTTTGGAAAGCCCTGCGGGCGGGTGATTTTTGATAGCCAGTTCACTGGCGAAGCCAGCAAATGGCTCTGGGGATGATTAGAATCGCTGCACAGATGGCAAAGCCACTGTTTGCTCCTAAGGTTTGCACGTAAGCGTGCTGCCCTTAGAATCCCCCAGCCCCCACAACGACCAAATGCTTTTCGCATTTGGGATGTTGGGAACTTTTAAAACACCATAAACTTAGTCCTGTATTTTTGTATTCAAATTCATTTTTTAGTTCAAAAAAAATTGCGATGTAAAAAGTATCAAAATCACCTATAAATTAGGGTGAATAAGGGATAAATCGGTATTAAAAAGTGATATTTGAGGTTAAAAAAGTGTAAATTTTGGTGCAAAAAGAGCAAAAAATGTCAAATTTTCGTGATTTTTTGACGTTTTCCACCACCATTTTGTATACAACACGGCAGGCGCGATAAGGGCATAGTGTGCTAGGCAGGGAAAGACAGAAGAGTTAGATGGAGCGAGTGGAGGGCGACAGGCGCAGGATCGCTGAGGCTATGGTCCGGTTAATAGGGTGAATGGAAGAGGCTGTTGAGGTTATGGCTGGGCGAGATAATGTGAAGAGTGAGGTGGTTGTTTGGCGGTGGGTAAAAAACTTGCCTGTGGGATGCTGTAAAGAATGAGAGAGTAAAGGTGTTGAACGGTAAACTGACGAAAATTTTTGGCTGAAGATGTTGCAGGAAACTGAGTGTAGATCTACTTCTTAGGCGTGAGGATGCTGAAAAACACATGGCGCAGCGCGCTCTGTTCAAAGAAAGGAAACAATTTATCCGATTTTTGATAGCCAGTTCGCTGGCAAAGCCAGCAAATGGCTACTGGGGTGAACTACCCCAGCCCCCACAACAACCAAATGCTCCTCGCATTTGGGATGTTGGCAACCGTTAAAACACCAGATAATGGGTAAATATTTGGCTATGGTTTTCTTTATTTTTCGCTGGTGATTTTGCTAATGAGATTGGTGGCCTTTTTTCACTTATTTTTCTTATGCAATAGCGTGCTGCGCGCGGAGTGTGGTGATGAACAGAGGACTAGAATTACTTAGATAAGCTTTTAGTAGCTTGACAAGTTGCCCCCTTTGAGCAATGTATACACCAAATTAGTTACTTGTACCTAACCCAGACTTGGGTTAGGCGAAACACCGAAACATATTTATTCAACCCAAACGAGGTTATTATGAAACTGAAATCTTTTATTAAACTATCGATACCACTTTTGGTACTTCTCGGTGCCTTTTTGGTGCTTAAATTTGAACCCCTGCTTTATAAACAGTATGAAGTATCTTCGTCACTGGTGTCTTGCTCTTTGATTCAAGGAAAAGGACAAATCTTTGGCCACACAGGAATTACTGTAAAAGCCAAAGATGGGCAAACTTGCCCTGAAGGCTTATCTCTACTGCTTGAGGAACTTATTGTACCAGGGCAAAGTAGCGACACAACCGATGGTTTTGCCGCTGTTGGCGGTATCATTGACGGTGACTGCACTTACCTTAAAGGTCACCGTAAGAGGAATGTGGTTACTCTGGACGCATCAAAACTATTTAAATGTCCAGAAGTGTTTCAAGCCACAACTTTGGCGAAAGCTGGTGTTCTAAAGCCTTTGAGAACAGTACCAATAATTCCACTATCTGGCACAATAAAGTGTAATAACCTTATGAAAGGGCCACGTACAGCTGGTGAATATAGTGTATATATAATAACCAGTAAAAAATCTTGGGACTGCGATATCGTATTTGAGGTAAGCAGTCTATATGATCCAGTAGAGTTTCCATTTTCTGGAGTGTTTGAACAGATTGTAACTGTGCGCGGTACAAAGGGAAAGCAATGTATTCACCTCCCAGTATCTCGTCATAGAAGAACAAATTCTCTGTTTATATATGTAGATAAGCAAGTTGAATGCCATGGGATGCAGACAATTGAAAGACTGGCTCTTAAGTTGATTAACGTAAACTAAGTATAGTATTGATTTTCGATAAATGTACCCAGTTTCTTTTGGAGCTGGGTACATTTTTTAGTGGTGTAAAGCCACCGTTAAAGAAAAAACTCTCGGTACGTCACATCAAAAATGGTCATGAAGCCTGTTAGCTCTGTCACGGTGATGGGTTGAGAGAAGGTTTCGATACGGTACAGCCGCTCTTCGGTAATATGCATGCTGTCAGCAAGCTCTTGCTGGCTAAAGCCGCGTCTTTTTCTGTAACGCCTCACCTTGCGTGCAAGTTTTTGGTTCCAGTGTACAGGCAGATCAAGAATATAATTCATAGTGGCTTTGACTCCATTTGTTTTACTCTTAAAAACAATCAGCCACTTGGTTAAGTGGCTGGGGAGTTCGTTACCGTTGTAAGCAACGGTGCAGCTTATTTCAGCTTTCACCGTTTTGTATTCGCTGCCTCCCCAACCATAAGTTAGTTTGGCAACACGTTGATATCGGCCAGTATTGCAGTTGGCCGCCTGAAAGAGGTGTTTAAGCCCCACATCCGTTTTTTGCGAATGCGGGGGCAGAATAGCATAGGAGCGCGGGGTTGGGGAGGGATTTTGGTTAGATTTACCTTGATTTTTTGGGGTATTGGTTTTATAAGCCTCAGCAACAAGTAAGCGTTTTAGTAAAAAACCTTTAGGCGGTAAGCTGGATTGAGAGACCTCAGACACCTCTCCTTTCAAAAGTTCTAAGAATTAATAATCAACAATTACTTTGCTTTATTGCCTTAAACTGGCTGGAAAATGATACCGGCCTTCTATTTTCCAGCCATCTTCTTTTTTAGTTAACTGCGAATGGCTAAGGGTTTTTGCGGCCCTGCTCAGAAAGCTTGCTCTTTTGCAGATGAGAGCGTTTTTGCTGGTCGGTTTGGTCACCGGTAATATTAACAGCAAAAAAAAGCTTTTTGTGAAGCCATTTGCACCGCCGATGGTGGGTGAGTTTTTGGGGTTATCGAACTCCCCCTTAAACTCCCTACCATCGGTTTCTGTTTTTGAGTTTACGCGGCTTCGGCTTGTTTTTCAGGTATTGTGATAATAGTTGGTGTGTGTTGGACTTCTTGAAGGAACTTCAGTAAATCCTGCGGTGAGAGCGCCGTTGTCATGTCGTTTTGGAGGGGATGCGCATTAACGAGGCTGCCTTGCAGGATATCTTCATCCAGCACGACGGTTACGTGGTTTTCGGTATCATTTATGGCGGCCAGTGGCGTTACAGCGCCCGGTTTGACGCCAAGTTTTTCCCATAGAATATCTGCATTGCAAAAGGATAAGTTTCCGTTTGCGCCGAGGGTGTCTTTTAGAGATTTCAAATCTACTTTTTTGTCATGCCGTATTGTGATGAGCCAGAGGGCGGTCTTTTTCTTATCCCGTAGGAAGAGGTTTTTAACGTGGGTACCCGGCTGGCTTTCAATCAGGCTGAGGGATTCCTCCACCGTAAATACAGGTTGGTGCGTATGCGTGGTGTACGCGATGTTGAGTTGCTTGAGGTATGTTTGTAGGCTTTCCGCTGTGTGCATGGAGGATAACCTACCTTATTTTTGCGGTTTTCGTCACGTTAAAGTTGACACTTGGGCTTTGGGTTTTTAGGCTTTGGGCACGTATAGTTAGTACACACCTTGCCTTTTCTTCACTCTTAACAACCAACCTTTCTCTTGGAAGGAGAATTACCATGAGCTTTTTAGATCAGTTTAAAATAAACACATACGATAAATTACAGCGGCTAGATTTAGGTGTTTTGAGAATGTCGGGCATGATGATAGATACTCAAATTACTCAAAAGGCGCTTAGTGATGCATGGCAAGCTATTAAAAAGAAGAAAAAGTTTCCTGAGCTTTGTTTCAGCCAAGCAGCCTTTTTGGCATACGCAGGAAATGAACTTGATATTTTTCAAACGGGAAACACATATATATCTAAAAGCCCTGTTCCTATAAACAGGGACCAAAAAGACTCCGTCAAAGTTGCTTCTATGGAAGATATCTTTCACCTTGCACCGGGGTTGCTTAAATTTAGATCTCGCTATAATCCAGATGGTGATGAAATTGACTATTCCGGTCAACGCCATCAAGGGTTCAAACCCTTAGATTTAACCGCAGAGCTTATTGTAGAGGCTGGAACAGAGTACCTCTACCACATAAATCCAAAAGATAAAAATTTACTATCTATTGATTGTATGGCTGAGCTTGTTTGCTATACAAGCGATCATTATAATTTTCATACTAACACAGAGTACACTTATTCACTCTACTGATATTTTTTTATGACAAAGCAAAAGCCGCCCTTTTGGGCGGCTTGAGCATTGTGGCTAGCTTACAGTTTTACGCCGTAAGTTACCGCACCAATGGCTTCCCCTGTTTCAGGGTCTTTAATTGTTACGCTTACTTGTGTTTGTAGTGCATTAGTGGACTCATCCATTTCAACTTCATCTACAAATACAGCATCTGCGCCAGCGCCGAAGCTCTTTTTGAATTTAGCTTCATCGCCCTGCCAATAGTCGGATGTTACATCGCTTTGACCAACGTTTAGACCTTTGTTGTCCATCACGAAGATTTCTAGCAAACGACCACCAGCGAGAATTTTAACACCTTTTAGGTGGTCAGACGTCCCGTTTGCCAATACTTCATCAATTAGCTCACCGCCACCTGCTTTTTTCTCAGCGCGCCATTTGTTATCTAGTTCGATGATTTGCTCTTCAGTTAGGTCTGCGTGCATTTTGTTTTGCGCTTTAATTGCTGCAATAACCTCAGGCGTTGCTACCTGTGCTGTGTCTTCCTTTGCAGCCATTGTTAGAGCACCTTTATCCATATCCATCGCCATTGCGCTAAATGGCACCACAGCTAAAGCAAATGCTAAAAGTTTTTTCATATTTATAATCCTTATTTTTTTATGGCTAAATTAGATAGCCTTGAGGGAATAATATCAATATCTCTTCACAAAAAAATCTAGGTAGTGTTTCAAAGGAGACACAAGCAACATACGCTATGCAAAAAAAGGCCGCCAAACGGCGACCTTTTGTTGTAAGGCTTTAACTTACTTGATGATGGCAGCAACCACACCAGCACCAACAGTCCGGCCACCTTCACGGATAGCAAAACGTAGACCTTGGTCCATAGCGATAGGAGCAATCAACTCAACTTCCATCTCAACGTTATCGCCAGGCATAACCATTTCAACACCATCAGGTAGTTTAATGGAACCTGTTACGTCTGTTGTACGGAAGTAGAACTGAGGACGGTAACCACCAAAGAATGGTGTGTGACGTCCGCCTTCTTCTTTACTTAGTACGTAGCACTCAGCTTTAAACTGTGTGTGAGGTGTAATAGAACCAGGCTTAGCCAGAACTTGACCACGCTCAACTTCTTCACGCTTAGTACCACGCAATAGAACACCAACGTTATCACCAGCTTCACCACGGTCTAGCAACTTACGGAACATTTCCACACCCGTACATGTTGTCTTCATTGTGTCTTTAATACCGATGATTTCAAGTTCATCACCTACGTTTACAACACCAGACTCGATACGACCTGTTACAACAGTACCACGACCAGAGATTGTGAATACGTCTTCAATCGGCATTAGGAATGGTTTGTCAACTTCACGAGCAACCTGTGGAATGTGGCTGTCTACAGCTTCCATTAGTTTTGTGATTGCTTCAGAACCGATTGGACCTGTGTCGCCTTCTAGAGCTTTTAGCGCAGAACCGCGAATTACAGGAATGTTGTCGCCATCGAAGTCGTAAGAACTTAGAAGCTCACGAATTTCCATTTCAACAAGCTCAAGTAGCTCTTCATCGTCTACTTGGTCACATTTGTTCATAAATACAACGATTGCCGGAACACCAACCTGACGTGCAAGCAGGATGTGCTCACGTGTTTGTGGCATTGGGCCATCGGAAGCGGATACTACAAGAATAGCACCATCCATTTGCGCCGCACCTGTAATCATGTTTTTCACGTAGTCAGCGTGACCTGGACAGTCAACGTGCGCGTAGTGACGGTTACCTGTTTCGTACTCAACGTGAGACGTGTTGATGGTTATCCCACGGGCACGCTCTTCAGGCGCATTATCAATTTGATCATAATCTTGGAAGTCACCAAACTGCTTTGTGATAGCAGCTGTTAGTGTTGTTTTACCATGGTCAACGTGACCAATTGTGCCGATATTACAATGCGGCTTACTGCGGTCGAACTTTTCCTTACTCATCGTTCTTTCCTTCTTTTGCGTTAGTCGTTACTTATCTATACAAAAAACGCCGCACATGTTGATCCTGTCGAGACGGCATGGAGGGTTTTTACCACATTACACTGACCATGCAACCATTTTTTGACCTTTTTTCGCAAATATTCGCCCAAAATGGGCACTTTTAGGAGGTTTTACTTGTTGGTAAGAAATTCTTGGAATTTTCTGAGCGCGTGACCACGGTGACTGGTTTCAGCTCGCTCGGCATCATTCATTTGTGCCCATGTACGCTCTTTTCCTGTTGGTACAAACACAGGGTCATACCCAAAACCACCCTCTCCTCTTGCTTCTGTCGCAATTGTTCCTTGGCAAAAACCTTCAAATAGCTCTGTTTTTTGGTTGGGGATTGCAAGTGCCAGTACGCATATGAACTTTGCTTGGCGTTGAGTATTTGGGAGGCCTTTCAACTCATTAAGTAAACGCTGGTAGGTCAAGGTTTCACCTGTTTCAAACGCCCAACGCTTGCTATATACACCCGGTTTTCCGCCAAGGGCATCTACCTCCAGCCCACTGTCATCCGCCAAGCATGGCAACCCTGTGTGTGCGCAAGCGGCTTCAGCTTTTAGGATTGCGTTTTCTGAAAATGTCGTTCCTGTTTCTTCAACGTCCGGCACGTCTATTTCAGCCGCAGAGATAACTTGAATACCTAGTGGTTCCAGCAGTTGTTGAATTTGCTTCACCTTACCTTTGTTGTGAGAGGCAATGAGCAGTTTATCCAACAACATCTAGGAAGCTGCTTTATTCAAGCTGTAGCGTTTTTCTACATACCCCACAACAATGGCTTTGAATTTTTCTACCACGTCGTCTCCACGGAGGGTTGTGAATTTTTCGCCGTCTATAAATACGGCAGCGGCTGGGTTTTCCCCTGTTCCCGGCAGGCTGATACCGATATCCGCGTGTTTGCTTTCACCGGGGCCATTGACGATGCACCCCATAACGGCGACCTTCAAGCTTTCCACCCCTGGGTATTGCTGCCGCCATACGGGCATTTGCTCTTGCAGGTATTCTTGAACTGTTTTGGCGAGCGTTTGGTACGTTGTGCTAGTGGTACGGCCGCAGCCCGGGCAAGATGATACAATTGGCGTGAACGCCCGTAGGCTCATACTTTGTAGAAGTTCCTGTGCAACTTTAACTTCCTTCGTGCGCGCCTCCCCCGGTTCTGGTGTAATAGAGATACGGATGGTATCGCCAATACCTTGCTCTAGCACTACAGCTAGCGCGGCGGCGGATGCGACAATACCTTTGCTACCCATACCGGCTTCGGTTAGCCCTAGGTGAAGGGCGTAATTACTGCGTTCTGCCAGCATGGTGTACACGGCGATGAGGTCTTGTACGTGGCTTACCTTAGTGGAGAGGATGATTTTATCCCGCCCCATACCTAAGTTTTCAGCCTGTTGGGCTGATAGCAAAGCGGATTGCACCAACGCTTCGTGCGTAACTTCCGTTGCTGTCTTAGGTTCAGGCAGTTTGGCGTTCTCTTCCATCAGGCGGGTTGCTAGCTCTTGGTCTAAACTTCCCCAATTGACACCAATACGCACGGGTTTGTCGTACTTTAGCGCGGTTTCAATCATGCTGTTGAACTGGACGTCTTTCTTTTTACCGAAGCCGACGTTACCGGGGTTGATGCGGTATTTGTCTAACGCTTCAGCGCAAGCGGGGTGTTTTTCCAGCAGCTCATGGCCGATGTAGTGAAAATCCCCCACTAGCGGTACATCTACCCCTTGGGCTTTTATTTTTTCTTTAATATGTGGAATGGCGGCGGCGGATTCGTCTCGGTCCACCGTCAGGCGCACAATTTCTGACCCTGCATTTGCAAGGGCAATTACTTGCCGCACGCTTGCCTCGATATCTGCCGTGTCCGTATTGGTCATAGACTGAACAACAACGGGGGCACCGCCACCTACTTGGATTCCACCAACAGATACGGGTACCGTTTTTTGGCGTTTTTGCAAAGTATCTAAAAATTTATTTTGAGTCATGGCGGGCTTTCCTTTCCGCTGAAATCATATGAATTTTTGGAGCGGGTAAGGGGAATCGAACCCCTCTAACTAGCTTGGAAGGCTAGGGCATTACCACTATGCTATACCCGCGTAGTAGCGGTTAGCTTTGTACTCCACTTCCCCGTGCGATGCAACTGCTTATGCAATTTTTGTTTGGAATGGTTATATTCTGCTTGCGTCTTGCCGCTGAATCGGTATTATGCCACCCACATTCGGCATGTGGCCAGATAGCTCAGTTGGTAGAGCAAAGGACTGAAAATCCTTGTGTCGGCGGTTCGAGCCCGCCTCTGGCCACCACGATGTTTTCTTAATATAGCCAGTTTACTGGCAAAGCCAGCAAGTTTTTCTTTTCATTTTTTTGTTAAGCACACTGTTTATAAGCTGGACTAATATAATACGGTAACCTATTGAAAACACATAAATTACCGCACTTATACAAAATGCCCTTACATCACCCAACTAGAGATAACGATGTTTTCTACTTCGTCCGGTAGGTCAGCGATGGTGCTGATGGTGCCTAGGGCGATTGGGTCATAGTTGGACATTGTTTCAACAAGTTCGCTTACCTGTGCGGTATTAAGCTGGTAGCCGTCTTCCAGTTGAAATTGGTCAACTTTTTGTTCATCGCTACTAAACCAGTTTTCAAAAATAATTTGATCATCTGACTCATGGAGCAGTGCGCGAAGGTCTAAACCATCCTGCTCAAACCAGATGTCTTGGCGCTCAATCCCCGTGCCGAATTTGACGATGTCCGTTCCAGCAAAATCTTGATTGCTTACGGTATCGCTACCATCACCTGTACCAAACAAGTATATGTCGTCCCCTAGGCCGCCTGACAAGGTATCATCGCCTGCTTGCCCTTGTAGGGTGTCATTCCCTACTCCACCGTTGAGGACATCATCTGCAGCACTGCCTAGCAATACTTCGTCTGAGCTATCACCTGTCACCGCAACGCCTTCAGGAGGAGGTGCAATCAGCTTTTTCTGAACAACTTCGAAATTACCTGCATCGTTACGTGTCCACGTTGCTATCAAATCACCATTAGAGAGCGACGTAATATCAGACCACGGCTGGTTATTGATGGCTGTATCATGAATTTGGAACTCATTGCCGACACTATTCCCTACTGAATCGTAACGACGGCCGTAGAGCCCAAATGCCCCATCAACATCCCACGTCACCATAAAACCTCCGTCGGCCAGTGCGGTAATACCATTCGCAAACTGCTGGCCTGAAATACTTGCGTCGTTTACCAAAACAGGGCTTGTGGTAAGAGCATTTCCACTTGAATCATACCGCATAAAATAAATGTTGTTTTCGCTATACGTATGGCTTGAAGTAAAAGCGACAACGTAGCTTCCATTGTTCAAGGCAGCTACATAAGACATTTGCTGGTACCTTGGGGCGGAAATACTCCCTCCATCAGCATCTGGATAAACATCCTGCACGCTACCGATAAGCGCTCCCGTATCGGAAATTACGGCCGTTCGCACGTCAGAATCATAAGGCAATGCATATAGCTCTTTCTGCCACGTCACAGCTAGAGAGCCATCAGTTAGTTTCGTCACATCTAAGTCACGCGCCGCTTCAACATCAACGCTTGTTATAACGGTTGCCGCCCCTACTCGATTCCCTGCTGTATCAAATTCGCCAAAGTACAGCTGGTTATCAGCTACCCAAACACCGCCTAAATTACCACTATGTAATTCAATAATGTGCGCGCCTGTTGCTGTGTGATTACCTTGGCTCAGGGCAGGGTCGATGAATGAAATGTCGCCTGTTGTGGCGTTACCATCGGCATCAAAACCGCGCCACTTGGCTTTGCCATCATTCTCGTACCAAGAAAGTAAGAAGCCGCCATCATTGAGGGCAGAAACATGGCCGTAAGACTCAATGCCAGCTTCAACTGCTGGTGCTAAAAGTGCAGCTGTTGTGGCTACGCCTGCTGCGTTATACACACGGTAGTAAAAGTTGAGTTCGTTGGTGTTTATCTCATTCCGAGCGCGCCATACGACAACATGCCCACCGTTGCTTAGTGCTGTGGTTTGGCTACGGTAGTCCATGCTGGAGGCATCTACAAACGTGCCTGTACTTACGTTTTCTTCTGTGCCATGGGTGTAGGCTGCAGCGCTTGATGTTAAAGCCAGTACGTCGATATCGGACGTCTGTTGTTTCACGATGCCGTTAGGAGTTGTCATTTGGTAAGTGAAGGAAAGTGTCCCTGCAAAGTTAGCAGGCGCATCGTACTGATAGCTTCCATCTGCATTTAAAACCAATGTACCTTGAGACGGCGCGCTGACCAAACTAAGCGTATGTCCTGCCGGAAGGTCTATTTGGCCCATCAACGTTTCACCCTGCGGGGTGATAAAGTTAGGCATATCGCTAAACAAATTAGACACGCTCACAGTTTGGTCAGCAAACTGGGCATTTTCGATATTGAGCAACGTATCCGTTCCATCAGGAGAGCCTGTCCGATTATCCGTTACCGTTAAGATATCTCCGTTAAACAATAAGGAGTAGTCCGCAAAATCCCCTGAAAACGCCGCCGTATCGGTGCCGTCGGTGCCGTTGAGTATATCATTTCCACTACTACTTACTAAAATTTCGCCGGCATCTGTTCCAGAGAGGTTATTAGCAACAGTTATATTCACCGTTACAGTCCTTTGGATACCTGTAGACGTTGTAACGCTATATACAAAACTGTCATCCCCAAGATAACTGGCTGGCGCAGTGTAGCTGTATGTCCCATTTGTATTAACCGTTACGGTTCCGTGGGTTGCCGCTTGGGCAAGCCCAGCAACATCACCAACTTGTAACTCAATTTGTCCGTTGTAGGCCGTTCCCTGACCAATTACGATATCATTCAAATCATTGAACAATCCTGCCCACTGGATAGTCTGGTCTGTAAAGGCTAGGTTCTCAACATTTGATAGTGTATCCGTTCCATCAGGTATGTGTGCTGTAATTTGTAGGTTATCAATTCCGAAAGATTCGTCATATATATTTTGGTCTAAGGTAGATGTAAAGCCAAGCTTAAAGCTACTGCTTGGATTTGCAATTACCAACGTAACACGATGTTTCTGGTCTTGGTTCCAGCTCTCCCCACTTCCATACTTAAAGCCCAAATGCTCAGGATCGCTAAGAGGATCGATTGACCAAGAAACATCCCCTGTTTGCCCCGAACGCCCTGCTTCATTCTCAGATGCTAAGAAGTTTTCAGACAGAATCAATACATCATCTACAAGTACCTGAAATTCCTCCGGCCAATCCCAGCTATCAATTTGGTAAAAATCAAACGAAACAACAACTTCAGCCGCATTTGGAGATATTTCAAACGTTTTTTCCGTTATGGCTCCGCTGGCAAAACGGCCTAAGAAAGTTGATAAACCAGTACCACCATCTGTTGTCGTGTTGTCACTCCACCCTGTAACAACACCTTCAAAGTCTTCTGATGCTATAATATTGCCGTACCTTTTGGCGTCCATTGTTACATTATCAATACCAAAAGATTCGTCACCAATTGCTTGGTTTAGAGTTGAGGTTAATCCTAGCTTAAAGCTTTCGTTTGGGTTTTCAATGGTCAGTGTAATTTGATGTTTTTGATCTTGCCACCAGTACTCTCCACTTCCAGACTGGAAGCCCAACTGCCCTGGAGGTGTTAACGGTTCAATTGACCAAGAAACATTTCCTGCTTGACCACTTTGAGCTGCTTCATCATCTCCTGCTAAAAACTGTTCTGAGAAAATTAATGTATCGTCTACCAATACTTGGAAACGCTCGTCCCAGTCCCAACTATCAATCTGGTAGAAGTCAAAGGACACCACGACTTCATCTGCATAAGAAGATACATTAAATGTCTTTTCAATTAGCTGCCCACTTCCAAACCGACCTAGGAAGTTTGTGAAAGAAGCTCCGCCATCTGTTGTCATATTATCGCTCCAACCTGTAACGGTTTCCTCAAAATTCTCTCTTGAAAAGATTGTAGAAGCTGAGCTGGTAGCACCACGGTTATCGGTTACAGTCACCGTTTCATCCGCAATACTTATTGTATAATCGCTTAATCGGCTATCAAAGTACGCTGTATCTGTTCCGGCACCACCATCAATGACATCATCACCGCTTCCACCAACAATTGTGTCATCCCCATCGCTGGCTGTAATCACATCGGCCGAGTTATCCGCTACAATATCTTCAGCTCCACTGTCTCCTAAAATACTTAGATAGGTATCATTTGGTATAAAGCGCTTCTGCACAATTTCAAAATTACCTGCATCGTTACGTGTCCACGTTGCTATCAAATCACCATTAGACAATGATGTGATATCAGACCACGGCTGGTTATTGATGGCTGTATCATGAATTTTAAATTCATTGCCAACGCTATTCCCTGCAGCATCATAACGGCGAGCATAAAGTTGGTAAGAACCATTAATATCCCACATCACCATAAAGCCACCATCAGCTAGTGCGGTAACTCCATTTGCAAATTGCTCTCCTGAAATACTTGCGTCATTTACTAAGACAGGGCTTGCCGTTACCGCATCTCCGCTTACGTCATAACGCATGAAGTAAACATTGTTTTCGCTATACGTGTGGCTTGATGTGAATACCACAACATACCCTCCATCGTTCAAGGCTGCTACATGCGGTGTTTGTTGGTACCTTGGGTCAGAAAAACTACCACCATCAACATCTGCATAAACATCTTGAATGTTCCCGATTAGTACACCAGACTCCGATACTATCGCCGTCCGCACATCTGCATCGTGCGGATGTGAGGCAAGTTCTTTCTGCCAAGTAATCGCTAATGAACCACTGGTTAGCTTTGTAACATCTAAATAGCGGGCTGCTTCAACATCAACGCTTGTTATGACAGTTGCCGTCCCTACTCGGTTCCCTGCTGTATTAAACTCACCGAAATAAAGTTGATTATCAGCTACCCAAACACCGCCTAAGTTGCCACTATTTAGTTCAACAATATGCGCTCCTGTCGCTGTGTGGTTGCCTTGGCTCAGGGCTGGATCGATAAATGAAATGTCGCCTGTTGTAGCGTTACCATCGGCATCAAAACTACGCCACTTGGCTTTACCATCATTCTCGTACCAAGAAAGTAAAAACCCACCATCGTTTAAAGCAGAAACATGGCCGTAAGACTCAATGCCAGCTTCAACTGCCGGTGCTAAAAGTGACGCTGTTGTGGCTACGCCAGCTGCGTTATAAACACGGTAGTAAAGGTTGAGTTCTGATGTATTGGTTTCACTCTTAGCGCGCCATACCACAACATGCCCACCATTGCTTAGTGCTGTGGTTTGGCTACGGTAATCCATACTGGAAGCATCTACAAACGTGCCTGTACTTACGTTTTCTTCTGTGCCATGGGCGTAGGCATTCATATCCGCAGCTGAAGGTGCTACAAATACATTTACCTTGGAGACCGTTGTAATACCTTGAGCATCGATCAGTTTATATTGAAAACTTGTTTGCCCTGCAAATTCTGATGACGTGTAGCTATAACTGCCATCCGCATCAAGTGTCACAACTCCTCTATCAGTTCCTTGCTCTAAAGAAAGTGTATAGCCTGATGGAATAACTACTTGGCCGTTGAAGGTTGTGTTTTGAGGTAAAATAATGTCTCGAATTTGAACAGCTTGGCTGGTTAAATCAACCATCTGGTCAAAAAACTGAAGCGTTTCAACGTTTGAAAGAGTATCTGCTCCGTCCAAACTGTTTGCTCTCAAGTCCGTAACCGTTGCAGTACCATTAACGTCAACGGTAACATTATAATCCGCTAGCTTACCGCCAAAAACAGCCATGTCAGTACCATCACCGCCGTCTAAAGCATCATTTCCTTCAACGCCAATTAGAGTATCATCCCCGTCTCCCCCTTGAAGATCATCGTCTCCTTCTCCACCAAAAAGCAGGTCTCTGCCTGCTTCACCTCGGAGTGTGTCTGTTCCCGAGCCGCCGCTCAGAAAGTCATCTTCCAAGCCACCAAATAAATTATCATCGCCTTCGTCTCCATACAGAAGGTCACGCCCCGTACCGCCGTTTAGTGTATCAGTGCCAGTTCCCCCCGATAGATAGTCGTCTCCACCATCTCCATTAAGGTTATCATTCCCCCATTCACCATAGAAAGTATCGTTTCCATCGCCACCGTAAATAATATCATTACCAGTTCCACCAAATATCTGATCAGCACCAATCTCGCCATTTAGTGTGTCATCACCGCTTCCACCATAAATCAGGTCATGGTCAATACCACCCAGAATCGTGTCATTCCCGTTGTTACCGTAAAGCTGGTCATTATTAGAGAAACCTTCAATATTTTCATCCCACCAAAGGCCAACTACTCGGTCTGCACTGCCAGAGCCTTCTAAAAAGCGTTCATGGTAATCGTAATAGCCCATGCTGAACCGCATACCGAAGAAACCTGCGGTTTTTGTCCAAGTGCGTACCTGAACATCGTTATAAATCTCAGCCTCGTAAGCATCGGTTGTGACGTTTGTATCGTAGTTATTTAGTAGCCAATCGGTTGAAAGAGCCGTACCTGCGTTAAATGGCATGGTGATTTGGTTGTAATAGCCATACTGGTTGGCAACGGTGCTTAAAATATTTGTTCCTGCTACAAGCGTGTAAGAGCCAACGCCTGCGCCGTCAAATGTCATGTTGGAAATTTCAATGCGTTGCCCATCGGCAAATTCGATATCCGCTAAACCTAAGGTTGTAAATTGATCTGTTACCGTAATGCTGTTTAAGCTATCAATTGTTAGAACAAGGTCGTTCCCAACTTGGTTGATAGAAGCAATATCCGCAGCGTTTAAATCCTCAAATTTGAGCGTATTCACCCCATCGGTGTCGGTAATGGTGTCTATGCCGTCTTTACGGTTATAAAGGTACACATCGTTGCCGGCACCGCCGTCCAAAGTATCGCGGCCGCCGCCCCCTATCAAAAGGTCAGAGCCAATTTCCCCGTATAATGCGTCATTTGCGAAGTTTCCATAGAGCAAGTCGTCGCCAATGCCGCCAAAGGCGATATCCGCGTCCTTCCCTCCGTCAATAATGTCGTTTCCGGCACCGCCGTAAAGCTGGTCAACGTCGTTTTGTCCAAATAAGGAATCATCACCGTCTCCCCCACGGATATCATCGTTCCCATCGCCGCCGTAAAGTTCGTCATCTTCGCCATCGCCGCGCAGCGTGTCGTTTCCGTTTCCACCTAGTAGAAAGTCAAAGCCCGCCTCGCCCGACAACACATCATCGCCGTCTCCGCCGTTTAAAAAGTCGTCTTCATCACCACCAAGAAGCGTGTCGTGCCCCGCTCCACCTATCAGATGGTCAAAGCCCGCGTTTCCTTCTATGTTGTCGTTTCCAATGCCGCCCAAAACAATATCATCGCCCACGCCGCCTAGCAGGTTGTCGTCCCCTGCGCCGCCGTACACACGGTCGTTTCCAGCGCCACCGTCGGCGTAATCGTTTTGATTTCCGGCCTCAATGTGGTCATCGCCGTTGCCGCCTTCAATGTAGTCCTCATTATCCCGACCTTCAATAAAGTCGTCTCCGCCTTGGCCGTAAAGCTCGTTCTGGCCAGACTGCCCCACAATCACGTCGTGGCCGCCGTCGTTCCCCATCACATCATCATCGGTGGTAGACGTCCGCAAAAGCGACCCCGCCTCTCGCAAGCCCGTAATCAATAAACTGCCGTCTGCCTGCTCCTCCACCTTATGAGACACTGTTTCATCGTGGTAGGTTTTAGAACTGGTAAGAAGCTCTGAAACAATAATTGACACTGCTACAGAAATTGCAAAGCTAGCGGGGTCAAAAGTAAAGGTAAATGGGTTAGATAAAAACCCTAAGTTGGATGAAAATAGAGTTATCTCTGCTGCCCCCGTAAAGGCAGAGTAAATAGCGGCTTGACCAGCAGCAATCGAAGCAGCTCCAATCTGCTGTTCTCCAATATCGTCACCACTAAACATAGCGGTAGCGAGAGAAACCACCGCAGCAGACACCGCTGCACCTGCTAGGTTAAGTGTTGTAGTACCAGCAGCATTTGTTTGAGTAAATAAATCGTCAAAAATATTGCTTTGTAGCGTCCCGTTCACAATTTGCTGGGTTACCGCATCCCGTGCAGCAACATCTGCATCTTCGTTATATACCAGTGTAGAAACTGCAAAATCAATTACTGCCTGTTTCACTAAAGCAGATTGAGACTTACCTCCTAAATCAGCCCAATCTTCTGGCAATCCACTAGCAATATTATCAAATAGTGTGCCCACACCACCTGTTACTAACAGTTCGCTTGCTATATCCTCAGCAATTGCTTCCAAGTCTTCACCTGATAACAATCGCGTTGTAACTTCTGCCATTAAAGGTGTTGTATCAAAGTAAGCTTGGCCATCCGCAAACTTTACGTATTCGGAAAAAGCATTTTGAGTAAATTCGGCTAATAAATCACTGCGTTTCAATAGCATGTCTAAAAAATCAAAAGTATCGTGTGTACTTCCATCTTCCAATGTTACTTGGGAATTTGTATCTACTACTTGGCCAATATTTTGACCATTATCTATTAGTGTTTCGATACCTGTTATATTGGCTACTTTTGTCCCCTCTGATTCAATTATTTCACTCGTATCAGAACTCGTATATTTTTTAGTCACTTCATTAGAATTTATGTCTTTTGTGGTAAATTCTGCACCATCTCCAATTTTATGGCTAACATTAGAATCTTTAAGGGCTTTAACCAATTCATTTGTGTTGCTACTGTTAGCAGCCTCACTCTCTAAATCTACTTCTACTTTAGTAATGTTTCCTGACTGTCCATCCACATCATAGGTCAATTTGTTGCCTAAATTATCTTCTTGAACCAATTTAACCCATATAACTGATTCATTAGGTTTAAGTACATTCTCTGGTAAACCAAGGGGCACTGGGGGTTGTGTTACATCATGTGTTTGCTGTTGATTATTTTCATCAAAGTAACTAACCCACGTACTACCATCTGCTAAATGTCCAATAAAGGCACTTCCAACTTCTTGTATCTGACCAACAGCTTCGCTTGTAAATGTCGCTATATCTGGAAAGTTATCATAGACACCTAAAGAAGCTTCTCCTCCAAGGTAGTTACCAATATGGGAACCTCCTACAAATCCAATGGCAGCACCTATACCAGCACCTAATGCCGCACCTGGAGGGCCTGCTAGCAATGTCCCTATCCCTCCACCAACTTTAGCACCTGCCCAAGCACCAGCAGCGCCTCCTCCACCACTACCAACAGCGCCTCCAGTAATTTTTACTGTTGCTTGATCTCCTGAAAGCCCATTCAGCTGAGTTTCTATTACAAAACTAGCAGGAGCCGTTACAACTTGCCCCACCAAACCAAATTTTTGCCCAACCTTTAACAAAGGAGAATTTAAAGCTTTTGCTGCATTCTCTCCTGCCACATCGTGAAGCATGCCGATAGAGTTAACTGTCGAATTAAGAATGACACCTTCTGTTGTATTATCATTATTCGACATTTTTAATTATCTCCTTTTTATAAAATATAATAAAAACTTTAACAACCCTGTATACCACTATAGGGAGTACGAATGCTGTAAAATAAAAGCAAGCCAATACAATCAGAAATACCATTTCTTTTCCGCCACTTCCACAAGATACAGCACGTCCCGTTTCGCAGGATACTATTGGAGCAATAACAACTAATACCAAAGGTGGAAGCCCCCAAAGCAAAGCATAAAGAACAAGGTATACCTTTCTAAGTGGATAATAAAAACCATAAGGAGCATATTCTTTAGGCATTTTTGATAAATCTGGAAAGTATATAAATTTTATTTTACCTTTTTTTGTGTACAATACGCGTACTCG
>JAPPOO010000057.1:7694-18547 GCA_028817875.1 Alphaproteobacteria bacterium | reverse complement strand
ATACGGGCATCTAGCCCAAACATGGCTCCTTTTTGGTTATGTAGTAGAGAGGCATATGTTTTTTTTATACACATGCCTAACAATTAAAATCCTTTACCAAGGTTGTCTAACATTTGGTTAAGAACTCCGCGAGATTGCCCTTGAGTAGGTGTTTCATTTTCCTGAAAAGGTACTTCTTTACCATCTTCTTCTGTTTTAGTGAGAATACGGCTTACAACGCGGTCTTGGTCAAATTCTACAATAACAATGCGGCGGTCTTTCAAAACATTTGTATTGAGCGGGGCGCTGCTGGTTGTTGCCGTTAAATAATACCATCTATTGTCGTTAAATGTTCCTACTGTAGATGGACTTCCCAGTAAACGGCGCACTTGGTCTTGCGTTGTTACGCCTGGGTGTAAACGCTCAATATGGCGTTCTTGAACAATTTGGCCGTGGGTTGCTACTGTGGTTGTTTTGCAGGCTGCAAGGGCGATAATTGCAAAAGTGCCTAAGGTACAATATTGAAAGTGGCGGAAAGAGGAACTTAATTGTTTTTTCATATCCAGTATTCTATGTGAACAATACGTGTCTGGCTAGAGGGTTTGTTGTAAAAGCTTATCGCTTAAAAATGATTTTTTTATGTTTAAAAGCTTGCAAAGAAAGCTGAAATCGGGTAAATCGGGGCACTGCGCTGAAATAGGCGCGAGCTTTTTTGGCTAAGAAATTTAGCTAAAAAGTTGAAATGTTAAGAAATTTATTGAATTAAAGGGTTTTTGAAATGGCTGTGCCAAAGACTAAAATTTCCAAGTCTCGTCGTGGTCAACGGCGTGCGCATGATGCAATTAGCTCTGGTACATACCATGAGTGCCAAGACACAGGTGAACTAAAGCTTCGTCATCACGTATCTCCTGATGGTTGGTACCGTGGGCGCCAAGTTATTAAGCCTAAAGTGAGTGCACCAGCAGTAGAAGAAGCACCAGCGCAGAGCTAGTGTGCGGACTATTTTTTAGAAGGGGGCGTGGCTCCCTTCTTTTTTTGTGGTATAGGAGTAGTATGACTACGAAATTATCCCGTATTTTAGGTGTAGGGCAGGGGCTTCCTAAAAAGTGCTTAACAAATGATGCGTTAATTAAAAAATACCAATTAGACTCTTCTCATGAGTGGATTCAATCTCGTACAGGAATTACTCAACGGTATATTTGTGAAGAAGAGAATGTATCTTCTTTAGCGTTACTAGCTGCTGAACAAGCTTTAAAAAATGCGAATTTTTCTGCGAAAGAAATAGACCTTATTATTGTTGCTACCTGTACGCCAGATTCTTCTTTTCCGTCTACTGCTATGAAGGTTCAGCAGGGGCTTGGCTGTAAAAATATTCCAGCATTTGATTTGAACGCTGCTTGTAGCGGGTTTATTTATGCTCTTCATACGGCGGATAGTTTGATGAAAAATGGCCAAGGAACAACTGCTTTGGTTATTGGGGCTGAGTGTTTCTCTCGCATTTTAGATTGGCAGGATAGAACAACAAGTATTTTGTTTGGTGATGGTGCAGGGGCTGCTGTTATACGACAAGAAGAAAGTAACCAAGGTATACTCGGCGCTTTTATTGATGGTGATGGAAGTGGTGTTGATTCTCTTTATGCTTCAACAACTGTTGGCCCTGTGCACATGAATGGGCGTGATGTGTTTAAGTATGCTGTGCGGGCTATGGGTGATATTGATGAAGAGTGGTTAAAGCAGTATGGTATTCAAAAGGGTGATATTGATTGGGTTGTGCCACATCAGGCAAATGTCCGCATTTTAGATGCAGCAGCGGAATTGGCTAAGATTCCTCATGAAAAAGTGGTTAAAACTGTTCAGCAACATGCTAATACCTCGGCGGCGTCTATTCCTTTGGCATTAAGTGCTGCGGTAGAAGATGGTCGCCTTAAACAGGGGGATTTAGTTCTTTTGCAGGCTTTTGGGGCAGGTTTTACTTGGGGGCAAATGCTTATTAGATGGTAGTTTGCTGGTTTTCTTGACTTTGTATAAAAACTGCTCGTATTATAATCATGTTCAATATTAAGGGGCTGTAAGAAAAATGTATAAACCCAAGGCTGTAACAAGGGCTGATATCGCAGAAGCTGTGTACCATGAGGTTGGTTTAACGCGTAAATCAGCGGCGGATTTGGTTGAAACCTTGTTGGAAGAGGTATCTCGTACGTTGACGAAGGGAGAAACGGTCAAGATATCAGGATTTGGAAATTTTGCTGTGCGCCAAAAGCGAGAGCGTATCGGGCGGAATCCTAAAACAGGTGAAGAAGTGCCAATTACGCCGCGCAAGGTGGTTGTTTTTCGTGCCTCTCACATTCTTAAAGATCGTGTGGATGAGGGAGTCTAGTGTCTGAGGTTGGAACTTTAGACGTTGCTGCTGTTTCGCGTGGTACAAAATCTGCGCAGGCGTACCGCACTATTAAGGAAGTTGCCGATGAGCTGGGTGTGGCAACTCATGTACTTCGTTTTTGGGAAACAAAATTTAAAGAATTAAAGCCGATGAAGCAGCAAGGTGGGCGCCGCTTTTACCGTCCTGAAGATATTGCATTGCTACGTCAAATTAAAACAATGTTATACGATGAAGGCTATACTATTCGCGGTGTTCAAGCGGCTTTAAAAAAGAAGAAAAAAATTGGTGAAAAACCAGAGGCTTCTTCTGTATTGGTAAGCCGTAAACTCGTTAGTGAGCTACAACGCATTCGTCAAATTTTAAACTGATGCCTGTTTTATTATTTATTACCCTTTTCTTGTTATCTTTTTCTGTGTATGCGGAAGGTGTTGTAGATACCTCTCGTTTTGAAGAGATGTTGGAAAACTTAGGGCAAACTGAGTTATCAAAACAAGAAAGCATACCTCGCGAAGGGGCTAAAATTAGAATATTGGAGTTTTCCAGTAATCGCTTTGTGGATATGAATATTGTTTCAGGGCAGCCAGAGCGTTTTAAAAATTTTGAAATTTTATTGAAAGGCTGCAAAGCTAACTATCAAAATACATCGGGGCAGGATATTGCATGGCTGGTTTTTCGAGAGGAATTGGCTGGTTACGAGGGGGAAATGCAAAATGTGTTTTCTGGTTGGCTGTTAAATACTTTCCCAAGTGCGAGTGTTTTTGACCATGCTAAATATGATGTGAAGCTGTTGAGATGTTTAGCAGCTGATGAAATTCCTGCTGTACTAGAGGTTCCTGAAGTGCCTATTTTAGAGAGTGAAAACTCTTCAACTACTTTTTTTGTAGAGTAGCTTAAACGAAAATATCAATATTTTTACCGCGTACGCCATCTGCCATTAGGCGGGGTGAGCTATTTGTAGAAGCTTCTTTTTGCGGTGTTTCTGGAGAAGTTGTTGCCTGTGTCGCACTACGTACTGGAGAAATAGGAGTAATTGGCTCAACTGGTTGCGTGGCATGACCGCCACGCCCACTAGCAGGAGTTGCCTGTGTTGTACGTTGTATTGGTTGATAAATATTGAATCTTGCGTCGCTAATATTCATGATTCCTAATGTAATCCTTTGCATTGCTTTGTGCAAGTGAGGCATACTTAAAAACAAGAAATAAATTAAAAATATATGGAAGACACTCTCGTTAGATGGTGAGATCAGACTCTCTGCCTTGGCGTTATATTATTCCTATTGCCGTTATTATAGGGCTTAGTTTGACGTTATGGAGTGGCATTTACATTCTTAAGAAAGAGGTGCAGCATTGGCACGAATTGCTGCAAGCTGAAACAAAGCAAAATTTTTCTCAATTTAGTAAAAAGTGGGGAGAGGTTGAAAATACGTCTGTTGCAATTAACCAGTTATTTGTAGGTTCCGAGCATGTTACAGCGCGAGAGTTTTCAGATGCTGCTCGTGCAGTTATACAAAATTCTTCAGTTGTTCAAAGCGTCTATTATTTTCCATTACTTCAGGGTGGAAACAGCAAATATACACTACCTTACACTTATCCTAAAAATAGCCAAAATCACCAGATTCAATCTAAATTAGAAAAGAAAATGAAAGATGTTTTTACATCTAGCCATTACATTCAGGCATTTCTTTTTCGTTTAGAAGGGGTGGAACAGCAGTTGTTTGCTGCGCGCAAGCTTGGAAATAGTGGAGAATACGGTGTTCTTATTAGTCAGGTTGATATTGCGCAATTTGCTTCGCAAGGAGGTGTTAATGGCAGTGTTTCTTTCCAACTTGAAGCTTTGAATCATTTAGGGGAGCAGGTTGTAAAATATCAGCGTACATCGTCCCAAGGTTATGCTCATGAAATTTATACGTCTAAAGCTGATTGGAGTGGTGGTACATGGCGTTTTACATGGGGTTTTCCCGATGATATTTTTGGAGGTGTTCAGTGGTTAGCTGGTACGCTGGTTTTGATTTCAGGTATTCTTATGACACTTATGTTTAGTTGGTTTATTTGGCGTCAGCAAAACACAGCGGATACAATTCAACAGCAAGTTGTTGAACGTACAAACCAACTTGAACAAGCTAGTCGTCGTTTTCGACTTATTACTGATAATGCCTATGACCTTATTGCAATTACAAGCATTGAAGGGAATTTGGAATATGTGAATAGCGCGTATCATCGTGTTCTTGGCTATAGCCGCGAAGAATTAAGAGGGCAGCCATTTAGTGACTTTGTTCACGAGAAAGATTTAGCATCTTTACAAACCTCTCTTTCTGGCGTTTCTAAAGGGCGTAATGCGATAGAATTTACCCTTAGGATACGTCACAAAAATGGCCACTGGCTTTATGTTGAAGCTGTAGCTAAAGGCTTGCATGATACAGACTGGACAGTCAAAAATGTCGTTATTCATTGCCGTGATGTGACAAGCCGTAAACAATTTGCAGATGATTTAGCGCGTTCGGAACAGCGTTTTAGAGATTTTGCTGATTCATCGGCTGACTGGTTGTGGGAAGTTGATGAGAAACTACGGTTTACGTACGTATCCCCAGGAGTATCTAGTGTATTAGGGTATGAGACCGCTGAAATGATTGGCCATATGCAATTTGAGGCTCTTTTTGACCGTGAGAGCGACCCTACACGAGACTTAATAGAAACGCGGGTTCAGCGTCACCAAGCTTATAGAGATATTGAATTTTGGACACGTTCTAAAGAGGGAGAGCGTATTTGCCTGCGTATTTCAGGAGTTCCCGTTTTAGATGAATTACAAAATTTCTCGGGCTATCGTGGTGTTGCTACCAATATTACGGCGAGTAAAATTGACCGAGATAACATGTACCGCTTGGCGACAACAGACCATTTGACAGGTTTGTTGAATCGACGCCGTTTTATGGAAGAGTTAGAGCGTTCCGTTAGTTTAGCGCGCCGCCATAAAACGGAAGGGGTTCTTATGTTTATTGACCTTGACCGCTTTAAAGAAATTAATGATACGCACGGGCACGAAGCTGGGGATGATATTTTGCGTGGCGTGACGGATATTTTGAAAAAGTCCTTTAGAAGTACTGATATTGTTGCTCGCCTTGGTGGAGATGAGTTTGCGATTATTATGCATAATATTGACCCTGAAGGGGCGCAAGAGAAGGTTCAAGAAGTTATAGAGCGCATTAATGCGTTTGAGGTGACGTACAAAGAAGCGAGACTTTCTGTAACTATGAGTATTGGGATGATTACGTACCCGCAGGAAGATAAAGATGGTGATGCACTGACTATGGCTGCTGACCTTGCTATGTACCGAGCAAAAGATATGGGCCGAAATAGGGTTTATATAGATGATGCTTCTGAGACAGCAGATAATATTGATTCTGTGCGGAGCCAGTTAAAGTGGGTGAAACGTTTAAGAACGTGCTTGGAAACATCTGATTTTGAAATGCACTTCCAGCCGATTGTGCCTTCTAGAAAACGGCAAAGGCCTTTGTTTGAGGCATTGTTACGGATTTATGATGAGGAAGGCCAGATTGGGTCTCCCGCTATTTATATTGATGCTGCCGAACACTTTGGTTTAATTCAACAGCTCGATTTATCTGTTGTTGAACGTTGTTTTCAAACGCAGCATAAACTTCAGGAACAAGGGATTGATGTAGATTTTTCTATCAACCTTTCTAGCCGTTCACTTGGAGATAAAGATGTGATGGGGCGTATTCATAACCTGTTGGATGAATACACAATTAACCCTAACCATATTATGTTTGAAGTTACTGAGACTATGGCTATTCACGACCCTTCAGCCTTTAGGGAATTGGGTGAAATACACGCATTTATTACGGAATTACGCCGTATGGGCTTCCGCTTTGCAATTGACGATTTTGGAGCAGGTTTTTCCTCCTTCAACTATATTCGTCAGCTTCCGGTAGATGTTGTTAAGATTGATGGGTCTTTTGTGAAAGACTTAGAGCATTCCAGAGATGACCGCTATTTTATTGAATCTATGGTGATGCTTTGTAAAGGGTTGGGTATCCAAACCATTGCAGAGTTTGTGGAAAATGAAAATATTGTACTGGCTCTGGAAGATATTGGTGTTGATTACGCCCAAGGTTGGCACCTAGGTAAGCCAGAGCCAGATGTAGCAGATTTGCATACTCGTTTTTCTGGTAAAACTTGTTCAGATTTTATTGCTTCTCAGCCTAAAAATTCTAAGAAATCTCCTAAAAAAACTGTTAAAAAAAGCTCAAAAACGCCTGCAAAAGCATCTAAAAAAGGCGGGGCAACTAAAAAAAGTGGAAATGTAAAAAAGGTAGCTGTTTAAATAATGGCTAAATTTATTGACCAGCAGCAGCGTAATTTGCGCAAAATTATTACAGGTAATATCAAGTCTTCTTTATTTACACATTTGGGGTTAACCGATTTAACACGCTATAAAGATTTTAATTTGCTGTACCAATCTTTTGCTCGGGCAACACCTGTTCAGGATTATGAGGGCTGGAGCAAGCTTTTGAGGGGAATGGTGAAAGAAACTAAGGCTCCCATGCAAGATATTTTAAGTCGTCCTCACTTGGTGACATCTCAAGATGTTGCAGGCCTTGTTTCTGAACAACAGCGTGTGTTTCCAGTTGGTGCAGGTACACTGTCGGACTATCAACATATTGAAAAAAAGCTGTTAGAACTTTCAGGAATTCCTAAAAAAAATTGGTTGAGAATGTTTGACTATTCACCCTTGGAAGGAGCCGAATGTACCTCGTTACAAGCTTTAGCAGCTACTCAAAAAAAGGGGTGGCAGGATTATTTTCCGTTTTTTCAACCCAAAAAGGAAGAAGAAGCGTTAGCCGCTAAAAGTCGGCACCAGTTGTTGCATTCTTTTTACCAAAAAATTTGTGACGTTGGTGACCAAATAGAACTGTTGATTGCGCCTGC
This sequence comes from Alphaproteobacteria bacterium, assembly GCA_028817875.1. Classification (GTDB taxonomy): domain Bacteria; phylum Pseudomonadota; class Alphaproteobacteria; order UBA2136; family JAPPOO01; genus JAPPOO01. The sequence continues at coordinate 11,244 of JAPPOO010000057.1, read as the reverse complement.
AGAGCTTTTAACCCATTTTGGGTTGCATGCATCGCGGCAGAGGGGAAAGTTTACGTCAATTAAAGAGTTGTGCCCTAACCTAAAAGTTTATGTGCAGGATGGTATTGAAGGGCAGTTAAATAAACTAGAATTGAAATACCTGTTTAATGGCTTGCCTCATTTACATTGGCTTCAAGCGGTTAATATGCCTTGTGGGCTTATGGCAACTCAGGCAGATGCACATATTCAGCAACGCTTGTTGTTTGATGACCAATCCTCCTGTTTTTATGAATTTATACCTATAGAAGATGTTGATGTAAGTGGGCGATTTTATCGCAATTTTAAACGGATGCACGCAGGGCAGGTTTCTGTTGGTAAAGAGTATCTTTTGTTGCTTACAAACGCATACGGGTTAGTTGCGTACAATACAGGATGGATTATTAAAGTATTGTCCTTAGATCCTTTTCATATTGCGTGGCAGCGTACTCAAGAGGTTCTTAATGCTTTTGGCGAAGGTATATCGGTGAGTTTGATTGATCATATTTTGTCAGAGGTAAATGAAATTTTAGGCGGGCAAGGGCTATTTGTAAGGAACTATACGGTTTGTCCACTGCACCAAGAGAGGCGGCACCATTGGGTGATAGAAGTAAGTCGTCCGTTGGAAAATCTTGATCAAAAATTGTTATCTGGTATTGGTAAACGTCTTCATGCAGAGCTTGAATTGCAAGTTACGGGCTATCGCCAACTTCTCCAACAGGGGGCTTTGCAGGCTCCTAAAATAACATTTGTTGGTATGGGGACGTTTGCAGCATTGCCCGATACAACGGTTATTCATAAAGTTGATATGACATCGGGGCATGAGCTTGTTCGTAACCTATGTGACTTAGCTGGAAATAGTCAGGTTGATATTGATATAGGTACGGTGTTTTAAAGTTTTTTTGTCGTATGAATAGGCTTGACGTTGCCTTTGTTACCTTTCAGTATGCGCCTACCTTTTAAGGGTAAGGTAATAGGAAAAAGGGGAGTATTGTATGTCTGATTTGGTTGTTCACGGAGGGTACCCACTCAAAGGGGAAATTATACCTTCTGCTAATAAAAATGCGGTTTTACCCGTGTTATGTGCAACCCTTCTTTCGAAAGAGCCTATTACATTACATAACGTGCCGGATATTACGGATGTTCGTAAAATTCTGAAATTTTTTGAATCCCTTGGAAGTATCGTTAAGTTAGATAGTAAGGATGATGCCTCCAGTACGTTGTATGTACACCATAGTGATGATATTTCAGCCAAACAAGCTACTTTGCCTCAAGGGATGCGCTCCTCTGTTATGCTTGTTCCTGCTTTGTTGCATAGGTTTGGTGAGGTGCGTATTGAGTCAGATGTGAAGGGGTGTTCTTTAGGCTCTCGGGAAATTGACCCGCATATGGAGCTTCTTAAAGGTTTTGGTGCAGATATTGAGAAGACGCCGGAAGCTGTCATTATCAGAAAACCCGCTAATTTTACCTCAAGTGATCAATGGCTTGATTATGCCTCTGTAACAACGACTGAGAACTTTATTCTTTGTGCTGCGGTGGCTAGTGGTGAATCGTCCTTAACAAACGCAGCGTCAGAGCCGCATGTACAAGAATTTTGTGATTTTATGCACAAAATAGGTGTGGCAATAGACGGAAAAGGGACAAGTCGGCTGCATGTTACGGGGGGGCAATGTATTGCTGGTACAGAGTTTACTTTTGTGGAGGATTTTCACGAAGTAACAACCTTTTTAGCTATTAGTGCTGTAACGGGTGGGGATATTGTTGTTAAAAATACTCAACCCAAGCATTTTCCATTGATTGACCGCACATTTGCAAAATTTGGTGTGCAGTTGGAGCATAAAGACGGTTGGTCTAAGGCTTGTATTCCAAACGGTTTAAAGGTTCAGCCTCCTTTTACACAATATATTTTACCCAAAATTGAGGCGGCTCCGTGGCCGTACTTCCCTGTGGATTTGCTACCTATGTGTGTTGCGTTAGGGGTTGTTGCTGAAGGAAATATGATGTTTTGGAATAAGGTATACGAAGGGGCTTTGGGGTGGACAAGCGAGCTTTCTAAATTTGGTGCACATGTTATGCAGTGTGACCCTCATAGAATTGTGACGTACGGCGGTAAAAAATTAACGCCTGCCCATGTGGAATCCCCCTATATCATTCGTGCGGCTATCGCTATGTTTGTTATTGCAGCTAGTATTGAAGGGAAATCTGTCATCAAAAATGCTGATCCAATCAAGAGAGCGCATCCACTATTTGTGGAAAAATTGAACGCCCTTGGAGCAAAAGTTGAGTGGATAGATAGCTAATAATGGCTGTAACTGTCAGTTTTTAGCGGTTTTAGCAAGTTTTTGTTGTGGGTTAGTTCCGTGTGCGAATAATCTTTTTTATTACGTCTGTGCTTTTTGAGTAACTTATTGTTTTTGTGGAAAAAAATAATGATAAAAGTTTGCAGTTGTGTCTTTTTCGCACTTAATTTGCCTGTATTTTGTATGATATTAGGTCAGATAGCTTGCGTTTTTCCTTGCTGGGAGTACAATAAGAGTAAGGCTAGGAAGGCTTGTTAAGATGAAAGAGTCAGGAAGACTGGGGAGATGGACGTAAAGGCTATAGTACAGAGTTCTGTTGTTACAGCAGATAATGCTGCGCTTTCTGCTGCCCGTAAGGTGGGGGCGGTTTCTACTCCTGCACAACTTTCTGCTCATGCTAGCCGCTTCATAGAATCTGTTTCGTCTGATGTTAAGCTCTCACCGGAGGAGCGGGGGGCTCTCACAGAAGCTGTGGCTATGATAGAAACTTTCGTTAAAAATCCTGCGCAACGGCATGAATTTTACCGCGATTTAGCAGGGATTGGTATATACCTCAGCGAAAGTAGCGATAAAAATTATCCGCGGTGGTCTGTATTGACAGGGCTTCGGTACTACAGTGGAGCAGGGCATAAGCTGGCAGCTGCAGAGGCTGTTTCGCAAGATGCAGAGAGAGTTTCAGCGATTAAGCAGAAGATGGACAGTATGATGGAAGCATTTCGTCATACAAGTGTTCAAGATGTTCAGGCGATTCAAAAACGTCAACCTGTTGAGCAGGTAGAACAAAAAATTTCCCAATTCTTAGGGCACTCTGTTGAGATTTTAAACGAAGGGGTTGGTGAAGACTTTGCTGATGCCGCTCCAACTTATACAAAATTTGCTTAGCTTTTTCGTGACGCTGTCCTCATTATATTGTAACATTCTTTATTAGTTAGCTTATTACCACTACATGGTGTTAGTTGGCTGGGATAACTCTTTAATAATAAAAACAGTAGAGTGAGTCATTGATATGTTGGATTTTAATTCATTACGTACAAAGGTATTATTTTTGCTATTAGGTGTAGCTCTTATCCCTATGGGGTTAGGAGTTGGTATTAGTATTTTCCAAACAGCTAATATGGCGGAAAAAATGGTTTTTACCTCTATGGAGGCTCTGACCGCTAACAAAGCTAGCCGTTTCGAACAATTTTTTGAGCATATTGAAGGGCAAGTTGTTACATTAGCGGAAGATATTATGA
>JAPPOO010000057.1:0-7684 GCA_028817875.1 Alphaproteobacteria bacterium | reverse complement strand
TCTCTGCAGCGAAAGAGTTTGGCTATGCCGTGCAAGCTATAGATACCAGCAAAGTAAAGGTGGATGAGGTTGCTTTTAAAAAGCGCTATAGCTATCAGTTAGCAAACACAGAAAAAGCGATGCAAGGAGATATGACTCGCTGGACGAATATAGATGCTAAGGCTAAATATCTTCAGCATGTTTATATATCAGGTAATGCGCACCCTATTGGTGAAAAACAAAATTTAGATAAAGGAGGGGACGGTAGTATTTACTCTGTTGTTCATGCTAAGTACCACCCGCATTATCGCTACTTTTTAGAAAAATTTGGCTACTATGATATTTTTATAGCAGATCCTAAAGACGGCAGAATTATTTACTCTGTATTTAAAGAGGTAGACTATGCAACGTCTCTTAAAACAGGGCCTTATGCTCAGTCAGGTATCGGGAGAGTTTATGCTCAGGCGTTAAAAGCAAAGCATGGTGATGTTGTATTTGAAGACTTTGCTTTATATGAACCTTCTTATAATGCAGCAGCTTCGTTTGCAGCTTCCCCCATTTATGATGGTAAAAAATTAATGGGTGTTTTGATTTTTCAGTTGCCGGCAGATCTCATTGATAAAGTGGCATCAGATAGAACTGGCCTTGGAGAGACAGGGGAGTCTTACTTGATTGGGCAAGATCATAAACTACGCTCTAATCTTCCTCTAAGTACCTCTCATGTTGCAGGAAGTGAACTGCATGGAGAAGATGTAGAACATGCGTTATCTGGAAAAATTTATACTGAGGTAACTCATAATTTTGATGGACATACGGTTGTTGCATCATACCACCCTATACGTTTATTTGATGCAGAGTGGGCATTGATTTCAGAAATCCATAAGGATGAAATTATGGCTCCTATTTTGAGGCTAGAGATACAAATGTTAATACTTGCTTTAGTGTTGGCAGGTATCATTGCTATTGTTGCTTTGTATGTAACTAAAACAGCTCTTGCGCCTGTGGTTCTTATGGAGAATCAATTTAAGAAGGTTTCAAATTACGATTTAACAGGCCGCTTGCATATTGATCGTAAAGATGAAATTGGTGGCATGGCAGGTATGTTTGATGAATTGCTGGATAAATTAAATAGCATTATGGCTGAAATTTGTTCTGCCTCTCAACAGGTAGCTGCGGCGTCTGAGCAAACCTCAGCCTCTACTGGAAGCATGACAGAAGTGATCCATGCTCAAAAAGCATCTTTGGATGAAATTGCAACGGCCTTATCTGATATGACGGATAGTATTGAGAATGTGCAAGCAACTGCTCAGCGCACTTCTGGTAATGTGCAGGCTATTTCAGGGGCATCTGTTAAAGCTGATGACGCTATGAAAACATTGCAAGAGAATACGGTTCAAATTACTCAGGTAACAGGGGTCATTTCCGATATCTCTGATCAAATTAACCTGCTGGCATTGAATGCGGCGATTGAGGCAGCGCGAGCAGGTGATGCTGGACGTGGATTTGCTGTTGTGGCTGATGAAGTGCGTAAATTGGCTCAAAATACAAATAAATCTACGGAAGAAATCACGCAAGTAATTGTAAACCTTAACCAAAATGTTGAGGTGACAGGTGTTTCTTTGAAAGAGATTACAGGGTCTATTGAGCAAATATCACGTGAAATGGGCGAGGTGACCGAGGCAATTAGTGGTCAGTCTGCTGCAACAGCGGAGATTTCCGCAACTGTGGATTCCTTCCAAAACCAGATGGGTGTTATCACTGGAGATGTGGAAGAGGTTAATACAGCAGCAGGTGATATTGCAAAAGAAGCAACAAATATGAGTGAAAAAGTAAGTGTGTTTAAGGTGAGTTAGTTAAGCTAACTCCCTTGCATATTTATTGGGAAAGCCTTACATAGTGGGTATGAACAAGCCCCATATATTTGAAATTCCGTACGAGAAGTTCGTTAATACACTAAAAAAGGAAAAACTGCCGGCCTTTAGGGCAGGGCAGATATGGCAGTGGGCCTTTGAGAAAGGGATAGCAAATCCTGAGGAAATGACAAACCTTGGGAAATCTCTTCAGCAACAGTTGCTAAGTATTGTTGACTTTTCATTGCCTGAAGTGATGACTGAGCAAAAGGCGGCTGATGGTACGGTTAAATGGTTATTTAAGCTGCAGGATGGGCACGAAGTTGAAACCGTATTTATCCCTGAAGCTCATAGAGGCACGTTGTGTGTTTCTTCTCAAGTTGGGTGTACGCTTAATTGCCGCTTTTGCCATACGGGTACCCAAGGGCTTTCTCGTAACTTAGAAGCGTGGGAAATTGTGGCTCAGGTTTGGTTGGCTAAAAAGCGCTTAGGTGAGTGGGAGAAGGATGCTAAAGAGCGTCGTGTTGTCGGGAACCTTGTTTTTATGGGGATGGGAGAGCCTCTGTTTAATTGGGACAATGTTAAAAACGCTTGTAAAATGTTAATGGCTGAAAAAGCGTTTGCTTTTGGAAGCCGCAAAATTACGATTTCAACAAGTGGCATGGTTGAAAATATTCCTAATATTGCCAGTGAACTAGGTGTAAACTTGGCTATTTCATTACATGCGCCAGATGATGAAACACGTACCCGCATTATGCCAATCAACAAAAAATGGCCGTTGGAAAAACTTATGGGGGCGTTACGGGCTTTTCCGCTGAAGGAGCACCGCCGTATTACGTGGGAGTATGTGATGCTGAAGGATGTGAATGATACACCTGAACATGCGGAAGCTTTAATTAAGCTCATCAAGGGGATTCCGTCTTTTGTGAATTTGATTCCTTTTAACGAATGGCCGGGGAGTCCCTTTAAATGTAGTACGTCAGAGCGTATTCAGGCATTTAAGAAGATTATTGAAAAATCAAATATTTCTGTGGCTGCTAGAACACCAAGAGGGGAGGATATCCTCGCGGCTTGTGGGCAATTGAGAGGGGAGACATCCAAATTTAATACGGTAAGCTTAGATTACCCAACAGTTGTAGCGCAGTACGGTAATGAGCGCCAAAAAGCTAAAGTTCAAATTGAAAGCTGCGAAGACCTTTAGTTAATTCAAAGGCCTGCGGTTGCAGCACACTCCAAATAAAGATAAACTCCTAAAAAAAGGGGAGTGAGGTTGTTGGAATTCTTAACGGATATTGTCAATCGTATTTTAGAAAATGGGCCTATGGCAGGGCAGTTGGCGGAACTTTTTATTCCAGCCGCAGCTTCTATCGGTATTTTTAAGATTTTTTCAACGCTTTACCTTAAAGGTGTTTTTGGTCTAGGGGCAGCCACACGGCAACTACCGGGGTGGGATGATGAGATTGAAGGCTGGCTTATATCTCTCATTGTGATACTTGGCACGCTGGGGCGGGTGCTATTTGCAGGTAACCCTATTGCTTGGGCGCTTGGTGTTGCAGCCCTTCTTATTGTGGGGAGTATCACTCTTATTCGCCTTATGTTTCATGACTTACCGCGCTGGCTGGCTTGGACGCTTACAGTATTGATGTTGGGTATTCCGTTGGTTTTAGGGATTGTAGGCGCTGTACTTATGGCTTGGACAGGTTGGGTTGCACTGCTTGTAGGCTTGGCTGTTTTCTTTTATGCATTGTTTTTTGCCTTGCTTATTGCGGCTGCTATTACGCTTATTTATAAGATTTCCCGAGCTTTGGGACGTTTGGCAGGGAATTTATGGCATTGGCTATTTGGAACAGAGCCTGCTAAGGATAGTGATATTAAACCGCACCGTGCACGCGTGTGGTTGGATGACCCGCAACTTGGTATTCCTGACAAAGATAAAAAAGAACCTGAAACAGAAGATGCGCCGCGCATTAAAGATGCATTTAAATTAGCGGCAAATTCTTGCATGATTGTTGATTTTCTGAGCCCCGTTATTCAAGACCACTACGGGCCTGACCTTCGGCTTATTCGCGCACCTGTTGACCAAGACGTGACGGTTGAAGTAAGTAATGACCAACGCAATTGGGAGCCATGCACGCGTGACAAAACCCATGCTGGATTTGAAGACTATGATGTTCCTTATGGTAACTCACCATGGCGCTATGTGCGTATCTGTAACAAAGGCAAAAAAGCCATCAACGTCTACGGTGTGCACGATTTGTATTGATGGTTAGGAAGGTGGTATGTTTTCAGGAGAATTGATGCAGGTGCGTGCTGCATCTGTCTTCTATTAGGAACTTTATTTATTTGGCGCGCCCAGGAGGATTCGAACCCCCGACCGACTGCTTAGAAGGCAGTTGCTCTATCCAACTGAGCTATGGGCGCAGCCTGAGGAAATCTATACCATAGCCGCGCCGAAGACGGAAGTCACAAAAATAGAAATTGTCTTTAAAAACGGTAACTAAAGCCGATTCCTAAAATCCATGGGTCTAAGTCCACATCGGCAGTAACGCTGCCATTTACTTTTGCGTCTGTATTCAAATAAATTTTCTTTAAATCCATATTAAAAGCCAATTTATCCGTAATGCCGTAGTCAAAACCTGCCTGCAAAGCTGTACCAAAGCCATTTTCATACTCTACAAATTGCTGTGGGTTCGGCTCCTCATTGTAAAAGAATGTGTAATTCACGCCGGCACCAACGTAGGGACGAAATGTATCATCCGGCCGAAAATGGTATTGCAGTGTTTAGGGTAGGGGGCAAAATCCACACATCACCCAAATCCAAAGTGGGAGACTCATGGCTCATATCGTGCTTACTTGTGGCTAAAATAAGTTCAGCTGCCCAGTTTTTGTTAAAAAAGTAGGTAATATCCAATTCAGGAACAACAGTGCTGTCAGCGTTGACCGAGCCTCCTAAGCTGGTGGTGCTTGTTTCATCGGGCTCAACATTAATTAAGCGTCCACGTATCATAAACCGTTCTTTCGCTAACCAGTCTGAAGAGATGGTGCTATTTTCTGCAAAACTGATAGCAGGAAGCGCTGTGGCTGCGAGCAATGCCAAGGTGTTAAAGAGTTTCATATGCCTTCTCCTTACTTAAATCTGTACGTTTATTTCCACATAAATTTTATGGTTAATCAAGGCTATTTGGCAAAAGTGCTAAAAAGTTACAGGTAAGCGTGGCATTAAACACACAATTTTTGTATGGGCATAAAATTTACAATAAGGGTAGAATTCCAGTTTACACGGCGGGTGGAATAGGGTAAAAAACGACTCACCATTTGGCGGGATACCGAAGCGGTCAAACGGGACTGGCTGTAAACCAGTTGGCTATGCCTTCGTAGGTTCGAATCCTACTCCCGCCACCATAGAAAAATAGGCCTTTTGAGGGCCTTATTTTTTTTATGGAAGGGGGTATTTGATGAGAGGCTACCGCACGTAGTGCATAGGTTTGACAGCCTGACAGTACGTCAGGCGCAGACGCCAAGCAAAGCGCAGGCGCCCGTAGGGCGCGAGGCAGCACGCCGAGCGTCAATCCTACTCCCGCCACCATTATGAAAGAAACACCCTACGGGGTGATTTTTTATGAGGAATATGTTAGATGGGAGACCATGACATATTCTTTTTAATAGTAGATAAAGGTTAGGTAAGGGACATGAACTTTCTCAATAATGAGATTATTGGCACTATTACGGTGATTGCGGCTATTGTGACGTACTTACCTTATTTGCGGGATACAATCCGCGGGAAGGTTAAGCCTCACCCGTTTAGTTGGACTATTTGGGTACTGCTTACTGCGATTGCTTATATTGTGCAGGTGATTGACGGAGCAGGGCCAGGTGCTTGGATGAATGCGGCTGTTTTGGCTATTTGTGTGTTCATTATTATTTGTTCGTTCAAAAACGGCTTTAAGAATATCACCCTCTTTGACAAAGTGGTGTTTGGTATTGGTTTGGCATCTATTCCTTTGTGGATTGTTACAAGTGATCCATTATGGTCTGTCATATTGGTTTCTTTTGCCAATACAATTGCGTATATCCCGACTTTTCGTAAATCGTACAACAAACCGCATGAGGAAGCGCTTTACTTGTACAGTATTAACCTCTTTCGGCATGGACTTTCCATTACAGCTTTGGCGAACTTCGCGTTAACAACGGCATTGTTTCCGGCGGTTTTGTCAATCAATAACGGCGCCTTAGCCATCTTTCTTATTATTAGAAGATACCAGCTGAGGTCAGTTGGGAAAAAGTAGGCTATAGACAAAAAGGAGAAGGCCGTTAAGTCCTTCTCCCTTTCGTGGCTAAATTATTTTAGTATTTAAGAACTTTGCCGCAGGTCTATTTGATAAGCTTTCTTAATAAGCTCTTCTATACTTTGTTTACATTCCTGAAGGTAAGAAACGGTTTCAATTAGCTCCTCATCATCTGATTCAACCACGTCAGAAATGGTTTTTAGATAATTATTAATAGCCTTTCCTAGTTGGTGTGCAACTGTTTGAAGAGCACCTTCTTCGTCAAAGTCCAGTCTTTGTAGTTGATGAAGAACGTTTTGAAAGACAGTTGCTACTTCTGAATCAAGTTTATAAACAGATTTTAGACGCTTTTTAAGATATGCCAGTACTACTTTGTCCTTATAGTAATGGCAGTAGGCGCGATGCCATAGGGAGCCTGTTATAACAAGGGACACGCCCACAATAATTGTGATGGGGTGGATATACTCTGTGTTAATGCCCAAGTTTATATTTGATAAAAATATCTCTTTTATCATCAGCATAACATTGCTGAGCAAAGCAAAAAGTAAGATATATCTCCAAATTATAGGACGGTGTCCTTCAATTTTCTGGTGTTGTTCGTTAAAGATTTCTTTAACCATTTCTGGCAAAGTTTGGATAGGGAAGTTGATAGGATTTTGAGCCATTTGTAAGCCTCTGGGTTTGAGTTAGTAAAATGTGTAGATATATTTTATGTATACATTTTGCCGAATTGTTTGCCAAGTAATAAAAAACGCATTTTTTAGGTTTTGTAGGTTAACGCGGTAATTTATAAAAATACGTACAGGTAAATAGCTGAACTACTTAGTTTCTTCATATACAAATCACAATTTCCTATGCTATTCTGCCTCCGCTTCTGTGAGTTGCAGAGGTGGGGCTTAAGAACCTCCCATAGGTGGCTATGCAACGCTGGCCATAAAATGCGTTGCCAAACTGATCGTAAGGTTGGGGAGGCAGCGAATACAAAACGGTTTCGGCTGAAATAAGCTGCGCCGTTCCTATGACGGTTCTTAACTCCCCAGCCACTTAACCAAGTGGCTGTTTTGTTGAATAAACAAGGAGTTAAAATTGTGCGTAGCAAATCACCCCATCCCATAGACATCCACGTTGGCCAACGCCTTAAACAACAGCGCAAACTGCAAGGCATCTCTCAAGAGAGTCTTGCTAAACAACTGGGCATCACCTTCCAACAAATCCAAAAATATGAAAACGGCACCAATCGCATTAGCGCCAGCAAACTGTATGAACTCTCTCAAATTCTTAAAATGCCCCCCCCAGTTTTTCTTTGATAATTACCCAAAATCATCACAACCAACTGAAAAGACAACCGAAATAACCACGAAAGAACTCACCTTCATCAAAAACTTTCGCCAACTAAACCCAGCCCAACAACAAGCCCTCGCTAGCCTCATCAAAAAACTTACTACCGAAAAATGACATAAGCTGCTTAAAGGTGTTTCTTAGAAGAAAAATTTAACTTTTTTTGCTTTTTTTTAGTCAAAATTTACACTTTTTTGACTTCAAATATCACTTTTTAATACTGAATTAACC
>JAPPOO010000033.1 GCA_028817875.1 Alphaproteobacteria bacterium | reverse complement strand
TTCAATAACATCATGAAAAATAAAGAATTTACGCCGCAATGCAGCAAAACTGACGGCATAATTTGCTTAATCTAAAGAAATGCCAAGTTTTTTTGCAAGGCGCGCCTGCTCAAACTGGCCAGCAGGTTCAAGGCTCCATGCTTTTTCCCAGTACTGCTGCGCTTTTTCAGAGTTTCCTAGTTTAGAATGTACATCGCCCAAATGTTCCATAACTGTCGCGTCAGTAGGAATAAGCTCCGCAGCCCTTTCTAAGTATAGTAAAGCCCGCGTATATTCACCCTTTTTAAAATATGCCCACCCTAAGCTATCTATAACGGCTCCATCAGACGGTTTAAGTAGAGCCGCTTTACTTATATAGGCAAAAGCTTTATCTAGGTTCATATCTGCATCTAACCACATATAGCCTAAATAATTTAAAAGTGACGGGTTATCAGGGTCTAGCTTAAGAGCTTGTTCTAAATCTAATTCGGCCTTTTCCCATTGACGTAAACGCTCATAACTAGCCCCTCTAGCAAAGTAAAGCGGCACATACTCGCGGGAATAGGGGTTTTCTAGCTTTGAAAAAACAGTGTTGTAATAGATAATAGAGTCAGCGTATTGTTCTTGTTGGTAGTACATTTCAGCCAAAAGTTGGTCTAAGGCAACAAGTTGAGGATAATCTTTTTTAACTTGAATTAAATGTTCGATAGCTTTTTCAGGACTCCCTGAGTTAAACATAGCTTCTACAGCCCGTACTTGTGCAGCCAACCCTGCAACCCCACCAGCTGGAATATTATTGTACTGATTGATAGCTTTTGCCAACCTATCGGCCTGCTCATCCATCATACCCGCATAAAAACGATATAGAGGGTTATTATCCAGCCATAAGGCAATTTGTAACAATTGCCGAGCTGGCATATCCAACTGTTGAGACCACATCAACATTGAAAAACCAAAAATAACTTCACTCACATCCTGAGAGAGACTTGCCTGTTTTTTATTAGGCGTAGGCTTATTTTCAGAAAGCCTCTTATAAACATGCTGCAATAGTAAAGCATCAGGGTTTTTGTGGGCAAAGCTATCATAAATACTTTGAGCCTGTTCTATATCCCCCTTTTGCTCAAGCGCTTCTCCTAAAGCGAGTACTGTAAAAAGCGCTCCAGGTTCTAAGTTTTGAGCTTTTTGAAGATTTTTAAAAGCTTGGTTAGCTGCACCTGCTCTATATTGCATCCGCGCAAGGTGGTAGTACTTCCGAGATTCTAAAAAATCATGCCCTTCAAAGTTGAGTAGCTCAGTAGAAATATTTGAAATACTACGTCCTTGTTCTAGTTCAATTTGGTTTCTCATAACTTGAAAGTGGAGTAGTTGGGGCGTTATTTTTTGTGCCCAAGAAATGTAGGTAAGAGCGTCCTGATACTGTCGCTCTTTCAAAGCGTTAGCAGCTAACAGCACCCAGGCAATACTTCCGGGATCTTCAGCGCGTGTGAAAGTTTTTGCTAACCGTACAGCTGTTGGCATGTTCCCCGTAGCCAAAGCGTAAGCATAGGCCTTATGACGTAAAAAACGGGTATCAGGTTGTACAGCTAAAGCAGATAAATAGGTACTGGCAGTAGTTTCCAAAGTATCTTGTTCTGCAACTCGAGCTTTTAAATAACTACTTACAACTTCACCAAAAGAAGCTTGGCTTTCGTAAGCCTTATCTTTATGAATTCGTTGAGAATCAACGCTACTACACGAAGCAATAGCTAAGCAAAAAACACTAAAGGATAGTTTAAAGTTCATCTGTTCTTATCTTATTCTAACCAAGGCGTTGCTAACAGTTTAACGTACTCGCGTAGAAAAAACGAGCTTGTTGTAGGTAACCTTACAGGAAGTAAAGTGACTGTTAGCTCTGGCGCTAGTAACCTTACAAGCAGTTTTACACGCGGTACATGATAAGCAGATGTAATAATACCTATTTCTTTTACACCATACTGCTTAGACCACTGCTTAATAAAAGTAACGTTTTGTCGTGTTGTCTGTGCTGTGTAGTCTAATGCTATCTGGTTCAACTGCTGGGGAGTTAAATCATACCCTGCTGTAATATCAGCAAGAGACGTTTGGCGGTGGATGCCGCTAATAATAATCTTAGTATTAGGATTTTTAGTGAGTATGTCTAAAGCTAAGTTAATACGGCCAGCGCCCCCTGTAAATACTACGGCATGAGAAAGGTTATAAGGGATTTTGAGTACAGGTTGAGGAAGGGTGATAAGGTATATAACAAAGCCAGCTAATATTAAGATAAAAACGCTTAAAGTTCCTTGGAATAGCTTTAAAAGTATTCTTTTCAACATATCTAATAATTAGCTTTTTTGGACAATAGAATAAGCAGTTGTAGAGGCAGTAACCCAAGCTATTATTGGTAAAAGCAATGGAGTAAAAAATAGCACTAACCATACTTGAGGCGTTAGTAAATTACCTAAAAATGGCCAAATAAAGGCTATGCATACAACAATAGCAATGGCGATACAAAGCGCAATTCCCCAACCTAGTAAACTGCGTAGAACAATCTGGCGTACTATAAGGTTTGTTAGGAATGCATCAGTTCCGCCCAAAAATTGTAAGATAGACAAAGCCTTCTTTTGCTCCCTTAAACCTGTACGAACAGTTAGGATAACAAGCAAACTCATAATACCCATCAAAATTACTGAGAATACAAAAATGCCCCACTGACTTAAATTTACGGTTTTAGCAATTACCTGCAGCATTGCGCGGTTATCATCTATTTCTGCTGTAGGCGCTAACGTATGGACTAGTGCATCAAATTTTTGCCGATCAATATTCGGCTTAACAGTGGCGACAAGGACAACTGGCAAAGGAAAGGCTTGTGTTGTTTGAAAATAGGGTTGTAACAAACTTTGAACCTTATGCTGGTCCAATTTTTGGATAGCTGAAACAGCTGGAAAAGCAACTAACTTTTCTTGTAAATTTTGGATTTCTGAATCATCGCTGCTAGGTAGTAAATATAAACTAATTTGCCCTTGTTGGTTAAGTTGCCATACTTGGTAAACATTGCTAAAAATCGTGATGCTTGCAGCACCTACAGCAATGAGCCAACACAACATAATTGTCATGAGCAACAGCAAGCGATTTGCCCCACTGTAATCTAAAGATAGTGCTTTTTTAGCTGCTTGAGCTACCTTATATGCCATTATGCTGCATCCTCTATTTCAGATTGCTTAGGTAATTCTTGTCCACCAGGAATAATTTTTTTGATACAACCATCTTGAACATACAGGCATGGAAAACCAAAATTTTCAACAAGCTCTCTATCATGTGTAGCAAGCAAAACAGTTGTGCCATGTTTATGTAATTCACAAAAAAGATGCAAAATACGTTTGCCCATAGCGGTATCTACATTTCCTGTGGGTTCGTCTGCAATAAGCAGCTTAGGGCGGTTAACAACAGCCCGTGCAATACCCACCCGCTGTTTTTCTCCGCCTGAAAGCCTTTCGGGTTGTTCATGTGTTTTGTGTCCTAAGCCAACCCAATCTAGTATTTCATCTACACATTTTTCTTGCTCTGCAGAGGGGGCTCCATGAAGTGTCAAAGGCAGAAGAACGTTTTCTCGCACTGATAGGTTATCAAGGAGCCTAAAGTCTTGAAAAACAATGCCCATTTGACGGCGTAGTAAAGCAATTTCGTTTCGACTTAAATTACCAACGTTTTTCCCTAGTAGCATGGTTTTTCCTTCTGTTGGAAGGATATCTAAGTAGAGCATTTTGAAAATAGTTGTTTTACCAGCACCAGACGGGCCGCTAAGGAAATGGAACGAGCCAGATGGCAACTCAAAAGTTAAGTCATTAACAGCAGGTTTCTCTCCTTGAGGGTAGGTATAGCTTACGTTTTCAAAACGAATCATATACAGTAAATCTTTCTTTACTCTGTTATTAGATTGGTGACCATTGTAGCCATGCAACGCTGCTGCTGACAAGCAGCATTCGCAAACAGTGAAGTCCTTGCTAAGCTTGGGTTTTTCTGTAACCCTAGTAGCTAACATAGGCAAAAATATAGGGAAAATTTTTTTGGCATGATTATTCACTGTCCTGAGTGCAATGCCCGTTACACTTTGACATCTCAGCAGATAGGTGAGCATGGACGTACCATGCGCTGTGCCAAATGCAGCCAAACATGGTTTCAGCCCCCTATAGAAGATGATGAAGGAGTAGACGTAGGAGCGCCTCCATTGGCACCTCAAGTAGGGGCTTCGTTAGGACAAATTCCAGAAACAATATCACCAATAACCTTAGTGGTAGCGGTTTTAAGCTTATTAGCTATTATAGCGGGAGGAGGTATATGGTGGTGGACGGGCAACCAAACGCCGGTGCCGCAAAACTACTCTCCTGTTACATTTACAGGTGCTGGGGAGACGAGCGATATCCATACGGATACAGGCCTCATTCTAAGCGAGATAGAGCGTGATGTAATAGAAGATAATAACGTAACAATCCTTCTTTTCCGCGGGAAAGTGACGAATACTAATGAAGTGACGACGCTCGTGCCGGAAATCCGTGTTCAGCTTTTAAATCACAAGGGGATGGAGATTGATTTTTGGCCGGCAGAAATTGAGAAAAAACAGCTAGAACCTAAGCAGGAAGCCAAATGGGTTGTACGGTTTTTGAATCCACCGCTGGATCAAATTTCAAAATATAAAGCCTTTTTCAAAAAATATTAGGT
>JAPPOO010000062.1 GCA_028817875.1 Alphaproteobacteria bacterium | reverse complement strand
AAAGTGATGTTTGAGGTCAAAAAAGTGTAAATTTTGGTGCAAAAAGAGCAAAAAATGTCAAATTTTCGTGATTTTTTGACGTTTCTTACTATTATTTCGTATACATTTCAATAGTGCGCGAGGGTGGAGAGGACAGAGTATACTGGGTAAAGGAAGAGGCTGTTGAAGTGGTGAGTGGAGGAAGAAGTTGGCTGAGGTGAGATTTGTGTGAAATAGTTCTTGCTGGTAGGTAATAAACTTGCCTGAATTGTTGCTAGATGGGGCGTAACGTTTCTTGCGGTTTATGAAATGAATGTGCATTATGGCGGTGGCCTTTGGGCCAAAAGCTTCGCTCTACTACCAATAAAAGTAATAGAAAGTAGAAAAAAATGAGAGCGAAGTTAGTGTTCGCTGTCTTATGGAGGCGTATAAGAGTTATCTTTTATGTGTCTCTGACAAGGCGGTAAAAAAATCCCCGTTGTTGCTGCAACGGGGATTCTTCATAAAAGTACGAAAGTAGAAATTTCGTTTGTTCAAATTACTCACCGCAACCGAACAGAGATAATCTCACACAAAAGCGGATGTAAATCAAGATTTATGCGTGAGGGGTAACTGAAACAGCTTTGAACTATTTTAGATAGCATCAAAAAAGTTTTTCAGCGCTATAAGTCACCATCAAAGAAAAAACTCTCGGTATGTTACATCAAAAATGGTCATGAAGCTTGTTAGCTCTGTCACGGTGATGGGTTGGGAAAAGGTTTCGATACGGTATAGCCGCTCTTCAGTAATATGCATACGATCGGCAAGCTCTTGTTGGCTAAGGCCGCGTCTCTTCCTGTAGCGCCTCACCTTTCGTGCAAGCTTTTGGTTCCAATTTACTGGCAAATCAAGCAGGTACTCCATGGCAATTAACTCCGTTTGTTCAACAAAAAGGCCACTGAAAAAAGTGGCCGGAGGTTGATAACCGTAACAAGTGAAACGGCCAGTGCCGTTTAGGCATAGCCTTGGACAGAGACACTGCCTCCGGCCATAACCGAAGACAGCTCTTTGGTGACGGTGTTTGCTATCACCGCACTTGTTAAGAGGTTATCAAGCCCCACATCCGTTTTTTGCGAATGCGGGGGCAGAATAGCATAGAGGTGCGGGGTTGGGGAGAGGTTTTATAAAAGCTACTTAAAGCTTGTAAAAGCTCATTTTGTACCTATCTAAAGCACTAAGTAGGGGCATTTTGCCCTTTTATAACGTTTTTACATGGAAGAAACAGCGAGGTGAATTCCATGACAATCAATATCGAAGAATTGATGAATAAGAAGTCGTCCCTTTGGCCGACGTGCCTTACAGTTGAGGCTATCTACCAAGTAGATATAGGGCTAATTGAAGTAGCACCAGCCATGCAAAGAACTTTGCTGTTTAACAGCACAAACGACGTTCTTAGGAGCTTTGGAAAAGGTAAATTTTCTGAGACTTTTAAAAAACATGAGTTTTCTTCTCCAGAATGGGTCAGGCTAAGACAAGCTGGAAAAGTGACTGGCAAGCGATACACGAACAGTATCACCTTTGAAATTACCTCTGGTGTTTTGGAGGTGTACGTTAATAAGACGTACTTCAATGCTTTGGACTATCAAGATAGTCAGCTAGATGTTCCGTTCTTTGTTGGCGGTATCACTGTTCGGCAACTCATTGAATGGGTTGCTGAAGGGCGATACTACGAGACCCTCGGCCTTCCAGAAGGTCAGTTTCTTGAAAAGTTGCGACGTTCATAACATGCGGAAAATACCCCCTCCTTTTGGATGGGGTATTTTCTGTTTTGGATTGGAAGGTTTTGTGGCGTTGTTTTATTCAGAACATACCAACACCTGAGAGGGGCTGGATATACGCGATATACAGTTTCAAGAAAACATATAAGATTACTCAACAACTACTAGTTTTTTTTTGGCCCTTGAACGAGGAGCTGTGTCTGAGATTAACTCAGGCAAGTCTTCAAGACCTAACAGTTCAGGGGCTGGCTTTGGCAGGCTGTCCATGGCTTCAAGCCAGAACTCTCCTTCTTCATCTTCTAACAGTGCCATGCTGCTATTCGGTAAAAATACCTGAAACGGTGGCGCTATATGCTGCCAATATGCAATCCAAATATATTCATACAGATCAAGATTTGTGAACGGCATGTTTGCCAGTTCCTGTTGAGCCTCTTGTACAGATTTTACTTTAGGTAGCATGGTTATGCCTCCTATAAGGTTAAATGTTTCTTGTGCTAAGAGATTTAGATACGTTTATATATGTTTTCAAGTGTCTTCATTTTTATTCATTCTTGTTCTTGTAATGGGGTTTTGTTCTCCCTACATTTGGTATATGATTAACGGCACACGGGTTAAGGAGATTTATGTTTAAGTACATGGCAAACACACAGCGCAAAGTAGCCAACTGGCTGCAAGATAAGCGCGTGATGCTGGCTAAAACGCTAGCTGGCGATGCTTTTGCCATGACACCAAAGGACAATGTACGCCTTGCTGGTTGTGTTGTGTTTTGGTACGAACAAGAAGGTTACCGCCATTATATTACCGTACAAGCTAAGACTACCGCGCAGACAGACAACCTTGTACGCTTTCCGAGTTTTTTTGGTTTACTGCCAACAAAAGATGCGGCGGAGACCATGCGTTCTTCCGTGGAGGTTCAGTTGGGTCAGGCTTTTTTAGAGGCTTTAGAAAATAAATCTATTTCGACAGACACCATTGCTGCGGTGCCAACCTTCCGCTGGCATGACAAAAGCCTTGGTACGGTTGATGTTGTGCAATTGTTGGTATGGGAAATGCAGCTAACGCCTGAGCAAGTGGCTCATATTGAAACGAACGATTTGTTCTCTGTTCAGCATGTGCCTGAATTCGGGATGTCTGGCAAACGGGTTTCTGAAGCGCATAAGCTGATTTACAAAAGCGTGCAAAACCGCATTCAGAACAAAGCGAAACCTGTTATGCTGCCGACTCAGATTCTTGAACAGTTGGACGACCTGTTGGATGAAGCTGTGGAATTTAACAGCGGCAACCGTACAATTCATTAAGCTAAGTTTAAACATACTAAAAAGGCACCCACTGGGTGCCTTTTGGTTGTTGGTTTGTTATTTATTAAGTTATGCAGCATTTTTAGGGCGCGCTACGGCTCTTTCAACCATTTGTACTGTATTGGCGATACCGTATATTTTTACGAACGACCCCAACCGTGGCCCTTGGCTTGTACCAAAAAGCGTTTGGTACAGCATGGCAAACCAGTCTTTCAAACGCTCCTTACCGTAGTATTGTTTACCAAGCGTGTAGAAATGCGTCTGAATGTCTTCTGCTGTCTCTTCACCTGTCAGAGCTTCGAGCATATCCACAACGCTTTGTAAGGCTTTCACCTCTTCTCCCACAGGTGTGCGGTATTCTTTTGTGGGGAGGATATGATCCTTATAGTAATTTGTTGCATTTACAATCAGGTTATTTAACTTTGGATGTGTTTGCGGCGTAACCTCAGATTTATACTGCGTGATGAACCCCCACAGCAATTCAGGCGTCGCTTCTTCCGCTGCTGCTCCTAACAAGTTAAGAAGCATGTTGTACGAGATTGGGCTGGCCTCTTTTGGTGGGTTACCGTTATGTACGTGCCATACAGGGTTTTCAACCTGTTTCTGAGGTTCTTCCTGTAAGTACTTGCTTAAATGGTCTAAATACTCGTCTACCATTTTGGGTACAACATCTAAAAATAGCTTCTTCGCCCGTTCCGGACGGTGGTACATAAACAAGCCGAGAGACTCAGGGTTACCATATTTCAACCACTCATCAATTGTAAGGCCGTTCCCTTTGGACTTTGATATTTTGGCACCGTTTTCATCCACAAAGTGCTCAAATATAAAGGATAACGGCGGTGTACCACCAATAGCGCGGTTGATGCGTCCACCAATGTTTACGGAATCAATTAGGTCTTTTCCTGCCATTTCGTAATCAACATCCAACGCACACCAGCGCATAGCCCAGTCAGCTTTCCACTGCATTTTACAGCGTCCGTTGGTTACTTCCGTTTCCACCTGTTCGCCGTCTTCCCGCTGGTAGGTGATTGTCCCCTTCTCAACGTTTGTTGCAATAACAGGTACTTGTAGAACGTGACCTGTTTCAGGACAAACAGGCAAAAATGGGCTGTACGTTTTACGGCGCTCTTCCCCCAATGTTGGGCGCACAATTTCGCACACCTCTTCATGGTGTTCTAAAACTTTAAGAATTGCCTCGTTTAAAGCACCGCTGCGGTACTCTTCTGTCGCGCTTTTGAATTCGTACTCAAAATCAAATGTGTCTAAAAATTCGCGTAATTTGGCATTGTTGTAGTGCGCAAGGCTTTCGCACTCACCAAAAGGATCCGGCACATCCGTTAGCGGTTTGTTAAGGTGCTGCGCCAACATTTCTTGCTGTGGCAGGTTGGTAGGTACTTTACGAAACCCGTCCATATCATCTGAAAACATAATTAGCTTTACAGAGCGGTGCGGCTGCAACCGTTTAAACGCTTGCAGTACCATAAGGGGGCGAAAAACTTCGCAAAACGTGCCGATATGCGGCAAACCTGAGGCTCCGTAACCGGTTTCAAAAATAACGTCGCCTTCGGTTTTTCCCTTACGCTCCAAATGTTGGATGAGTTTTTTGGCCTGTTGAAACGGCCAAGCTTTTACTTGAGTGTAATCAATTGTATCCATAACCCAAGTTTATAGCGGTTTTAGGCAATAAAATAAAGGGGATAAATGTTGAATTGCGCTAGCCTGTTTATATCTTTTTCTTCTGAATACACATTCTATTTGGTATAAGGGTGCCGAAAATTTGAATAAGCCAATAATAACGAGCAGGAGATTATACCCGTGATTATTACGACTGATGAAGACCGCGCCAAGGTAAAAGCCTACCTTAAACAAGCTGCACAAGCGCAAATACGTGTTAAAAGTGAGCAAGCGGACCTACGGGATATTCTTAAAGTATTAAAGGAAGAGTACGAAATTCAGCCTACATTGGCGCGTAAAGTGATTGGCATTATGGACAAGGGCAATATGCCTGAAGTTCAAGAAACAAATGATAATTTGGCGGACCTATACGAAATTGCCGCCCATTAAGAAAAGCGGGGATTAAACGCCCCGCTTTTCTTTCTTAACTTCAGTTTTTAAGCCTTTTGGCAGTGTTCTGTATGGAGCTCGTTGATCTTATCCATATAAGCGTCTAATGCTTGTTTTATCCTACTTATGCGTTCCTGTTTCATCGACTCATAGCTGGCTGTACCGATTGACTGGCAATATTCAACAACCACTTTGGTTACTATCTGTTGAAGTCCATTCAACGCTTCCTTAGACCTTTTATCTAAGGGGTCTAGTTTTTTGCATATACTGCCTAGCGATATGTCATCCCACTTAAAAGCCTGAGTTTCAGATAGACTTAGGAGCACTTGTGCTTGCTCGGGTTCGTAAATAGTTAAACGCTTTTTACGTTGATAGTCTGTCCATATCAAGTACGTAACATATGTAAAGACAATACCTCCTATAAATATAAAATTTGTCATTTCATAAAGAGAGTTGCTAGTGCTGCGTGCATTGATAAATAGTACGTAAACAGATGCAACGGCAAGAGAACTTACTATTAGCAACGCCCATAATGATAAGTACCATGAGCCGTACGCATATTTTGAGAAAGCTTTAAGCACTAAATTTTTTGGGTGCTCAACTTCAAGTGAGATTTTCATTTTCACCCTCCTTAAGGCAAAATGTTGAAATGTAACGTTAAGATTTTAGTATTAGCCAGCTTAAACAGGAGTTTGAGTATACTGTCAAGACGTCAAACGTACAAAAAGCCGACGGAGGATATCCATCGACTTTTTGTTGAGTGATGTGGGCAATTTATTTTATAATGGTCTCTCTTATCAATGCTTTTAAAGCTTCATCAATATTATTAAAAGTGGTGCTACCAATTGCAAGAAGCTCTGGTTCTTCTTCTGCACTACGGATAGCACTGGTGAGATCTTGCACTAATCTGTCTTGTTCATAGCTCTTTTTAATTTGAATTTCTGTTATATACCAACGGCGTATACTATTATCTTCGTGAGTCATCAACACTAAGCCTACGATAACCTCTTGTAGTGTCGGGCTTTTTTCATGATTAATCACCCTGTCCAAAAAATTTATCAATATATCAATGGGGGTTGCTTTCTCAACATTGCTTGCAGCTATCATGTGTTTTTCTCCATAGAAAGGGATTAGTGTTTCAATAAGGCAACGTACTTGACATTAGGTATGTAAAATACAGGAGGCGTCAACTATTTTTAAGGAGAGTTTCTAGTTCTGTGAGGATGAGTTCGATACCCAGCATCCGTTTTTCGGTGCTGGCGCCCCATGCACGGTGGAATGTGAGGGTTTGGTCTGGGTTAAGGGTGAGTACGCTTGCGTTTTGTTGAACGTACACCAGCAGGTTTTCAGGCGATGAAAATGTGTTTTGGTAAAAGCGGATAACGCAACCGCGGGGGCCTGCCTCCAGTTTATCAATATTTAAAGCGCCGCAACGGTTACGAATAGCTACCACCTGAATGAGGCGTTTGGTTTCCGGCGGTAGTGCGCCAAAGCGGTCAACCAATTCTTCTTCAAAACTGAAGAGTGCGGCCATTTCTTCCACACTGGCTAGGCGGCGGTACAGCTGCATACGGGTTGCCAAATCCGGCACGTATTTTTCAGGCAGAAGATAGCTGATGCCGAGGTTGAGCGTTGGCGTAAATATACCCTGCTGAACTTGAGCCAAACCTTCTTTTTCGGCTTTGAGCTCTGCTACGGCTTCGGCCAATAGCTTGCTGTATAGTTCAAAACCAACGTCTTGCAGGTGGCCACTTTGCTCTTTTCCGACCAAGTTCCCTGCCCCGCGCAAGTCCATATCAAAACTTGCCAGTTGGAAGCCTGCGCCCAAGCCTTCAAGGCGCTGGAGAATCCGCAGGCGACGCTCAGCCATTTCGCCAATGGTGCCTTCCGGCAGAATAAAGTAAGCGTACGCCCGCGCTGTGCTACGCCCTACCCGCCCACGCAGTTGGTGCAATTGGCTAAGGCCAAAACGGTCGGCACGGTTGACAATCAGCGTGTTTGCCCGCGGTACGTCAATACCACTTTCAATAATGGTTGTGGCAATAAGAACTTGGAACTTGCCTTCGTAAAAGTCGTGCATCACCTGCTCTAGCTCGCCTTCCGGCATTTGGCCGTGGGCAACGAGGGCGGCGGCTTCGGGCACCAGTTTTTCCAGCGTTTCTTGCAGTTTTTGAATATCCTGAACCCGTGGCGTTACCACGTACACCTGCCCACCTCGGTGAATTTCCCGCAGAATGGCCTCGCGCACAACTTTAGGGTCAAATTGGAGGACGTAATTCCGCACGGCAAGGCGATCAACCGGCGGGGTGTTGATGGTTGAAAGCTTTTTCAACCCACCCATGGCCATGTGCAATGTGCGCGGAATCGGCGTGGCTGTGAGGGTAAGTACATCTACGTTAGCTTTGAGTTGCTTCAATTTTTC
Organism: Alphaproteobacteria bacterium; assembly: GCA_028817875.1. Taxonomy (GTDB): domain Bacteria; phylum Pseudomonadota; class Alphaproteobacteria; order UBA2136; family JAPPOO01; genus JAPPOO01. The sequence continues at coordinate 11,348 of JAPPOO010000062.1, read as the reverse complement.
TTTATGGCCCACGCCAAAGCGTTGCTCTTCATCAATTACCAGTAAACCAAGCTTACTAAAGCGGATATCCTTGGCTAACAAGGCATGGGTGCCGATGACGATATCCACCTTACCTTCGGTTAGCCCTGTTTTATTTTCCTTCACCTGCTTGGCGGAAACCATGCGAGACAGCTGCACAACGTTAATGGGAAAACCTGCAAAACGGCGGCTAAAAACTTCAAAATGCTGACGTGCGAGCAAGGTTGTTGGCACAACCACGGCCACTTGCTTGCCGTTCCCTACCGCAACCATGGCTGCGCGCAAGGCAACCTCGGTTTTGCCAAAGCCGACATCTCCCACCACAAGGCGATCCATCGGGTGGTTTTCGCTCAAATCATCCAATACGGCATCAATAGCAGACTGCTGCTCTGACGTTGGTTGGTACGGGAATGTTGCGCAAAAATCATCGTACAGCCCCGGCGGTTTGGGTAGCGGGTCTTTCTCTAATAAATTGCGGGCGGCGGCGGTTTTCATCAACTCGCCTGCCATCGCCATCAGGTCTTTTTTAACGCGTGCCTTACGGGCTTGCCATGCGGCACCGCCCAATTTATCCAGCGTGGTTGTTCCTGCTTCTGCGCTGCTGTAACGGCTGATGAGATTTAGAGCTTCAACTGGCACATAAACGCGGTCATCCCCCGCGTAAACCAGTTTTAAAAAGTCTTGCGTGCCTTCACCTACATCCATGGCGACCAAACCTTCAAAACGCGCTACCCCGTGGTCGTCATGCACCACGTAATCGCCTGGTGCTAAATCGCTAAAGTGAGCAATTGCTGCGCCTTCTCGCTTGCGTTTACGGGTGGCAGCCTCCTGCCGTTGGCCGAAGATGTCTTGCTCGGTTATGTAGGTACAGGCGTCGGTTATGAAGCCTTTTGCCAACGGCCCAATGGTCAGTTCTACTTGGTTTAACACTGCTTCGTTTTGGCTGTTTAGGGCTTTTTCCAGTTGGGTGAGGCCAGCTTTGGTTTGGCCAACCAACACCATCTTCTTTTTACTTTTTTGGGCTTGTTGAAATAAAGAAACGGCTGTTTTTAAACGCTCTTGCAGCGTATTTCCTAAATGGTGACCTTGTAGTTTAAGGCTCTCCACACCGCTAGCGTCATCAAATGTTTGAATACCGTGCCACGTAAAGCGTTGCTGCCAACGCAGCCAGTCTCCTTCCGTGAGGTATAAATATTCTGGCGCGAGTGGACGGTAGGCATTTGCTTCGTCGTCTTCTGCCAGCAGGCGCAAGCGTGTTTCATAAGCATCCGCAATGCTTTCCTGCCGCGTTTGGAGGGCGTTTTTCCATGTATCGGGCGCGATGATGCCTGTGTTTTCGGGCAGTAAATCAAATAAGCTTGGCATACGCTCTTCATAAAACAGCGGCAAATAATGCATGGCCAGTGGGGGAAAAATCCCCTCGCTTACTTGCGTGTAGAGCTGGTCCTCCACAGCATTTTGGAAGTGCTGGCGGTAGCCTTCCCGAAAAGCGCGGATGTTATTTTCGTCCAGTACAATCTCGCTGGCGGCAACAACAGTTAGCTTTTTAAGGGCTTCCCCACTGCGCTGGCTTACGGGGTCAAAGTATTTTAGCGTTTCCAGTTCATCATCAAAAAAATCAAGGCGCACGGGTTCGGTATAGGTGGGTGGATAGATGTCCATCACTTCCCCTCTCACGGAGAATTCGCCCGGCTCTGTTACTGTTCCTGTACGGGTATAGCCGAGGGAAATAAGTTGGTGGATAGCGGCTTCTCTAGGGTAGTTTTTCCCCTGCTGAAAGACGAGCGGCGGGATGGTTACACCGCTGAGGCGTGTGGAAATGGCGTTAACCGTTGTGACAACCACCTGCACCGTACTGGCTTGCAGCGCGCCAATGGCAGCCACCCGCTCTGCTTGAATGGCGGGGTCCGGTGCGAGGCGGTCATACGGCTGAACATCCCACGCGGGCAGCGTGACAATATTGAGCTTTGGTGCGAAGAAAGAAACTTCCCGCGCGAGTTGCTGCATGTGGGCGTGGTCTCTCGCCAAAATGCAAACGGGTTGGTTTGCAGCCGTTTGCGCGCATAGCCAGCCAAGGGCAGCGTCATCCACCCCTGTAACTGTTCCACCTTTTTGAATCCAATTTTGAAGCACCTGCTGCATGGCCATGGTTGTAACGGAAAGACGCCAAGCTGTCACCCTTTGCCTGTTGGAAAAGTGTTGACGGGATAGCGTATACAAAGGTAGATAGGGGCAATATCTCTTAACTAATGTTTCCACCCCCAGCACATGGAGCAAATCTATGAACCACCTTAACTACTCATTTGCTTTTAATGGCAATTCTGAAAAACGTACTAAGTTATTAGAAAAACTGAAGCAGAAATGGCATCCGACTGATTTGCTAGCACAAAATCCTCTTAACTCGCTACTACCGGAGCCTGATTACCCTATACTCATATACTCACTATCCAAAGCTTTTATTGCCTACCAACGTGGTATATGAGCTTTATTCTATACCTTAGTGAACATAGTAAAACTAGTGATTTGGTAGCTCAAGTTATTGAACATACGCACCTTGATACTGATTTCACTTTAGCCTTTGCTAACCTTTGGCAGGAAATTTTGTTTAGCGAAGAATATAATTTCACAGAAGACATTGCTCTCGGAGGTCTTGAAGATTTTTTGAAAAATATTCACCAACTTTCGGAAAAGTCTGAAAAAGATCAAAGAGCTTTATGTTATAATCTTCGAAAGTTAGCTAGTCAGCTTAGTGAATACTCTGAAAATTGCACTGGTGACACTGAAAAAGCGCGTTTGTTATTAACAGCAGAAGTTGCACGCGCTTATGCGGCAGACAAAATACGAACTGGCAAGATGTGCTCTAACTCTGAAAAAGCGGCCTTAGACCACGGCGTAAATGCCTTTAAGCAGCTATTTGGAATTGGCAGAGCATTACCACTTGTTCAGCCCCAGCACTTTTTTGATATACTTAAGGCTCACGGTATCCTTACTAGCGAATTTCTGTACTGCGGCGGGTACAGCAATCAACTTAAAGAACTTATTGAATTAGACTAACTACAGAACGAATGTAAAAAGCCCCCTACCCCTTGGAATACAAGGACAGGGGGCTTTTTATCGGCCATAATACAACAGCAGGTGCGGCATAAATGTCAGGTTCGTGGTCAATCCTTTGGTTTTACGCGTAATTACCGTACACTGGCGGGGTGAAGATGGTACCAATAAACAAACAAGCAGTCGACAAAGGGTTTTTATGGATATTGTAGACCTGATGATTAGCGATAAGGTGATAACAATCGCCGACCTGCAAAACTTGCCTGTTTCTGTACAGAAAGACCCCGAAACGCTGATTGAAGCGTTGGGTAAAGCGGGGAAGCTTTCTAACTCGCAACAGTCTCGCTATAAGGCGATTGCCTTTGATTTCCCGATTCGATCGGACGAGGATATGACGCGTGTGACGCCTCACCAAGTAGACGGCGTTGACCGAGACTTCATGCAATTTTATACCACCTGCCCCATTGAGTTGGGACGTGGGCAAATTCTTTGGGCGGCCGCTGACTTGCCTAACAAACGCCTTCACTCTGAGATTGTTTTACGACACCGCAAGAACAGACACGAGTTTGTGTGGGCCAGCCCGCGCTCTATTGAAGCGGCGATTGAACGGATGTCCAAACGCGAGGGGCATTCTTTAAAATTCTTGGTTGAGAATGCCTATGCTCAGATTAATGCGGGTAATGATGATGCAGTGATTTCTTTAACGGATGAGATTATTCGTACTGCTTATAAAAATGGTGCTTCTGACCTGCATATTGAGATTTTGAACCGTAAGCCGACTGTGATGGCTCGGATTGATAATGAATTGGAAGAATTAGTGAGCCTACCTGTTGAGGTTTATGACCGTGTGCTTGGGCGCTTGCGTCACTTAGCTGGTGTAAGTGCAGAAAACTTTAAAAAGCCGCTTTACGGACGTATGACATTTGAGCTAACAAACCGCCAAAGTATTGATATCCGTTATACAACCCAGCCTATTTCTTTAGAAGGAACGGCAAAAATTGCCATGCGTTTCTTGCGTCCTTTTGAGGGCAGCATGGATAACTTTGGGTATGCTCAGGCGACGATTGATAAAATTGACCAGCTGATGCGGTTTGAAGAAGGCGTAATTATTTTTGCGGGGCCGACAGGGCAAGGTAAATCTACCGCGGCGCGTTTGATGATTCGGCGTGGACAACGCCCCGGCCAGAATGTGATTTCCTACGAAAAGCAAATTGAGGAACGGATGGATAACGTCATCCAAACTGAAGAAGATTTGGCGGCGGGATTGAATTTAGAATCCTTCATGTATGCCGCTTTGGGGCTTGACCCTGACGTGCTTTACATTGGGGAGGTGCGTTCCCCTGAGGATACCCGCCGTTGTATTGACGCTGGTAACTTGGGGCACTTGGTGATTACAACCATGCACGCAAATGATAGCTTTATGACGCTTGACCGCCTTCTCCAACGGGGTGTGCAACCTGAGCTGATTTTTTCCAATATTCGCGGGATTATTTCCCAACGTTTGGTACGACGGTTGTGTCCGAAGTGTAAAATTCCGTTTGAGTTGGATGACGAACTGGCGACAGCACTTAACAAAGTACGAGACGCAGGTTTTAAAGCGGGTGAACCTATTTACCGCCAAAATAAAAACGGTTGCTCCCACTGCCATAACCGCGGCTTTTTAGGCCGTATTGCCATTGGAGAAGCTTTGGAAATGTGGCGGCGGGAAATTCACCGCAATGTATGGGCTGGTAATAGGCTGCGCCCAGACTGGATTGATGTATTGCGCGAACAAGCTTATGAAGTAGGTATGCGCGATATGTTATTCTATGGATTGGGACATGTAAAAACAGGCATTACTGCCTTAGAAGAACTAGAAAGATTTTTCAGTGCCGATTTGGAAACAATTCGTTGAGGAGTTAACGGGGCGTAAAAATCCGTTAGGCCCCCGCGTTACAGATGTTAACCCGCGAGAGCGGGAACGTTTGTTCTTCCTATTGGCAATGATGTTTAAGTGTGGACACACAACATCGGAAGGATTGCGGGCTGTTGCTAAAGCCTTCCGTTCGGAAGGTAAGGAAGATGTATCTGCCGCCTTGCAAGCTATTGCGCATAGGGTTTCTCAAGGTAAATCCATGAGTAAAGCCATGGAATCGGAACATATATTGTTTACGGATTTGCACCGCGCTGCTGTGATGGCGGGGGAAGTTTCCGATAATATGGAGCAATCTTTTGATACCCTGAGGACACTAGAAGGAAAGAAAATCGCCTCCTCTCGTGCTGGTATTGCCGAGCTTTTAACGCCTCTTTTAATGATGGTACTAAGCTTGGTTTCTATTTTTAATACAGGTTTAAATACCTTGCCTGTTATGGCAAAAGTACGGGAAGCCCAAGGAAAACCTTTAGGAGCAATTCCAAGCGGTATTATGGATACAACGGGATTTATAGCAGATAGCTGGTATTTTCTTGCTGCTTTTTTCTCTGTTATTGGCGTCACACTATATAGTATGCACAATAGTGCCAACGGACGTATTACCCTTCACCGCTGGGTTCTTAATATACCTGTGTACGGGAAATTTATTACCTATGGCACTTATACGGATATGCTGTTGTACTTCCCTTACATGCTAGCCAGTGGTGTTAAGCCAAAGCAAATGATTCCTATTATGGAAGCTTTAGCGACCAATACAATTTTAAAGCGACGCATTGAATCCTTCAACCAAGTTATCACTGCGGGGGGAAGTATGTCTGAAGCGATGACAAAGGCTGGATTCCCTGAAATCGCTGTAACGCCCGTGCAGGTATCTGAGAACTATTCAGGCAACTCTGACAGCGGTGTTAATAGCGTGATGATTGAAGGGATGCAACATGCTCACGGTATTTTGGAAGAAATGTTAGCAGATACGCACCGTAAGTTTGTGGCAACCTTTTCTTCCCTGCTATGGTGTATAGGAGGTGCCTTTATGTTGTTGGATATGGTATCTATTGTATTGTCCCAAGGTTAATGAAAATAAAAAGTACGCAAAGTTAAATGTTTGAACTCTTGAAATCAGCCACTCAGCCGACGATCGGTAGCCGATTTCGGGATATTTGCATTGTTGGACTGAACCGTGTTGAGCTTCTTGTTGCTGGTAGTGAAGAGCCTGTCCTTGGGGATGGTTGGCAAGATGTAACGGATGAACAAACACGCCGCCGCATGGCCCTTCTCTTTTTTGCTCCAAGAGAATTAGATGGCCAACCCGTTAGCCCCTATCAACTTCTTGCCGAAGAACCAGACGATGAAGAAGTTGTACATGCAACCCAACAAGCTTTAGGAAACATTCCACTTGTTGATTTATGTCGCATTTCCCCAGCTGAGCCGAATACGGTCAATTTTCTTGTTGCGGCGGATACGATTTTCCACTGGGATTTAAATGATAACTACGTTTTGCCTACAACAAAATTTACATGGGTTAAGGATATTCAGCGCATTATGCGCTCCTACCCTAAGGCGACAAAGGCCACGATTTATACAAATTGGGATGCTGATAAGGTTGGTGATTTAGAAATACCTACCAAGCCATTACGTTCCTTCCCGCTCGATTTAGATACGTGGGTGAACATCCCTACTTTCCAAGAAAAAAATGGAACTTATGTTCTTATTGCAGCTGTTGGGCTTATTGCAGCAACATGGGCTTTACTGCACTACCAATCTCAGCAAATGAAGAGTTTTTCGGAAGAGATTCGGATTACACAACAGCGTATTCCACGAGAAGGTAAATTTGTTGAGCTTTCACGCTTTATGGTAGAGCAGGAAAAATTTATGCAATACCGAGACTTATACCCTTGGTTGATTCGGGATGCTGCTAATGCTATCCAAATTTCTAATATGAAAATTGAAAGCTTGGAAGTGGTTAGCCCAACCCCGCTAGAGCCAACAGATGTTATGATTGCAACAATTGAAGCTGAGCGTGGTATATATAAAGGCTGGCTTCAAGAAGAGCCCATTGCAAAAGATGTATTAATTAGTAGCCGCACGATGTCTGCCGTACGAAAACCGCCCGGCAACTTATTTAAGCTTGAAGGATTAATGAATTTAAAGCCTTTGATGAGAGCCTATAAATCTGCTGCGAAAGACTTAAAAATTAAACAGGATGCCTTAACTCAGCCTTCAGCTGCAACAGCCGAGGTGGGTGACGTACCGCCAACAGAAAGCAATGTGGAGGACTCTGAGCAATGATGCGTTTTACCCTCGGCTTAGCTTTGATTGTTTTTACTGTTATCATCGGTTTGTACCAATACCTTGAGAATGCAGACTTACTTGCAGCGAAAGAACGTGGACTTCTTGAAGTGCATGAGCGTTTGGATAATGCGAAAAATTTACAAGCGCGTGTTAAGAACATCCGTAAAGTTTCTATGTTGATGGGAGATGACCAGAAGTTTACTTTAGAGCGTTTGTTGGATATTGGCGCACCCGGTATGGAGTTACGTTTTGTAGGACAACCCCGCTATGCAGGAGGTAACCGTGCCCTCTTCCGCCATACGTTCCGTATTACAGGCCCTGCTACTTTTGCAAACAGTACAAAAGTTTTGGAAAAAATGGCAAGCCTGCCAGGTTTTGCCCCGTATAAATACTGCCTTGGCTGTTCTAACCCGCCAAAAGGCTCGCCAGAACACTTAAAAATGGTTCAAATAGAAGGATACTTATATGTGTATGATCCGAACCTTCTATAACCTAATAACATTTCTTTTTGTGACGGCTGTACTTTCGGGCGTGTACCTTACCGCTGATGCTCAGCAACGCATTACGTGGCCACGTACTTTTTCCGGCCAGCCTGACTTTGATTTTGTTTATGACGATGTTGTGGAAGAGCGTGTTCAAAAATACGATGAAGGTGAAGATGTTATTGCAACCACAACAAATTGGGAGACACTTTTAACAACAGAAGGTATAGATCCTTTTGAACCACGCTACCCTAAAAAGAAAGAAGGCGACGGTACGGATATTGAATTTGAGCCTGCTGAAACAAGTTATGCGACATCTTTTGACACAAATGGCGTTAATTTACTGAATTTATCAGCTTTAGGAGCTTCTAATACAATTGATGTTTCAGAATTTAAATCTTTTTTAGGTAATGTCATCAGTAAAGCAGTGCGTAAGGCCCCTCCTCATTTTGAGGAATTAAATATGCAGGCGGAAATATCTCGTATTGTTGTACAGACAATTGCAACGTCCCCTGTAAAATACGCAATGATTAATGGCCGCCGTTATACAGAAGGTTCCGTATTAAACCTGCCTGTTTACTTGATAGCTAGAACAGAAGACATCGTTAAGGAAGTTGATTTGCAGATGCCAAACCCTGCTCAGCTTGGCGCACAAACACAAAAAACATATAAAGCTATACGAGATGAAGTCATTAAAGACTTTGTTCAAGATAGAAATAAGCGCCCTAATGCGTATAAAGCAAAACATATGCTTCAAGTAGAGATTGTTGAAATCAAGCGGAGACAAGTCATTATTAAAGTACTTGAAAAAACGTATGACATCATTTTTAGGTGATTTTTTAACAAGACATTTACGTAACCAACGTGGTGCCTTCTCTCCGTTTATGTTTGGGCTGCTTATGGCTATTGGTATTTTTTCCACCCTTGCTATGCACTGGGCAAAAAAAGACCTTATTAGAATACAAGAAGAACGGGCGGAACGTGTAAAAGCAGAAGCGGAAGACATTGCAAAAGCTGTTGAGTTTACCATTATGACAGAAACAGCTAGCACTTTTGGGCAAGATTTCAATATTGATGAACTCAGACAGCATACGGGAAGAAGCCAAGGAAAAACCCGTGGACAGCAAGATATTCAACTTATTGCACGGGATAGTGAAACTGTTTTTGACCTAACAAACCAACGTATCGCCATTGCTGCGACTGACGACCCTCTCGCCCAAACAGAACTTAGGGATACACCTGATGCCAAAGGGCTTGCACGTGCAGCAAAGGATGGACTTGACCCTGTTATTATTGTGGATACTGGTGCTATTAGAAAAAATCAGGTCGCAAAATCTGTTCAACGCCTTGAGCAAATGGCTGAGCAAGTTTACCAATTTTACGCAGCCAACTTCCGTTTTCCTACAGAAAGTGAATACGACCAGCTTCAAGACGCTTTGAAAATAAAAGATATTTGGGGAAATGATTTTTACTATACTTACAGGAATGATGAAGAAGCTTTACTTGAGTTTACTTCCCCTTGGAACTACACTTACCCTATAAAACTAACTTTGAAAGATGAATGATGATTAAGTGGGCTCGCAAAATTTGGATGTGTCAACGAGGTGCCATGTTTGGTATGGATGCGCGTATTGCTCTTATCGTTCTGAGCGTACTGGCTGCCACAGGTGGTATTTCCATGCTTTCTCGTTTGGCTCAAAGTAAAGTAGATGCAACGGAAAGATCCCTTGCTGCTATTCGTGAAGGTATTTTGGATTACTACAAAAATGTTGGCGTTGTTGAATTTCCTGAATCAATCGATGATATTTTTCAAGAAGGTTTGATAGATAATCCTGCTTTTAAACAGGACTCTTGGGGAAATGATTGGCACTACTCTCAAGTAACAGCCAATATTGAAGTTGAAGGTATTGAAATTCCCTTTAAATATGCAGTGGTTTTCTCTGCTGGTAATGATGGCGTTATAGACTCTGATATTATTAATACAGAACAAGACTATGCTGAGTGGGAAGAACGTAATGATGACAAAGGAATTAAGATATCTAGCAGAGATATTGAGTTAAAAAGACTTGAAGAATACCGTGCACGAGGACAGTTAATTATTGATAAAATTACTTCTAAAGAAGCTGCCAACTATTTAGAAGCGATGGGGACTTGTAGTGGTGTGACTCCTGCTGTTTGGTGCGCTGATTTTGAAGGCAAAAACCATACTCAGTTTAACTTTTATCCAAAGTCTGATTTAGATTCTACGGAAGGTATTGTTTACTATACGACAGCGAAAGGCGAACTTAGGAGCTACCTTGCAGGTGATATAAATGATATGGAGCAGCTTATGGAAGACGTTGGCTTACCAACAAGTTATGCTCAAGACCCATGGGGGCGTACTTTGTTTTACCACTCTAACTTAGGAGGACGTGAGACACCGCCTTTTAGCGCGTCTATCTGTTACTCTCATGGCTCTTCCTGCTTCTAAAGCTACTACAAACGGATTGTTTTGGTGGGAAACACGGTGGTTAGATAGAGAGGATATTTTCCCTACTCTTCTCCCTCCTTCCTTCCTCATACTCAGTACTATAATATGTACTATTCTTATTGCCTTGCTTTCTTGGCAGTCTTTTTCTGCATACTGGTTTTTATTCCTAATTCTTGGAAGACTTGCAGCGCTAGACCTTCACTATAGAGTTTTGCCGAATATCTATACTATTCCACTATTTTTGACTGGTTTAGTTGTAGCATATAAAAGAGAATTTTTTATACAAGGTATGGCTAGCTTTGCCTTTACTACAGCTTTGCTACTTATACTCATTTTGATGATGCGTATTTTAGGAAAAAAAAATGTATTTTTAGGTGGAGGTGATATTAAGTTAATGCTTGCTATGAGTGTTTGGCTTTCCCCTACACTTATACCTTGGTCTTTTTGGCTAGCTGGCTTTCTTATGCTTCCATTTGCGTTTTATAAACCTTATAAGCATCATGATATACCTTTTGGACCAGCTCTTATTACAAGCTTTACTTTATTTCTTTTTCACCAAGAATACTTAGAAAACTTGATTTACCAGCTATTTTTCTCCATACATTAGTATAGTATATAGAAACTAAATTAATTGGATTTTTTATGCCCACTTGCAATTGGCCAGACTGTAATGATGAAGGAGAATTTAAAGCTCCGTGCGACCCACGTGACCTCTCTAAGTATCAATATTTTTGTAAGGCTCATATTAAGGAATTTAATAAACGCTGGAACGGGTTAGAAGGCTTCAATGAAAACGAGATATTTTCCATGCAACACGGTGCTGCTACTTGGCACCGTCCAACGTGGAAAATGGGCGTTAATGACAAGAATTACACGTCCCTTTTTGAAACTGCTGAAGATTTGTATTCTTTCTTTAAAAAGCGGCAGTCTGAACAACAACCACAATCTGATAGCCAACAGCTACCAAAGGATGTAAGAGAAGCTTGTTATATTTTTAAGCTAGACGCCCCTCTTACTGGCAAGCCTTTAAAGAGCCGTTATTTAGAACTTGTGAAAGAAAATCATCCCGATAAAAACCCAGATAGTACACAGGCAGAAGACAACATTAAAAAAATTAATGTTGCCT
>JAPPOO010000009.1 GCA_028817875.1 Alphaproteobacteria bacterium | reverse complement strand
TACCCTAGTGTATTAATGATATGCTCTTTCTCAATATCTTCTAGACTCTTACTTGCATAATTTTGGCTTGAAAACTGCCCTGTTTCTGCAGCTGCATAGGCAGCAATACCGCTGGAAGAAGGGGACAAATGTTGTTTAGCTGACTGAGCTGCTTGTTGGTTGTTATCTTCTTGCTCCATCATTTGAAGAGACATAGGGGATATAACAATATGTTCAGGCTGCATTTCCGTAGCACTTCCAGTCATTAAAACAGCACGGTGAAGTGTATTTTCTAATTCCCGCACATTGCCTTTCCAATAGCAGTTTTCCAGCTTTTTCATGGCTTCTGCGCTAATAGTTAAGTCTTTTTTATCATTTTGTTTTCCATAAACAGCAACAAAATGTTCTGCCAGTGGAGGGATATCTCCAGGCCGTTCTCTCAAAGGGGGAATTTCAAGCATGACAACATTAAGACGGAAATATAAATCTTCTCGAAAACTACCTTCAGCCACGTAATCTTCTAAGTGTCGATTTGTTGTTGCAATAAGGCGAATATCAATAGGGACAGACTGGCTAGAACCTACAGGGTCAATAACACGCTCTTGTATAGCACGTAAAAGTTTAGCCTGTAAGGTCAAGTCCATTTCAGAAATTTCATCTAACAATAGTGTGCCATGGTCTGCCTGCTGAAATTTACCAATACGACGGTTGAGAGCACCAGAAAAAGCACCTTTTTCATGACCAAAAAGCTCGGATTCTAGTAAATTTTCAGGGATAGCAGCACAATTAACAGCAACAAACTCTTGTGATGAACGTGGACTATTCGCATGAATATATTTGGAGTAAACCTCTTTACCCGTACCGCTCTCTCCTCGTAACAAAATACTCGCATTACTTTGCGCGAATTGCTTAGCTTGAGAGAGGAGTTCTAGTGTTTTAGGATCTCCAACAATAGGGGAAAAACCTTCTTCTTCAGGAGCAAGGCGAGACAAAAGAATCTCAACTGTTTCTTGTTCCAATGGTGTAGCTAAATACTCAATAGCACCTAAACGAATAGCTGTAACAGCATTTTTGACAGGCTGTGCAGGCCCGCAAGCTACAATAGGGGCTGTGATTTTAGAACTGCTAACATGTGTAAAAAAGTTTGGTAACTCAATATTGTGACCAACAAAAACCATTTCTACACGTTGAGTGTTTAAAACTTCTAGGGCTTGCGTTTCATCAGGTACAGAAATAAGTTTAAGTTTATTTGCTGCCGTAGCAGCAGCAAGGGTGGAGTCCCCTGAAATTTTACCGACTTGAAGCACATTTACTGGCATGGCGAAATTATGCCCTAATTAACAAAGAGATGCTAGATTAATCAAACACACTGATGCGGTCAGATGGTGGAAGAATTGTATTTACGACTAGTTCCAGCTGGCGTGGATTTTCCTGCTTAACAATAGAAAGAACAGAAGTTGTATAAATTTTGCGTAACCGGATTTCTTCCGCGCTGTTACGTTCAAGCTTTGCAGCCATTGGGCTAAACACCATATTAGCTAAGATAGCACCATACATAGTGGTAAGTAGTGCAACAGCCATTGCAGGCCCAATTTTACTAGGGTCATCTAAATTTCCAAGCATTTGAACAAGTCCAATCAGTGTACCAATCAAGCCCATTGCAGGGGCAACTTCAGCCGATTTTTTGAAGATTTGAACGCCTGATATATGCCGTTCCATCATGTTTGCCGTATCAGTTTTCATGACTTGTTCAATAACTTCAGGCGGACTACCATCGACAGCCATAGTAAGGCTATTTTTTAAAAAATCATCTGAAATAGCATCTACATCTCCTTGAATAGCTAGCAACCCATTAGCTCGCGCTTTTTGGGCAAGCTCAATCAGCATTTTAGCTTCGTCTGGGGCAGCAGGAACGCTAAACAGCACAGTTTTAAGGAGGAGGCCTTGGCCTTTTATAACTTCTTTAAGGGTAAAAGAGACTGTAGTAATGGAAAGAGTCCCAGCAACAACAATAAGAATAGAAGGAACATCAATAAATGCACCAATAGAGCCACCCAACATAATGGCCATGCCCACCAAGCCAAAGCCTAAAACCAAGCCAATAAGTGTTGCTAAATCCATATTTTCTTTAATTTATTATTCTTAATTAACAATATACGGTTAATGAGAGGATTTAACAATCTCTGTCATCGTTACACCAAGTTTATCTTCCACGATCACAACTTCACCTCGAGCAACTAGACGATCATTAACATAAATATCTACGGCATCCCCTACTTTTCGGTCTAGTTCAACCACAGCACCACGTCCTAACTTTAAAAGCTGGTTTATGTACATCTCCGTAGTACCAAGAACAGCTTTAACAGTAACAGGGACATCATAAACAGCTTCTAGACCAGCTTCCGAGCCACTTGCTCCACTACTAGCCTCACCTAGCTCTTCTAGGTCTAAATTTATGCCGCCTTCTGCTGGAGGTGTATCTGTCATTATATCACCGACATTCTTTGTTATTGTTGCCTGCAAAACACTCTAAACAATTCCTGTGTTGGGTGCAAGAAGGATAATCCTTACTCGGGAGTATCTTCTTTCAGATGTTCTGTTTCATCTTGTGGTGTAGTACCTAGCTCATTATGAGTATTGTCTGTTTCTGCTATAGTTGGGTTGGGCGGAGTATTGTTGAGCAAATCCGTTAGCTGTTGTTTAGCTTGGCTTAGTCCAGCCTCAATCCCCCCATTTTCCCATATTGCAACACAGTCACCCAGAGGAATTTGAGGGTCAGTTTGTATTGCAAATGAACAGTTTTGAATAGTCGCTTCCGGCGCTTGTAGTTTTTCATGGAATGTTGCAGCATCTGGATGAATTTTCAAAGTTAAGGGCATGTTTTGAGGAAGTTCTGCAATAATACCCTTTAAATGTTGCTCCAGAATATCTTGAGGGTAATTCTCAGCAGCATGATCTAACAGTTGATTAAGGACTTGTGTTACAATAGTCAAAGCTTGTCTACCAAGGGCAATAGTATAAGCATCTTGCTGATGTTGAACCTCATCAGCTATAGATTGCAGAGCTTGAATCTGTTGCTGGAGTTGAGTCTGCATTTCTTGGGTTTGTTTTTGTTTTCCTGCGGCAAATCCCTCTTCATAAGCTTGTTCACGAGCTTGGTCAGCTTCTTCGGCCGCAGCAACTTCAGCAGGAGATAAAACTTCAAAAAAGTCTGTATCAAACTGGAATTTATCAAATTTATTGTCTGATTTAGTCATAGTTACACAGCATAAAAATTAAGTGATAAATTCATCATCACCGCCTTCTTCCATGAAGATGACTTCTCCGCGGTCAGCTAAATTTTTAGCAACGCTAACAACTTTCATTTGAGCTTCATCTACTTCTTTTACTTTGACAGGTCCCATGGCTTCCATGTCTTCTGAAAGTATCTTGGCAGCACGTTCTGACATATTATTGAGAAATCTCTGTCGAAGGTCTTCACTAGCTCCTTTAAGAGCTAAAGCGAGGGCATCTTTTTCAACATCGCGTAAAACTGTCTGTAGTCCTTTATCATCAGTTTTTCCAATATCCTCAAATGTGAACATAAGAGCGCGAATGCGCTCTGCATCTTCTTCATTTTGTTTCTCAAGAAGTTCCAGAAATTTAGATTCATTTGCACGGTCGAAATTATTAAAGATATCAGCCATCATTTCATAGCTGTCTCTATTGGTTTTTTGCGCTAAATTACGCATAAACTCGCTTTTAAGGGATTCTTCCACAGCTTGAAGAACTTCTCGCGGAACATTATCCATAACTAAAATACGGTGCATGACTTCAAGAGCTAGATCCTCTGGGAGTTGAGTTAATACTTTTGCAGCATGGTGTGGACGAATGCGGGACATAATAACAGCAACAGTCTGAGGGTATTCATTCTTTAGATAGCCAGCAAGAATATCTTCACTGACATTTGCAAGTTTTTCCCACATAGTACGTCCCGCTGGACCACGCATCTCTTCCATAAGCTCTTCCACGCGGTCATCTTTCATAAAGGTACGTAAATAGCGCTCAGTTGTATTCCACCCTCCTACAAGTCCTCCTCCAGCTCCGCCAATAGTATCGGTAAATTCTTGAAGAACTTCTTCCATTTCATTACCAGAAACTTTACCTAAAGCAGCCATCTCTCTAGAGATATCACGAATTTCATAGTCATCCATACTACTAAATAAACCAGCTGCTCTATCTTCTCCAATAGCAAGTACGAGAATGGCAGCCTTGCGAGGGCCACCAGCACTCACAGAGCCTTGACCTGAAGTCACACTTTGTTCTCCAGCTAAATTCATATTGATAGTTTCCTAAAAGTCTTAATTTGCATCTGCCATCCAACCTCTTACAACAGAAAGACTTTCTTCCGGATGTTGGTCAATAACCTCTGTTACTTGCTTCACCATAGATTCTCTAACACGTCCCTCCACTTGATTAATGGCTACCGTTTCGTTAGGAGCCTGTTCGGTAGAGCCATCAGCTACTGGAGCATTTGGCATTGGCATAGCTCCTCCAGCAGCTGGTGGTAGAGAAGAGGCAGAGGATGAAGGAGTGGAGGACATTGTTGAAACTGCTTTAGAAAAAGCATTCATGGCAGGGCGTATGATCATAAAAACGACAAGTAAAAGGCCTATAAATACAATCAAGTATTTTACCAAAAGAAAAATATCTGATTTATTAAGTAAAGGTGGTTCGTAGGCTTCCAGCACAGGCATTTGAGAGAATGGCATATCAATAATTTCAACTTTATCTCCTCGGTCTTCATCAAAGCCTATGGCTGTTTTGAGTAGGGTTGAGAGCCTATCTAATTCTTCATGAGTTTATGATTTATAAACCGG
>JAPPOO010000016.1 GCA_028817875.1 Alphaproteobacteria bacterium | reverse complement strand
AATAAAGGGCTGGTTTTTATTATTTACCAACCTTATTAAATTATTTCTTAGAAATTCTACAAAACTTCGTATCATATCCTTAGCTTCTGCTTTCTTCATGGTTATTTCTGCACGTGCAAGTTGCTTTGCTAGCTTGTATGCTGTGGTGAGATCTTCGTAAAACGGTGAATTGGATTGTTGTAGGGCTAGAGATGCCTCGCTATGTGTTAGAAAAGCTGCCACTTGTCCTGATGTACGCTGAAGTGATGCTTCGAGAAGGGTGTAATTGTTATCAAACACTAATTTAATAACAATTAACGGGTAGTCGGTATCTTGTTTCTTAAATCCTAGTGTTTTTCTTAGCCCTGCTTTTAGTGCGCTTCTCCTGATTTCGCGTAAGTTTGTAGTTTTTATTGGTGTTTGAGGCCAAACATCAAAAAAGCACATGTATAACTCATAGCCTCCATTTGGTGTTACTCGTATACCAATTAAATCTTCACGCCTTTTGGCTTCTACATTCACATCTGGCACTATCAGGTCATTATATACAGTACTACTGTCCCCAAAAGCACCCACTGGTGCAATGAGCATAAACAACATCAAAGTTATAAATTCAAGAAAAGAAGGTCTTCTTCTCATAATTAAGTTCCTTTAGAATATGTGTTAAGTTTTTATAAGATAAGATGTTACGCATACAAAGCTGCATCCACTACCATATACAAACCAAAAACACAACAAATCCCCAGCTTCTCACGTTACTCAACCAGCTCAACAGCCCCTTCATTCATCCATCCCTCTCTACCCTACAATCACCCCACCTACTCACCATCGCCACTCCCCCGCACACTCACAACATTGCATACAAAGCAGAATCAAGCCCCCTTCTTCAATCGCACCACCTCCTTGCCTAGCCTTCATCCAACCACCACTTCAACAGCCCTTTCCTTCACCCAGCACACGCCACCCCTCCCTCACCCCACGCGCCCGCCGTATTGTATACAAAATAACAATGGGAACCGCCAAAAAATCGCAAAAATTTGATATTTTTTGCTCTTTTTGTGCATTTTTTTACTCTTTTTTAACCTCAAATATCACTTTTTAATACCGTTTTATCCCTTATTCACTCTCATTCATAGCTAATTTTGACGCTTTTTACGTCGCAATTTTTTTTTGAGTAAAAAAATGAACTTTTTTGCTAACTGGCCATACTTAAATGAGTTTGCTACAATTCAACTCATGTGGGTACGGGGTTTGTTTATTATAGCCATTTCGGCTCTTGCTTTTCCGCTTTGGGCGGAGGATAACCCATTTCCTCGCGCGGCTTCCCTTAAACGTAGCGAAGTCAATGTCAGAGCCGGCCCCGGCACACGTTACCCTATCTTGTGGGTCTTCCAACGACGCGGTTGGCCAGTAGTTCTTCTTGCTAAGTACGATAACTGGTACAAAATCCGCGACATTGAGGGCGAAGAAGGTTGGGTATATATCGGCATGGTTTCCAGCCAACACACCGCCGTTGTTTCTTCTGGAGAGCCTGCCACACTCTACAAAAAGGCTGATGGCACAAGGCCTACGCACCTTTTGGAGTCAGGCGTTGTTGTTGCTCTTAACACCTGTAGCGACATTCAATGCGAAGTAACCGTGCAAGGTGCTGACGGTTGGGTTGACCGTCAACGTTTAGTTCAAAGCCAGTAAGGTTTTTATGAAAAAATCTCCCTTTGTTATTGGCTTAACAGGCCCGTTAGCAAGTGGTAAATCAGCTGTTGCACAAGAGCTGAAGAAAATGGGCTGCGCCGTACTAGATACTGACATCGCCGTGCATGAATTACAGCAAGCTGGTACAGGCGTAACGCAGGAAATAGTTGATGTTTTTGGGGACGACATTCTTACAGAAAATGGTGCTATTAACCGCGAAAAACTGGGAAAAATCATTATAAATACCCCTTCTGTATTAACAACGCTGGAAGGTATTATTTACCCTGCTTTGAAAGTTAAAGTTCAAGGCTGGCTTAAAGAGGTTAGTGAAGCTATAGCGGTTATAGAAGCACCGCTTTTATTTGAAGCAACCCTAGACACACTATGCAGTACAACAGTTGCGTGTATGTGTGCTTCTGAGATTAGAAAACAGCGTGCTTTGTTACGAAAAAATATGACATTAGAGAAATATCTAGCGCTCTCTCAGCACCAAAAAAGCAACGCTGACTTTGCCAAAAGCTGTAAGCTTCAACTGCAAACAGACAAACCAATAGATGAAACTATTTTTCAACTACAGCAATGGGTGGCAGACTGGCGCTTATGACTGATTTGTTTGAAAAATATAATATTCCCGTACCGCGCTATACGAGTTACCCAACAGCTCCACATTTTCATGATGGTATTAGCCACGAACAAGCTCAGCAGTGGTTAATAAACTTACCTGAAGAGCCTATTTCCCTTTATTTGCATGTTCCATTTTGTCGGCAACTTTGTTTTTACTGCGGCTGCCATATGAAAGTAGTCAATGGAAATAAAGCTATACAAGACTACGTACAAACACTACAGCAAGAAATCCAACAAGTAGCTCAACTGATTGGGCGCCAACAAATGGTACAGCATATTCATTGGGGGGGAGGAACACCTTCTGTTATCCCTCAAAACGAGCTTAAACAGCTTATGAAGACGTTACGAGAGTGTTTTGACATACAGGATGATGCTGAACACGCAATGGAACTAGACCCACGTGTGTTAGATGAAAGTTATATCGACCTGCTAGCTGAAGAAGGCATTAACCGTGCGAGTATAGGTGTACAGGATTTTGATGCTTCGGTTCAAAAAGCAATAAATCGGGTTCAGCCATTTGAAGACGTTGAAAATGTTGTGAATTGGTTACGTAAAAATGGCATTAACAACATAAACTTTGACCTAATATATGGCTTACCAGAGCAAAATTTAGATACCATTGCTCAAACAATTTCTCTGACACAAAAGTTAACCCCTACACGGATTGCTTTATTTGGGTACGCTCATGTACCATGGATGAAAAAACACCAAAAAATACTAGAAAAATACGATTTGCCAAAAGCAAAAAACCGACAAAGATTGTTTGATTTTGCGGTACAGGAGTTGGAGAATGCTGGTTATATGCGTGTGGGGTATGACCACTTCGCTTTGCCAGATGACTCTATGGCTATTGCGTTCAAAAATAAAATGTTACACCGTAATTTTCAAGGTTTTACAGTGGATAGTGCTGATACCCTAATTGGTTTAGGTGTATCATCTATTAGTTGTTTACCAGCTGGGTATATACAGAATTATTCTGATATATCGGAATACCGAGCACGAGTAGAAAATTCTTTATTACCCGTGTGTAAAGGGGTTGCCGTTACAAAGGAAGATATTTTAAGACGTTGTCTTATAGAACGACTAATGTGCGATTATGTAGTTGATGTTGGTAAAACATGTCAACAGTTAGGGCATTCTTTAAATGTGCTTGATGATATATGGCCAAAATTAGAAGCTTTAGCTCACGATCAGCTAGTAGAAGTTTCTGAAAATATCGTGAAAGTTACGGTAACTGGTAAGCCGTTTATACGTGTGATTGCAGCCTGCTTTGATGCTTATTTTGAAATTAAAGAGCAGCGCCACGCTCAGGCTGTTTAGTTTCAGCCATATCAAGAACTTTTTGCCATTCTTCAGGAGTTATTGGTTGCACGGAAAGGCGTTGTTTTGTAACCAATGCCATATTGGATAGTTCAGGGTTTGATTTTACCGCTGCCAGAGTTACAGCTTTCTTTAGAGGGGCTACAGCAGCTATATCTACCATTTCCCAAGGGTTAGATTTGTTAGGTTCTGGCTTAAATGTGTGATCTGGGTAGCATTTTTTTATGATTTTTACGATACCAACAGCTTCTTTACCTTCATTCGAGTGATAAAATAAGCCAAAATCACCTATTTCCATTTGCCTCATATAGT
Source organism: Alphaproteobacteria bacterium (assembly GCA_028817875.1). Lineage (GTDB taxonomy): Bacteria > Pseudomonadota > Alphaproteobacteria > UBA2136 > JAPPOO01 > JAPPOO01. The sequence continues at coordinate 1,010 of JAPPOO010000016.1, read as the reverse complement.
TACGAGCCTGATAATTACGTACACCATCCCAATAAGTTTGTTTATCTTTGCAAAGATTATCCCAACTATATTTATAGGGCTCAGATTTAAATAGCCAGTAGTTCATAGCTTACGAGCATATGCTATTTTTGCTATAGAATAAATAATGGAATAGCGGCTACGTAAGCTGTTGACCCAAATAAAGCTTGTTCCCACCAACGTCCTTCTTTCCAGCGTAAGCTTGAGATAAGCATAACTGTTGGTACTGACATAGCCATAGCAGCTGCTCCTACCGTAACGGGTACATATGTTACCAACAACATAAGGATGATAACTTCTGTAACGCCCCAAGTTGCTCCTGCCATAAAACATACTTTATGAGAAAAGGCTTTTTTAAATACACTCAAGTCTCTATTTATTACAGCGCTTATTATGCATAAGCTGATTGTTGATAATATAAACTGTACATACCAGTTGGTCTGAGTAATGACAATTTGGTCTGTCATTCCTGGTAAAGCTGAAATAAACACTAAGATAGTAAATAAGTATTTTGCTTGTTGAGGAAGCTGTTTTAGGTGCCCGTGTAAAAGAAATGCTGCACCAAGTATGGATAATACGATAACGGATGACCACTGCCAAAAATTTAGTACTTCTCCTAATCCTGCATTAAAAATTGCAAGCAGCCCGACTGTTAGTAAAGATCGGAAAGCAGCGCTAGAGGAAGAGTGCCGACGAATTATTTGAGTTAAAGTAATACTACCCCACAAAAATAGTCCTTTTGCAAAACTTACTAAAACAATAGCAGGATTTGTTTGAATAGACGGTAATGCTTCTAATAACAGTGGATAGTAGAAAGGCAAGAGACAAAAAGAGGCAAGAAGCATCCAAATACCACTGAACGCAGGGGTCGCTTTTCCCGGAAAATGTATGGCTGCAGGCCTCATAATAAGGTTACGTGCCATAGCACAGCCAAATAGCAGCAATATAGCGACAACTTCAAAGCCCTGCATGTAAAACCCTTTATTATGTTT
>JAPPOO010000082.1 GCA_028817875.1 Alphaproteobacteria bacterium | reverse complement strand
TATGTGCACTAAAGAATAAAGATGGCTTGTCCTCTTTTTCTTTTGACTAAAAAGCCCTTCAATGAAGGAATGAAAATTATTTTATACATTTCAATAACAGTTGCAATAGCAGTAATTACTGTTAGTAATATTGCAATGGCCAGTGTGGTAGAAAAAGAAACTGAGGTATTGGTGGCATTTTTGTCTGGCAACATTTCTTTAGCGATCGGGCTTTTGGCAGGAACTATTGGTTTTTATACATGGTTTGTGCAACAACAAAACTGGGGGCTAATGATGATAATTTTAGGAGCCATTCTAACAGCATTCCCAGGTGTTTTTGAAGGTATGTATAATACGGCCAATGCCATCATAAAGCCAACTGGTACAGATCGCGCCAATATAGACAAATGGTAATGAGGTTGAATAAATTATGCGTCCAGTACCTCGTAATATAGATAAACCAAATCGTAGTGCAGAGTTTTTATTCTCATTCTTAGTTGTGTATTACGGCTTAATGTTTATGTTTCATCATCCTTTGTTAGCATTTACAGTAGCTGTTTTTACGGTATATATGGTTAACAAACTGACGATAGATAAGCCAGAAGGTCAGGCTTACAGGCTATTTTACCGTTACGTAAGGATAGGACGTATGGTACCAGGAGCAAACCAAGTAAAGCGTTTTGAAGTTTAGTAAGTTAAAAGAGTAAAGCTTTCCCTTTTAGATATTTACGGGTATCATGCAGACATGGATTTTGTAGCACGCGCTGGAGCATTGATTGATAAGTCTCACCGCATAGTAGGTGTATTACTAGTTATTATTGTGCTGCAATCGGTATTAATCATGTGGATAGTAAGTGGAAACCGTAACTTAGCAAATCATCTATCTAGTATACGTAAAACTTTACCAGTATATGTTGTTCCTGGTAGTACGGGGGCAATTTATCGCCCAGAAACAGGAGAAATGCTTATCAATGCGTTTGTAGATTTTTTAACACAAAGTTTACATACATTTACTTACGAGTCTTACCAAGGGCAGTACGAAGAGGTTAAAAAATTCTTCACGCCCGAGATGTTGCGTTTTGCCGATAGTTTCTTTGGCGCAAAAATTAGGGATTCACGTAATTTAAAGGCATCAGAACACTTCATTCCAAATCGCCAAACATTACGGATTAATACGGTGCAAGAGGGAGAGGAGAAGATAAAAATAGTGACCCTCCGTGGAAGTTTGCAGCAGATTATAAACGGAAGTGTTATACAAACACGCCCAGTAGAATTTACATTAAAACTTCGTCATGAGCTGGTAACAAAAGAAAACCCGTTTGGCCTAATGGTATTGAGCTTTAAAACACGTGAGATTGGAGGGTAAATAAAAATGATAATAACAGCCCGGATTTTATTAGTAATACTAAGTATATTTGTAACGCTAACAAGTTATGCAGATACGCTAGTATGGCGTGGCCCAACGCATACGTTAACTATCGGCTTAAGTGAAGTAGATATTTCCCATATCGAATTTCCCGAGCCAATTATTAATGTAACAGTAGAGGATCAAGATTATCTAGATATTCTCGTTGTAGAGGGGTATGAAAACCGTGCATTTCGTATGCGGTCATTGCTCCCAAAAATGGCGACACGTATGTTTTTAACGGGTGAATCCGGAACAACATATATAGCTGTTGTAACAACAGACGTACCATACCGCGCATTTTTACAAATTGTAGATGGCAAAAAAATAGATGATATAGCCAGAAAAGCAGCAGAAAAATTTGACGATACAGATTTAATACGAGCGATGGCTTTAGATAAGGATATTCCTGGCGTACTAAGAGAGACATACGTAATTCCAAGTTGGTTCAAAGGAAATGGTTTAGTATTTGATTTATCAGAAGTATGGCAGTCTGCCTTGCTAACAGGAGTTGTTATACATGTGAGAAACGAGTTTTCTGACCCAAATGAAGTAAACATTCCAGCTGTAACCGTTCCTAAAACAGATGAATGGGGAGAGTTACGTTATGCTGCCATGGAAAATATGAGGCTAGCTCCTAAAGGTAAGCCAAACGATCGTGGTATTTTGTATATGGTATTTAACCGCTAAAGTTAGTTCAAATCTCTATAAAGGCACAATATCTAGCAACTTGCGTTAAATAAACAACGTATTCAACAAACTATATGTCAGGAGCAGTTGAAAAATAGCTTCCGTATCCCCATATAACTAATGGTAGGTTAGAAGTAGTCTGCCAAAAATAAAACGGGAAGGTATGGAAAAATATGCGGTATGCGTGGCTTATAACAATCTCATTATTAGCAATGGGACAGCTGTACGCAGATGCTTATGACCCAAGCATTGCGCGACAAGCTTGGAGAGTGGTTGCAAGTATTGAAAGGCAAAACGAAGTCCCTCGCGGTCTATTACATTCCATGAGTTTAGTGGAAACAGGGCAGGGACTAGATGGTCACGTACTTCCTTGGCCGTATACAGTAGGTGTGAACCCTACAAGTACATATAAATTTGGCCAAGTATCTGAGGCACTAACTAAATTAGATAAGTTGCGTAGAATTGGTTTTAAACGTTTTGATGTGACCATAAATGGTAAAAAACAGAAAAATTTGAGTGCATCTGCTATTGAAAGGCTCTTTTTAAAGCAAAATGAAGGTGAAATAAGTTTAAAAGGGCGCCATTTTAGCAAACGCTTTGATAGTGGTAGTATTGCTGCGAGTTATGTAAAAAATGCTTTAGAGCAGGGGTATGATAATTTAGATATTGGTCTTATGCAGATTAATTGGCATTACCATAAAGATGGCTTCGCAGGGATAGAGGAAGCATTTGACCCTGCTAAAAACGCAAGTTACGCTGTATCATATTTAAGAAAGCATCGACAAGAGAGAGATTGGTGGAACAGCGTAGGTCGTTATCACAGTGGTACAAAGAAATATGCACAGCGGTATATTCGCAATGTGTATGCTATGTATCGTCGTGTTCATCGCTTAAAAAGCAGCGCATAAAACAATATAACCATAACATGCCCTGTAAGGATACTGGTGTATGCTAGTATTTACCGAAAATCAGGCAGCATTCTTAGACTACTCAGAATCCTCAGTTGTTTTGGGGGCGCCGGGCAGTGGAAAAACATTGTTGCTAATTGAAAAAGCCGCACGGTTAGCCCAAGCCTCTAAAGAGGCAGATGAGGTTGCATTTATTTGTTTTTCCTATCGGTCTGCACAATTTGTAAAGAAACAGTTTGGTCAGCGCTATAAAAAGCTTTTAGATAAAATTAAATTTGGAACAGTAAAAGATTTTGCAGAGGAGCAATTAGTAAAGGCAGAAAACCACCCAATTAACTTTGCAGATAACGGTAAAGTTCGCCAGCTATTACGCCAAGTTATGAAGGAAGAGCGTTTTGGGGGAAGTTTAGATGAAGCTGAGCATATTATTCGTTCTTTTAGAGCTCAGCTAAAAAATCCTCAAGAGACAGAGCCGTATGTTAATCTATATAATCGTTATAGAGGGCTTTTAGATCAATTAAATTTGCTCGATCGGCATATGATAGTACGGCAGCATATTGTAGGAATGGACAACGGTACCGTTGCCTCCTGCAAGGTAAAATATATGTTAGTTGATAATGTGCAAGATGCGACGCCAATACAGTATCGCTGGTTACAAACACATCTAACACGGGGAGTAACCTTATTTTTAGTTGGTAATGATGATTTAACTGCTTTTGGTCGTGATGGAGCTATGGGCGCTGAATTTTTTCAAAAATTTGAGAAAAAAAGCAACGTAAAACAGTTCCTACTTCAGGATAATTATAGAACTTCCAAAAGGTTATGGCCGGCAGTAAGTAAACTGCCAAGGCTAATAAAAAATAGAATACCTAAAAAAGAAAAAACAACAGCAAACCATACAGGTTCGCTAGTGGTAAAAGAGTGTGCCACGCAATCAGAGGAAATAACGTTTCTAGTAGAGAAGCTAAAACATTTAAAAAGCAAAAAAGTTGGTATTATTGTGCGTCAAGATGAGCAGGCAGCTCGGCTAACACATTTACTACAGGTAAGGGGAATAGAAGTAGGTAGTTATGCTCGGCCTATTTGGGAAAATCAAGCGGCAGAAGCTGTACTAGATCTTCTTTACGTTATGTTAAATCAGGCTAAAGACAGTCAGTTATTTAATGTCATGAGCTTTATGAGGGTATCTACTGATATACAGGCTCAGTTGGCCCAGAAAGGGATACAGGCAAAAGACTGGTTAGTTAAGGGAGCACAATTCCCTGACGGACTAGAGGGAAGTACTCGTGAGCTATCTACTTTCCGGCGAAATTTGTTGAGTGTGTGGCAGCTATTGCAACAAAGAAAGATAGAACCTCAAGAGGGGTTTAAAGCTTTTGTATTTGATATGCTCCCACACTTAGCAGAGGACGATCGCCGTTTTGCGTTACTGGCGTTAGATATATTGTTAAATATTAAAGGGAGTATGATGGAAATGCTCCCAAACATTCGTAAAGAAACAATGCCAAGTATTCATAGTTCAATTACTGTTGCGCCAGTAAGAGAAGTCAGAAATATGGAATTTGATAGCGTAATTTTGCCATTTGCAGAAGCCCAAGATTGGCCAAACCAGAGGTACCAAGCTTTAGACACAGATGAGGGGTCAGAGCGACGCTTATTTTATTTAGCAGTATCAAGAGCAAAAGAGGATATAATAGCTTCCTACACAGATACTCAGAGTATCTTTCTTAAAGAAATGCAGAGTAGTTTGAAGAGCCATAAGGGGTAGTGCCTCAAATTAATAAACCATATAAAAATGTCAGTTTTTATATAAAAAAGTAGCTTGAAAGAAGGAACTACCGTATTGTAAAAAAAAGAATAGTAAAAAACTGACACAAATAAAAAATACAAAAATGGTTGCTAAAGCAGAAAAAAATAAAGAAAAAATTGCAAAGCTTCCCAATAAACGGGAAATGG
>JAPPOO010000066.1 GCA_028817875.1 Alphaproteobacteria bacterium | reverse complement strand
AATTTACACTTTTTTGACCTCAAATATCACTTTTTAATACCGTTTTATCCCTTATTCACCCTGATTTATCACCGATTTTGACGCTTTTTACGCCGCAATTTTTTTTGAACAAAAAAATGAGTTTGAATACAAAAATACAGAGCTAAATTGATGGTGTTTTAAAAGTTTTCAACATCCCAAATGCGAGAAGCATTTGGTTGTTGTGGGGGCTGGGGCTCGCCCCAGTAGCCATTTACAGGCTTTGCCTGTGAACTGGCTATAACAAGTTGGCATGCCTTGTGCATCAATCAGGGGTGGAGAGAGGAAAAGGAGATAAACACATGGTACAAGGCGTACATATTTTAGGGAGCCGTCTGATAAATCAGGGAAAAGAATTAACCCTGATCGCAGATAACGTCGCCAACATAAACACGCATGGTTTCAAGCGGTTAACCTATGGTTATGAAGAAGTTTCTGCAAAGGTTAACGGCCAAAATATTGGTGACTACACCAAAGGCATCGGCGTACTGGTAGACTTTTCCGCAGGCACAATTGAAAGCACAGATAACCCGTTGGATGCAGCCATCCAAGGGGACGGATTTTTTACGGTCGATGTAAACGGCCAAACCCAATATACCCGTAACGGGCACTTTGCCTTATCTTCCCGTGGGTTACTAGTAAATGGTTCAGGCCAACCAGTATTAGATAGCGCTGGCGGTGAAATAGTTATACCGCTAGATGCAGAAAGCGTCACGATTACGGCAGAAGGTGCCATAGCAACAGAAAACGGCGTGGTTGCAGAACTCGGCATATTTAAATTTAATAAAGAAGATCAACAAGTTCTAAACCGTTCAGGTAATGGTGGTTTTTTTGCCCCCGACACAGCAAACCCCGAGCGTGCAAATGAAGATGTCGTTGTTATGCAAGGCCGCTTGGAAGTTTCCAACGTAGAAGGCATTCAAGAAGTTGTAAAACTACAAGAACTTAATAAGTCCTACCAACAGGCAATGCGGGCTATTCGACAAATGGAAGATTTAGAGGAGCGAGCAATTCGTAACATTGCAACGCCAGCACGGTAATGGGTTGGCACAAGAATTGCTTTTATAGAATTTAAGGAGAACTAAAGAAAATGATGCAAGCACTAAGAATCGCCTCGACAGGGATGCACGCACAACAAACCAATGTGGATGTGCTCTCTAACAACGTGGCAAACTTAAGCACAACAGCGTTTAAACAGCACAACGCAGCGTTTAATGACCTTGTGTACCTTAATAAAATCGGCGTAGGGTCTACCACAAGTAGCGTAGGAACTATTGCTCCAACAGGCGCACAAATTGGTCTGGGGGTAAACGTCGGTAGTATTTACCGTATTATGTCACAAGGGCCGATTAACAATACAGACAACACGTTTGATATCGCTATTCAAGGGCGCGGCTTTTTCAAAATCACAACGCCGGATGGTAGTACCAAATACACAAGAGATGGTTCTTTCCAGCTAGATAACGCAGGGCAGCTGGTAACGAAAGAAGGTTACCCATTAGACCCAGGTATTACAATTTCAGAGGATGCTGTAGACGTAACGATTTCAGCAGATGGTGTGGTTACAGGTAAAGTAAACGAAACTTTAACAAATTTCGGTACAATTACTCTATCTATGTTTACAAACGAGGCGGGTTTGGAAAGCCAAGGTGATAACCTTTACGCCGAAACAGAAGCCTCAGGAACTGCAACAGATGTAACAGCTGGAGAAAGTGGTTCAGGAACAATGTTACAAGGCTCTTTAGAGGCATCGAACGTTGATCCAATTGAATCTATTACCCGCTTAATTACAGCGCAAAGAGCTTATGAATTAAATAGCCGAATTATTTCTACGGCTGATGAAATGCTAAGTGCATTAAACCAGATTAGTTAAAAAAGGTTGACCTAAAATGACAATAAAAATAATCACCCATTGGTTAACAGGTCAGGACACCGTCCCAACCGATCCAGTATTGGTTCGGGACGGCATCTGGGCCGTAAAAAGTTGGAAACATTTGCAAGTAGAGCCAAAGGCGGATTCTCACTGGCCATTTATGCTTCTTGCTTTGTGTGTGATGGCTTCATTTCTATTACCTATACTAGCTTGGGGGGTAGAAGTGCCCGTTCTTAAAAATAGTTTAAGCCGTGGAGACATTATTTCAGAAAGCGATGTGACAGTTAGAAGTATGCCTGAAAAGAGTATATCTCCAAGAGTATTACGTCGCGCAGCAGAACTTGTAGGAAAAGAGGCTCATCGGCCAATTCGTGCAGGTATTCCTGTTTACGATAGTTACGTACGTACACCACCAACGATACGTAAAAATGGTGTTGTAGATGTTATCTACAAAGCACCGGGCATGACAGTTTTAGGAACAGGCAAAGCATTGCAAGATGGTGTTTCAGGGCACAGTATTCGCTTTATGAACCCAAATTCAGGTAAAATTGTTCACGGAGAAGTACTCGCTGACGGACGTATATTGGTTAAATAAGAGAGAATAAAATGAACCGTTCACACTACATGACAACTGCGCTGATAGGCTTGGCTTTAGCAGGGTGTAACCAGTCCTACCGTCCGCAGATGACAACTATACATGATTCATTACAGCAAGCTATGAAGGAATCTCCTGTTCCTACAACAGTTGTTATTCCTGAAGTTGCACAGCCTGCCCCAGGAAGTTTATGGCAACCGGGGAGTAAACAATTTTTTAAAGATAGTCGCGCCCATAAAGTAGGAGACATCGTGACCGTTGTTGTGAGCGAGTCTTCAGAAGCTGCGAGTGAGGCAACAACTGAGGTAGACCGCAGTCATGACACAAATGCTGATATTGCAAATTTAGGAAACCTAGAAGGGGCACTAGAAGCACGGCATCTTATTAATCCTGCTGGGGCTGCAACACTAGCCAGTAACTTAATTAATACAGATAGTGCGCGCACATTTGCAGGTGAAGGCAAAACAGACCGTAAAGATAACTTAACCGCTAGTATTGCTGCAGTTGTGACCCAAATTTTACCAAACGGGTATATGATTATCCAAGGTAAGCGGGAAGTTATGGTGAACTACGAAATGCAGGAGCTTCAAATCCGCGGTATTATAAGACCTGAAGATATTTCTTCCGGTAATACAATTGCCAGCAGTAAAATTGCAGAAGCCCGTATTTTCTATGCTGGTAAAGGATTGGTAGATGAATCCCAAACCCCGCAGTATGGTGTTCGCTTTATGGATAAAGTACTGCCTTTCTAAGCAAGTAAGAAAAATATCAGTTCTGGCTTGACGTCTAAGTTACCGTAAGCTATACGTCCACTACCTACTGAAGACCGTTGGGGAACCTTTGGGTTCTTAATCATCCAACCGAGGCAGGAAAACACGGAATTTTGCCCCTAGGGGTATCTGACGATTTTCCCTCGTATTTATTAGGTTTAAGTAAAGGCACATGGGGTGCGTTTGCTTTGTTGAATATAAACAGGAGTGCATATGCATGGATCGTGCACAGAAGGAAGCCTTCGTTGCTGATCTGCATGGCCGTCTAGAAGGCGCCGAACTAATGGTGGTAGGTCACTACCGCGGTTTGACGGTTGCCCAAATGACGCAACTGCGTGGGAACATGCGCCAAGAAGGCGGTGAAGTTCAGGTGAGTAAAAATCGCCTAGCTAAGCTTGCTTTTAAAGGTACACCGTTCACCGTTGTTGAAGAATTTATGACAGGCCCAACAGCACTCGCCTTTTCGAAGGATCCTGTTGCAGCTGCCAAAGTTGCTCAAAAGTTCGCCGATGACCACGAAAACTTTGTGGTTGTAGGGGGCGCATTAGGAGAGAAAAAACTTTCTGCTGAGGAAGTTAAAGCTCTCTCTAAAATGCCGTCTCTTGATGAACTACGCGGCAAATTGGTTGGCCTTCTACAGGCTCCGGCTCAAAAGATTGCGTCCGTTACCCAAGCACCTGCTGGGCAAGTGGCACGCGTTATTGCAGCCAAATCGGAAGCGGCTTAGTGCTGTTTATGTGTAGATAAATTAAGTAACGAAGTATTAAACGAAAGGGAAACCAATGACTGATCTAAATCAGATTGTTGATCAACTATCCGCTCTGACTGTAATGGAAGCAGCTGAGCTATCTAAAATGTTGGAAGAAAAGTGGGGCGTTTCTGCCGCTGCTCCAGTAGCTGTTGCTGCTGCGGGTGCTGCTGCTGGCGCTGCTCCAGCTGAAGAAAAAGATGAATTCGATGTTGTTCTAGCTGCTGCTGGCGACAAGAAAATCGAAGTGATTAAAGCTGTACGCGCTATCACAGGTCTAGGCTTGAAAGAAGCTAAGGACATGGTAGAAGGCGCACCTCAAACTGTTAAAGAAGGTGCCGCTAAAGCTGAAGCTGAAGAGCTGAAGAAGCAGCTTGAAGATGCTGGCGCTAAAGTAGAACTTAAGTAGTTTCTGCTTTAACCGATAAACCGCCCTACGGGGCGGTTTAATTTTTGAGAGCGCCAGAAATTTTGTTCTCTATTTTTCATTTTTTTCCTCAAAAAAATTCAAGACAAAAAAACATCAAAAATCGACAAAAAAGAGTGTAAATCAAGGATAAATAAGCACTATTTGAGATACAAAAAATGATATTCGAGGTTAAAAAAGTGTAAATTTTGGTGCAAAAAAGTAAAAAAATGCCAAATTTTTTCTCTCCTTGTATTCACAGCTTGCCCTCCTATATAAAATTTTGTATACATAAATTAACTTGAACCTAATCATGCTTTTGGCGATGTACTCCCAAAAGCAGAAACACATATATTTTTTGGAGGTAAAAAATGGATAAACAATCAAGTCATGAGTTGTGGTTAACGGCTCTTAATCCAGAAACCGCTGATAATGTAGCTAATCAAATTTTTTGGGATATGCTTCGAAAGAGGTATCCTCGAACAAGGGATTGGCATTGCTTTACCTTTTACGAAGAAAAAGAAGGGGTATCATTTTCTGGAGGTCGGTTCAGTGGTGAAAGTCCCGAAGAGGTAATTTCAAGGCAAATGTTAAAAGTACAAAAAGGTCAAAGAAGTATTCAAGTGCTAAATGCTGTAGCTTTTTCTTATATGGATAGAGCTGCCAGTAATGTGTGGGATATTGTTTTTTCACCGGACATCAGACAAGAGAAACATTTAAGGTTTTTATATTTTACCGTGGGTTAAAGAAAAAAAATCAAAAATTTTGTTGGTCTGATAATGTTGTAAGTGACAGTCAAGGAAATGCTGTAATAGATAGTTTAGCAAAGTACCAACTGGTTTATGGAAGAATAGACAATATTATCTCAATACAGGTGGCGACAATGGACGGCTAAAATAGCCGTCCATTGGGCATTTTAGGGTGATTTATTACCCCAATTTGCCTGTGGATAAAATTTAAGGTATACTTAACCCATTAAAAAGCTTCAGGTGGCTTTTTCTCAAGGAACAAGTGCCTGATAGGCGCACCGAATTGTTTTTTGTGAAAAGGCTGCCTTTTTTGTGTCGGATACTACCCCCGTTAGGGTAGAGCGCGAGCAAAAAGGAGGTCAGCCATGGCCACGAAAATTTCAAAAATGGTTATATTCTGCCTTCTGTCTATCTTAGCAGGATGTGCAGGAAATTCTATTCAGGTATCTTCTCAGTACAAAGCAGTTGTTGCAGAGAGTGGCTGGAAAGTAGAGCGGTACTATCCCAACGAACGGATAAGTACATTTGTTCAAAAGTCAGAATGCGGCTTACCGGTCTTTACGCTTTCAACTCGGGTAAGAAAGGCTGTTAGGCGGTGGGGAAGAACAGATGCATTTATTTCCATGGACAGGAAAATTTACGTGTCTGGAAATATTCCCTCAAACAAGCCTCTCTTGTACTTTTTAGTGGGGCACGAATGTGGCCATATAAAGTCGAAGGGGAGTGAGCTAGATGCAGATTGTTATGCAGCTAAAAAATTGGCTGCAAAAGGAGAAAAAAAAGATGTTGCTGCTATAAAAGCGGGTATCCAGTTTATGCGCACGTCTGCAAAGTATGGCAGGCCTACACACCCAAACGGCGATATACGGGAAATGAAAATTTTGCAGTGCGCTTTTGAAGTTCGGCCAGAACTTCAAAAGCATCCTGAAATTGTACAAATTATGAAGTCACCCACTTCCTAACGGAAGGAGGGTGGCTTTATTGTGAGTAAAGTATAAGTTTTTTCGTCAAAGCTATTGCATTTAAACCGTTTTACGTTTATATGTGCACAGCTAGCCGGATTTCAGCGGCCAGCCATGTAATAGTAGAAATTTATATGTGAAGGGTTGAAAAACCTTGGCCACAGCGGGATATCAGCCCGTGGCGCTCTTCTTAAATGTGTAATGATTGATGATAGGGGAACGTAAAACATGACTTTAACTTTCACAGAGAAGAAGCGTGTCCGTAAACAATTTGGTGAGCTAAAAGCCATCGCGGATATGCCGAACTTGCTAGGTGTGCAAAAAGAATCCTACGATGATTTTCTGTTCAAGAAAGAAACCGACAAAGATACGTTCTACACCTTAGACGGCGCCTTTAACTCCGTCTTCCCAATACATGATACAGCTGGCGTTGCCCAAGTAGACTATGTAAATTTTGAATTACAAACACCCAAATTTGATGTTGATGAGTGCCGCACGCGGGATATTACGTTCTCTGCTCCATTGCGTGCCACACTACGCCTAACCCTATGGGAAACAGACCAAGCCACAGGCGCCAAATCCGTTAAAGATGTAAAAGAGCAAGAGGTTTACCTCTGTGATGTACCGTTGATGACAGATAACGGTACGTTTATTGTAAACGGAACCGAGCGTGTGGTTGTAAGCCAAATGCAGCGTTCTCCAGGTGTGTTCTTTGACCACGACAACGGGACAACTCACTCTTCAGGTAAATTGCTCTTCTCCGCCCGCGTAATTCCATTCCGCGGAAGCTGGTTAGACTTTGAATTTGACCACAAAGACAATATGTACGTGCGTATTGACCGTCGTCGTAAGCTACCGGCAACAGTTGTGCTGCGTGCGTTAGGTCTATCCACACAAGAAATTTTAGATACGTACTACGACAAAGTATCTGTACGTATTAAAAAGAGTGCTTTTGAATTGGCATTTGAGCCAATGTTCTACGAAGGTGTAAAGCTACTGAACGACCTTGTAGATGCTGAATCTGGCGAAACATTGGCACCTGCCGGTAAAAAAGCGACACGCCGTGCGCTACGCAAGGCAAAAGAAGCAGGCACAGCTTGGGTAAAACAAGCGGATGAAGAACTGCTTGGCCGCTACCTAGCCGAAGCGATGGTTGACAAAGAAACAGGCGAAGTTCTGTACGAAGCTGGTGCTGAAGTAACGGAAGATGTTCTTGAAAAAGTAAAAGAACTAAAGCTTAAAACCTTTAACATTCTGAAAATCGACCACTTGAATATTGGGTCTTACGTACGTAACACACTATCTATCGATAAAACACACACGCCTGAAGAAGGGCTTATCGAAGTTTACAAGGTGATGCGTCCGGGTGAGCCGCCAACCGTAGAAGCCGCCACAAAACTATTTAATACTCTCTTCTTTGATGGTGATCGTTTTGATCTATCTGCTGTGGGACGTATGAAAATGAACGCACGTCTTAACCTAAAAGACGTTGACGCCGACATGCGGATTTTGCGCAAAGAAGACATTTTTGAAGTTGTGAAGAAACTTCTGGAAATCCGCGATGGTCGTGATGGTGTGGACGATATCGACCACCTAGGAAACCGTCGTGTGCGTTTGGTAGGTGAGCTGATGGAAAACCAGTTCCGTATCGGTCTTCTACGTATGGAGCGCAGCGTGAAAGAACGCATGGGCTCTACCGAAGTACACAGCATGATGCCAAATGACTTGGTGAACAGCCGTCCACTATCTGCGGCATTGCGTGAATTCTTCGCAAGTTCACAGCTATCTCAGTTTATGGACCAAACCAACCCACTATCTGAGGTGACGCACAAACGTCGTTTGTCCGCACTAGGGCCGGGTGGTCTAACACGGGAACGTGCAGGGTTTGAAGTACGGGACGTACACCCAACGCACTACGGCCGTATTTGTCCAATTGAAACGCCGGAAGGGCCAAACATCGGTTTGATTAACTCCTTAGCGACATACGCACGTATTAACAAGTACGGGTTTATCGAAACACCATTCCGTAAGGTAACAGGTGGTAAGGCGACAGACGAAATCGTTTACATGTCTGCCATTGAAGAAGGCCGTGAAGTTGTTGCTCAGGCAAATACATTGCTGAACGACAAAAACGAAATGACGGAAGAATTTGTTGTTTGCCGTAAAACAGGCGAAACACTTTTGATGCCGAAGGAAGAAGTGACCTTTATGGACGTTTCTCCAAAGCAAGTGGTGTCTGTTGCTACATCCATCATTCCATTCTTAGAGCACGACGATGCGAACCGTGCTTTGATGGGGTCTAACATGCAACGTCAGGCTGTGCCGCTATTGCGGACGGATGCACCGTTGGTAGGAACAGGGATGGAAGCAAAAGTTGCGGCTGACTCTGGTATTACAACGGTAGCCAAGCGTGGCGGTATTGTAGAAAGCGTTGATGCCACACGTATCGTGATTAAAGTAGATACAAAAGAAGTGGAAGAAGGCCAGTCTGGTGTAGATATCTACCGCCTGACCAAGTTCATGCGTTCCAACCAAAACAGCTGTATGACTCAAAAACCATTGGTACGTCCGGGCGATAAAGTATCCAAAGGCGACATCATGGCGGATGGTCCATCCACAGACATGGGTGAATTGGCGCTGGGTCGTAACGTGGTTGTGGCGTTTATGCCTTGGAACGGGTACAACTTTGAGGATTCCATCCTTATTTCCGAGAGAATTGTGCGTGAAGACATCTTCACATCTATTCACATCGATGAATTCGACACAATGGCGCGGGATACCAAGCTAGGTGCGGAAGAAATCACCCGTGATATTCCAAATGTTGGGGAAGAAGCCCTGAAAAACTTGGATGAGTCAGGTATTGTGCGTATTGGTGCAGAAGTTGGCCCTGGTGATATTCTTGTTGGGAAAATTACACCGAAAGGTGAAACCCCAATGACGCCGGAAGAAAAACTTCTACGTGCTATCTTTGGTGAAAAAGCAGCCGATGTGCGGGATACATCCTTGCGGATGCGCCCTGGTATCACAGGAACAGTTGTGGGCGTGAAAGTCTTCAACCGCCGTGGTGCTGAAAAAGATGGTCGGACTGTTGAGATTGAAGATGCTGAAATCGAGCGTCTCAGCAAAGACTTGAACGACGAGAAGCGTATCTTAGAAAAAGATGTGCAAGCACGTGTGGCAGAACTTGTTGTGAAGCAAAAAGCAAGCGGCAAAGTTGGTGACATCAGCAAAGGTAAAGAGATTACAGCTGAGCAAATTGCAGAGCTAAAATTTGTTGACCTTCTTAAAGTAACAGTGGCTGATGATAAAATTCAGAAGCAGCTGGAAAAACTGAAAACACAGTTTGAGAAAGAAGTAAGCGCGCTAACCAAACGTTTTGAAGAGAAGAAGGAAAAAGTACGTCAGGCTGACGAACTACCACCGGGCGTTCTAAAAATGGTAAAAGTCTTTGTAGCTGTGAAGCGTAAGCTTCAGTCTGGAGACAAAATGGCTGGTCGTCACGGTAACAAAGGGGTTATCTCTAAAGTAAACCCAATTGAAGACATGCCATACCTAGAAGACGGAACACCAGTTGATATGGTACTGAACCCGCTAGGGGTACCAAGCCGGATGAACGTTGGACAGATTTTGGAAACGCACCTTGGGTGGGCGGCTATGAATATTGGCCAAAAAATCAAAGTGTTAGTGGACGAACAAAAGACTGCCATCAAAGAAGGCAAGAAGGCTGATACAAAAGCCCTGCGCGAGTACCTCTCTAAGATGTACGCCGAAGGTGCCGATGCCAAAGCTCTTAAAGCCCTTAGCGATGAAGAGGTGTTGGAACTAGGGACGAACCTTGAAAAAGGTATGCCTGTTGCTTGCCCAGTGTTTGATGGTCCTTCAGAAGAGAAAATCAACGCGATGTTGACAGAGGCGGGGATTGACGAGTCTGGAAAATCCCAACTTTACGATGGTCGCAGCGGTGAAGCATTTGAACAGAAAACAACTGTAGGTGTGATGTACATGCTGAAACTTCACCACTTGGTGGATGAGAAGATTCACGCACGTTCTATCGGGCCATACAGCTTGGTAACGCAACAGCCGTTGGGTGGTAAAGCTCAGTTCGGTGGTCAGCGTTTCGGGGAAATGGAAGTATGGGCGTTGCAAGCTTACGGTGCTTCTTACACCCTGCAAGAAATGCTCACGGTGAAATCCGATGATGTTTCCGGACGGACGAAGACCTACGAAGCGATTGTCCGCGGTGAACAGAACTTTGAAGCGGGTATTCCTGAATCCTTCAACGTATTGACGAAGGAGATGCAAGCCTTGGGTCTAAATATTGACTTGGTCAATATGGAAGAGCGTCGAGGTGAGGAGTTAGCAGGTTTAGACCTACTACCATCAGCAGGAGACGCATAAGCGTGACAGAACAAATGATAGCTATGATGAGTGTTGTACGGGGCAAAATGACCTGCGCCGTACAGCACACAAATCACAAGACATTCGTACCAAGTGTAAACGATACAAAATTGACTAATCTTCAGTTGCCTAAGGAGGAAAAGTAACCATGCGCCACCTAATGAATATGTTCAACGAACAACCAGCCAAGTCTTTTGACTCTATTCAAATCGGTCTATCCAGTCCGGAACAAATCCGTGCCCAATCTCACGGAGAAGTGAAAAAGCCGGAAACCATTAACTACCGTACCTTTAAGCCAGAGCACAGTGGTTTGTTCTGCGCCCGTATTTTTGGCCCAGTGAAGGACTACGAATGTTTGTGCGGTAAGTACAAGCGTATGAAGCACCGCGGTATCGTGTGTGAAAAGTGTGGTGTGGAAGTGATTGAAACAAAAGTACGTCGTGAGCGTATGGGGCACATTGAACTAGCCGCGCCTGTTGCGCACATCTGGTTCCTAAAGCTTCTACCAAGCCGTATGGGTACCCTGCTGGACATGATGCTGAAAGATTTGGAAAAAATCTTGTACTTTGAAAGTTTCGTAGTGATTGACCCAGGCATGACGCCTTTTGATAAAGGTCAACTTCTGAGCGAAGAAGAGTACATGGATGCTCAAGACGAACACGGTGAAGATGCGTTTGATGCCCAAATTGGTGCGGAAGCTATCAGAACACTTCTTGATGAAATGGACTTGCCAACACTTCAAACTCAGTTATCTGAGCAGCTAAGTGAAGACATGCCAGACCTTAAGCGTCGTAAAGTTGTAAAACGCTTGAAGATGATTAACGCATTTTTGGAATCAGGCAACAAGCCAAGCTGGATGGTGATGGATATCATCCCTGTGCTGCCGCCTGAGCTTCGCCCATTAGTACCGTTGGACGGCGGCCGTTTCGCAACGTCTGACCTTAACGACTTGTACCGCCGTGTGGTGAACAGAAATAACCGTTTGAAGCGTTTGATTGAGCTACGTGCACCTGAAATTATCGTGCGTAACGAAAAGCGGATGTTGCAAGAGTCTGTAGACGCTCTGTTTGATAACGGTCGTCGTGGTCGTGTGATTACAGGTGCAAACAAACGTCCTCTTAAATCTCTTTCCGACATGTTGAAAGGGAAGCAAGGGCGTTTCCGTCAAAACTTGCTTGGTAAGCGTGTGGACTACTCCGGTCGTTCCGTAATTACAGTGGGGCCAGACTTGATGCTTCACCAGTGTGGTCTACCAAAGAAAATGGCGTTAGAATTATTCAAGCCGTTTATCTACCACAAGCTAGAGCTACGTGGTGCTGCTACAACTATTAAAGCAGCGAAGAAAATGGTAGAGCGTCAGGAAGACGTTGTATGGGATGTACTGGAAGAAGTGATTCGTGAGCACCCTGTATTGCTAAACCGTGCGCCAACGCTTCACCGTTTGGGGATTCAAGCATTTGAACCTAAGCTGATTGAAGGAAAAGCCATTCAACTGCACCCACTTGTATGTACAGCCTTTAACGCTGACTTCGATGGAGACCAAATGGCCGTGCACGTACCGCTTTCATTGGAAGCACAAATCGAAGCGCGTGTATTGATGATGGCAACAAACAACATCTTGTCTCCGGCAAGTGGAAAGCCTGTTATCGTACCAACGCAGGACATGATTTTGGGTCTGTACTGGCTATCTGTGGCTCGTTGGAACGAGCCGGGCGAAGGCAAAGCATTTGCTGACCTTGGTGAAATCGAGCACGCACTTGCGTCAGGTTCCGTAACATTGCACACACGTATTAAAGGGCGTTTCCGCGGTAAAACGTACGATACTTCCGTAGGGCGTATGTACTTGGCTAACCTACTGCCTGAAGGCGCGGATATCTCATTCGACTTGATCAACCGCACGTTGACCAAGAAAGAAGTTGGAAAAATTATCCACGAGGTTTACCTAAAGTGCGGCCAGAAGACCACATGTATCTTCGCCGACCGCTTGATGGAGCTTGGCTTTAAATTCGCGGCGCGCGCGGGTATTTCCTTCGGTAAAAACGACATGAGCATTCCTGCTGAAAAAGCTGGCATGGTTCAAGATGCGCAGGAAGAAGTTCAACGCTTTGAAGAGCAATACCAAGACGGTTTGATTACCGCAGGTGAGAAGTACAACAAGGTGATTGATATCTGGCAGCGTACGACAGACATCGTAAAAGATGCTATGATGAAGGAAATTTCTGATAAAGAAATAGACGTAGATGGCGAGAAGAAAATCCAGCCGTCTCTCAACTCTATCTTTATGATGGCAAACTCAGGGGCGCGGGGTTCCGTGGCTCAGATGCGTCAGCTAGGGGGTATGCGTGGTTTGATGGCTAAGCCAAACGGTGAAATTATGGAAACGCCGATTACCGCGAACTTCCGTGAAGGCCTGAACGTTCTACAGTACTTCATTTCTACCCACGGTGCGCGTAAAGGTCTTTCCGATACCGCTCTTAAAACAGCGAACTCCGGTTACCTAACCCGTCGTTTGGTAGATGTATCTCAAGACTGTGTGATTACAGAGCAAGACTGTGGTACGGAAGAGCACATCGTTGTAGCCGACATCGTAGATGCAGGAAACGTGATGGAAGCCCTAGGCGAGCGTATCCTTGGCCGTACTGCGGCAACAGATGTCATTAACCCACTAACGGGTGACATCATTTGTGCACGTAACACCATCATCGATGAAGAGCTTGTATCTGTGATTGAAAAAGCCGGAATCGAGAAAATGGCGATTCGCAGCCCGCTTACATGTAAGAGTAAGGACGGTATCTGCGCCACATGTTACGGCCGTGATATGGCACGCAGCACACCAATTACCATTGGTGAAGCTGTGGGTGTAATTGCTGCTCAGTCCATTGGTGAGCCTGGAACTCAGCTAACCATGCGTACCTTCCACATTGGGGGTGCTGCGGCTGCGGGTACGGCTGTATCCAAAGCTGAGGCAAGCCGTGAAGGTTCTGTAAAACTTGAAAACATGGTGACAATGACGAACTCCGCTGGCGATGAAATCGTCATGAGTCGTAACGCTGAAGCTGTTGTGCTTGACACATCAGACCGCGAGCGTGAGCGTCACAAGCTTCCATACGGTGCGGTTATCCGCGTTGAGGAGGGTGCTCAAGTTAAAGTTGACCAAACCTTGGCTGACTGGGATCCATATACTGTGCCGATTATTGTGGAAACAGCTGGTTCCGTTCAGTTTATGGACATTAAAGAAGGTCTAACCATTCAGGAAAACGTGGATGAAACCACAGGTATGGCCAGCCGTGAGGTTGTGGACTGGAAGTCCAACCCACGTGCGTCCGACCTGAAACCATCTATCATCCTGATGGATAAGAAAGGCAATATCGTAACGCTACCAAACGGTGCGCAAGCAATCTACGCGCTGCCAGTAGGGGCTGTACTGTCTGTAGATGACGCAGCTGAAATCAAGGCTGGAGACATCATCGCACGTATGCCAAAAGGCGCGTTGAAATCTAAGGATATTACCGGTGGTCTACCACGTGTGGCCGAACTATTTGAAGCCCGTAAGCCGAAGGATAGCGCGATTATTAACGAAGCGGACGGTATCGTAAGCTTTGGTAAGGACCTGAAAGGTAAGCGTCGTGTATTGGTAACATCAACACCTGAAAACGCTACTGAAGAGGATGTACGTGAGTACATGGTACCAAAAGGGGTACACCTAAACGTGCGTGACGGTGACTTCATCAAAGCTGGTGAAATGCTGGTAGAAGGTGCGATTGACCCGCGTGACATCCTGAAAGCTCAAGGTGTTGCAGGCTTGGCTGAGTACATGATTACTGAGATTCAGGAAGTGTACCGTCTCCAAGGGGTTGCCATCTGTGATAAACACATTGAGGTGATTATGCGCCAGATGATGCAGAAGGTGATGATTAACAAGCCGGGTGAATCTACATTTGTAAACGGTGAATTAGCCGATATGATTGAAGTGGAAACAGAGAACGAGAAGTTAGCAGCTCAAGGTAAGGCCATTGCTGAGTACGAGGTGTACTTGCAGGGTATTACGAAGTCCAGCCTCACAACCCGTTCCTTCATCTCCGCGGCATCCTTCCAAGAAACAACGAAGGTGCTGACCGAAGCGGCAACGCTTGGTAAGACGGATGACCTGAACGGCCTGAAAGAAAATGTGATTGTGGGTCGCCTCATTCCTGCGGGAACTGGGCGGATGCTTAACCAAATGCGTCAGGCTGAATTGGCTCAAGACGTAACAGAGCAAGCCATCCAATCCAATCCGGAAAACGGTTTCGCAGCTTTCTAATAAGCAACGCAAAACCAATAAAAAAGCCTCGCATTTGCGGGGCTTTTTAGGTATACAGGTAGGTACTTCTCTGGCCCTTTTGAAAGGAAAACGACTATGACATCAGTGTCAAAAGATACTAAGAGGAAACTATCAAAAGAGGATGTATTTGTTCTCTTATTAGCAATTGCTGTGTTTGTAGGAGCTATACTATTAAGCAAGCCGATTCTTATCATAGCTTCATGTGGTATTGCATTTACCGCCATAACAAGAAAGTTCGATGTTAACGAAAGTTTCATATTAGTTGGAATATCGGGATTGTCTTTAATACTAGCGCTGATACAAGTAAAAAATGGGCACACCTATGAAATAGGAACGCAAGGTTTAATATGGGTTGGAGCCGTACTATATGCTCTGCAAATTCAAAACTACTTAAGTGGAAGTTAAACTGAATCCACATCTAAAAAAGCAAAAGGGCGGTCATTAAGACCGCCCTTTTGTGATGTATATATTGAAGGAAAAAGCTCAGCAACCATTATATTGGGTAAATACCAGCCCTGCATTAGTTCCACCAAAACCATAGTTACAGCTGATGGCTGTATGAATAGCAGCATCGGCAGGTTTAGTCACAAGGTTAAGGTCTTGCGCTTCTGGCATAAGCTGGCGTACAGGAGAACCTGCAACAAACTCATGCCCCATCATAAGCAATGTATTAACAGCTTCCATAGCACCGGTAGCACCTTGAGCATGGCCATGCAATCCTTTAGTCGTGCTTAGCAATACATCATTAGAGGGGAAGACCTTTTTAACAGCTGCAAGTTCTGTACGGTCTCCAAGAGCCGTGCCAGTACCGTGTAGGTTAATGTAGTCTATATGGTGATGTGTCCTGCTGGAAAGAGCTTCTAAAAGGCGGGTAATACCTTCTTCACTCGGCTGAATCATATCACCGCTGCCGTCAGAATTACTGAAAAATCCAATAACCTCGGCGTAAATGGTTGCGCCTCGTGCAACGGCAGTCTCTAAATTCTCTAACACTAAAGTTGCTGCACCTCCACCAGGCACAAAACCTTTACGCCTTGTGTCTTCATCTGGCGAACCGTAAGTACCAAAAGGCTGCATAACCTCAGTAGCGTTAGATTCATCGCAGGGTGCCAAAGCTCCTAAAGCATCAAACAGACCAAACAAAGTCCAGTCCCACTCTTCGCAGGCACCTGCAATAATAGTATTTTGGCAGCCGCTGAAAATCAGCTCAAAAGCAAGGCCAATGTTATTTGTACCTGTAGAGCAAGCTGACGTCACACCAAGGCTCATGCCTTGAGTTTTAAAAGCACTGGCTAAGTTTGCTGATGACCCGCTAGACATACATTTAGGCACAGCTCTTACACCAATACGCTTAACTCCTTTTGTGCGAGCAATATCAACAGCAGCAACTTGAGCAGCTGTACTAGGGCCGCCTGAGCAGTAGATAATACCTGTAGAAGGGGTTTGTAGGTCAGCTTCTGTGAGGCCTGCCAACTTAATAGCTTCAGAAGTTGCTAGGTAAGCGCAGGCAATGCCATCCCCCATAAATTTTCTCAAATTTGCTGGAACAGTGCTCAAGTCAACTTGAGGCAAAGCCAGCGCCTGACCACGGAAACCCATTTCAGCAAAGGGTGGGTGAAAAACAATACCGCTTTTTTGTTTCCTAAGGGAGGATAAAGTTTCAGATATATTTGGGCCAAGAGGTCCCACACTTCCCATCCCAGTAACAACAACACGTCTCATATGATAAGTTCTCCTAGAGTTTGAGTGAAAAAGTCTTCAGAAAATCCCGCCCGAATGGACAGGGGCAAAAGTTTATTATATTTCTTATAGTTGAAGGGTTTACAGAGGCGAGGGGCGTAGGTCAAGTTTTTGTTGACTTTATGTTTCACAACGGCTATATACCTACCACCGTAGTAAACCTGCGGGTTAGGAGTAATCGCACCCTCAACTGGTTAGCCATTGCGGCGGGGGCGGTGAATAAATAGGAACCAAGCAAGGAGAATTCCATGCCTACAATTAACCAGCTCGTACGGAAACCCCGTGTTAAGCAGCTGACCAAAAACAAAGTGCCTGCCATGCAAGCATGCCCGCAAAAGCGCGGTGTGTGCACACGGGTATACACAACAACCCCTAAAAAGCCGAACTCCGCGTTGCGTAAAGTAGCTAAAGTTCGTCTAACAAACGGATACGAAGTGATTGCCTACATTCCGGGTGAAGGCCACAACCTGCAAGAGCACAGTGTTGTACTTATCCGTGGCGGTCGTGTGAAAGACTTGCCGGGTGTGCGTTACCACATCGTCCGTGGAACCTTGGATACACAAGGCGTGAAAGACCGTAAGCAAAGCCGTTCTAAGTACGGTGCGAAGAAGGGGAAATAGATTATGAGACGTAGAAGCCCAGAAAAACGCGAAATTTTACCTGATCCTAAGTTCGGAGATCAGGTTCTAACGAAGTTTATGAACAAAGTGATGTTGGATGGTAAAAAATCCATCGCCGAAAAAATCGTTTACGGCGCGTTAGACAACATCCAAAGCAAAACGAAAAAAGACCCATTGGCTGTTTTCCACCAAGCGTTAGAAAACGTGAAGCCTGAAACTGAAGTACGTTCCCGCCGTGTGGGTGGTGCAACCTATCAGGTGCCGATGGACGTTCGCCCTGCGCGCGCACAAGCGTTGGCAATCCGTTGGATTGTTGACTACGCCCGTGGCCGTAACGAAAAAGACATGACCAGCCGTTTGACAAACGAATTGTTGGACGCAGCTGACCAACGTGGAAACGCTTACAAAAAGCGTGAAGATACGCACAAAATGGCAGAAGCCAACCGTGCCTTTGCTCACTTCCGTTGGTAGTCACACCAGCTCAAAAAGCCCCGCATCGCGGGGCTTTTTTGTGTATTACCCTAACTATAAACGGGGGTATATGTAGGATTCACATCAATTATAAGCTTTTTAGTATACCCGCTTTCATTAGGATAGTTTTCACGCGTTAGTTGCACGCGTCTCCTTTGGATAATTACATCTATTGTATCTTGACAGAGCAGCTTCTTCACCTTTTTTATTGCGTCGCAGTTAATAGAAGCTTTCACCAAAAGCAAGGCAGCCTCGTTAAATCGTTCATTTGCTATGCTTTCTTCAGTAGAGTTTTGGTAATTTACCTCGAGTTTAAGCTTGAGACGTTTGGCAGCATTTCTTGTTCCTTCTATATAGTAAGTTAAATTATGATTTAGTACATCATCGCCAATTGCTAGAGGATTGCCATTACCGTACCATTCTTCGTCTATTTGTGAATACTCTGGGATTGATAATTTCAAAGAATCTAAGAAATTCATGGCCAAAAATGGACTCCATCCATCCTCAAATTTTACAAGAGGAGGTTTTATTTTATCTTTTTGTAAAGATTTAATAAGTTCTACAGTTCCGTCTATTCCTGCCTTAGTTTCTATTTGACTTTGGTTTTGCATACAGTGTAATGACCATCTATCTAGAAGATAAAGAGAAGGGAAGAATGATACTATTGCTTTTCTAAGGGCGTAGTTGTGAAGGTTATCTTTTGGAAAAGTTTGGTTGTTACCCAACCTAATGCTCACAGTTTCGTACAAACTGTAAGATTGCAGCATAAACAAAAAGGGTATGTATAGAATTGTTAGAAAAATAGGCAGTAAAAAAGTATGCAGGGTGTTAATACTTAGGAAGTTATCTGCATCGGTTATGATTTTATAAAATGTATAGAAAAATATACCTACGCTAATAAGTAAAAGCCCCCATCCTGCTAAAGCTTTAGCGGAAGCATGTTTGGGCTTTCCTTCAGTATAAATATACACAATAGAAAACAATAGCCAAATTGGTACCAGTAGCAGTTCAACTAAAAATGGGAAAGTGTATAAGTGGAGAAAAAATTCAACTAGCGCTATAACTCCAATAGATTCAAGAAACACCCTGCGCCCTAAGTGCTTCTGATAAGATACGCGCGTTGCTTCAAACAAAGTTGCAAAAGCAAAAGCTGCCGTCCATACTACAGTTGGCCAGATATGCGTACAGTTCCATAAACTTAAAAATTTCAGCAAAACTACAGAAGCAGAAATCCATAGCAACATAGATAGTGTAACTATAACAAGTTTGCGGGCAAAGAAGGCCTTAATAACCGTTGAAAATCCTAACCTGAGTGACGGAGTAAGCATAACAATTAGAAAGAAAGGAATGCTTAAGAGTAAATAAACTAAATCCCTAGTTGAAACTCCCATCATAATGCCCAATCCCCCTTATGTCTTGACCTATTCATACGAAAACAATAGCCTATAGGCACGGATTAAACAAATCCGTGGGGCGTCGAAACCTCTTCCTAACTGACCAAGACGGGTCATAAATGCGTCACCCTCCAACACGGTTGGGGATGGTGGCAAATACGCTTCGGCTAATACCCACGCCGTTGTTAGGACGGTTTCGAACTCCCCAGCCACTTCACGAAGTGGCTGTTTTGTTTAAAAAATAACAAAAGGAGTCAAAAACATGACCAACCAAAATAAAACATCTTCCCCAATAACTGAACGTGATTTTCGTAGATTGGTAGACCTTCTAAATGTGTACCTAGGCCTAAGCCAGCGCAAAAGAAGGCTATTACTCCAACTCGTTCAAACACTCGCCAAATAGTTCAAAGCCTCCCCTTGCTATGCAAAGGGAGGCTTTAACGCAATTTTTTGATGAGGCAGTTTAAAGTTCAAAGCAGGGGCTTGATTTACCAATACGTCGTCTTACATGTACTTCCATAGCTTATGCTATACCGTTTAGGCAATGATAGTTAAGGGAGACGTAAAATGACTGTCATCAACAGAACGAATAATCCTGAGCTTTTTGCTAACATGCAACAATATCAGGGTAACCCAGAGCACAACGCAAATGCTGGGCTTTTAGCTCTGCACGAGTTAGGAATTGATCCGATTAAGATGCCTCTCAGCGACAAGCATTTGAACATGTTGGAAAATATCGTTCCAAAGGCTCTGGAAACTGGGCAGGTGGAAACGATTCAACAACCGCATAACTAAATTAAAAGCGCGGTGGAGAACATCCCTCTCCACCAAGCACCCCACTTACTCACTACCATCTCGCCTCGCGCTCGTCATATTGTATGCAACAATTAAGTTCCACTCTCCTTCTAAGCGAGAATGTGAGATAAGTTGTTTTATTTTTTTGAACAGGGCACGCTGCGCCGTGTACAAAGTAGTACACAAGCAGTGGGGAATGGGCAAAAAATGGAAAAAGTTGTCCAAAGGCGTTTCTTAGAAGAAAAATTTGACATTTTTTGCTCTTTTTGCACCAAAATTTACACTTTTTTGACCTC
>JAPPOO010000077.1 GCA_028817875.1 Alphaproteobacteria bacterium | reverse complement strand
GCACTTTCACGTTGAGAACTTGCAGATACACAAAAACTCGACACATCAAGAGTTAATGATTTGGGATCTGCATGTAATGCTGGCCAAGTCTTACGTGAACAGTTTGAAAGAAAACGTAAACCGAAGTATCGCTCAAAAACTGCGGAACGGCGAATGGATAAGCACAGCACCTTTGGGCTACAAACATATTAAAGCTGGGCCAAGAGATCGCGGCATGGGTAAAATTGTGGTTGATGAAGATCGCGCTCCGCTTGTTCGCAAGTTGTTTGAAGAATATGCAACGGGCGCATATACGCTGGGTGAAATGGTTAAAAAAAGCAAAGAATGGGGTTTAACCAACCAATATGGCAACAAAGGGTTTTTATCCCGATCCCAGATTCATAGAATGATACAAAATCCGTTTTATTACGGTATGATGCTTTACAGAAAAAAGAATAAAACGTTTCCGCATAAATACCCGCCACTTATTTCAAAGGCGGTATATGATCAGTGCCAAGCTGTTAGAAAAGGCTGGAATAAAAAACCTTTCAAATATGCGGGTAAAGACTTCTTGTTTAGAGGGTTGGTACGATGTGCGACCACAGGACGCTTGGGTACAGCTCAAACTAAGAAGAAAAAATATTTGAATGGCGGCACTGGAGAATGGACGTATTTAAGAGTTTGGAATCCTGATAATCCGGAGAAACATATGCTGGTAAGAGAAGAAAAGGTTCTTGATCAAGTTGAAGATGTTTTTAAAGCGTTAGAGCTTTCACCAGAAGATCTTGCAGAGGTTGTTGATTACATCAAGAGTAGTGCCGATAATCAGCAAGACTATCATGAAAGACGACTAGAAGAACTTCACAAAGAGCTTATAACGGTCAAAAGAAGAATATCACGCTTAACTGATTTGTTCGTTGATGGAGACATCGACAAAGATACGCATGAGGAAAGACGCGCTGAATTGATTAAAGAACGTGACGATATCATGTTTGAAATTGAACAATCCAATACAGCCGATGATAACTTCACAAATACGCTGATCGGTACGGTGGAAGTGGCTTCTGGGGCTTATGACACCTTCAAGGTGGGCACTTTTGAACAAAAACGGCGGTTGCTCAATTTCGTATTTGATCACCTCGAATTAAAGGGGTCAACCCTTTGTTATTCCTTGAAAAAACCGTTTGATAGGTTCGTAGATTTGTCAAAAATTGAAGAATGGCGCGCCCGAGAGGATTCGAACCTCTGACCTTCAGCTCCGGAGGCTGACACTCTATCCAGCTGAGCTACGGGCGCACAACCACTGCCCTGTTTAAGCCATTTACAAACATCTGGCAAGCACTGTATGGTACACAGCATGATAAACATTGAGCAAGATACAGGCCTCTACCCACCTATCCAGCCCTACACAACAGGTTTCCTCAAAGTCTCCAACCTCCACACACTTTACTACGAGGAATCAGGCAACCCACAAGGCATTCCCATCGTCCACCTACACGGAGGCCCCGGCAGCGCTAGCAAACCCAAACACCGCCAAATTTTCAACCCCGAAAAATACCGTATTATCCTGTTTGACCAACGTGGCTGTGGGCAATCCACCCCAAAAGGGGAATTGCAGGACAACACCACCCAACATCTGTTGGAAGATATTGAAACCCTGCGTAACCATTTAAACATCAACCAGTGGCACGTTTTTGGTGGCAGCTGGGGCAGCACCCTTGCACTCACCTACGCAGAAACCTACCCCACCAGCGTTAGCGCACTTATTGTTTACGCCGTTTTCCTCGCCGAACAATGGGGGTTCGACTGGTTCGGTAAGAACGGACTTGCCCTCATGTTCCCTGACGCTTACGAGAAGCTGCAACAAGCTCTTCCCGCCACGTCAGATGAAGAACGCCTCAACCTATGCCTAAAACTCATCCAAAGCCCAAGCAGAGCGGATAACATACAAGCCTCTGCCTTTGCAGAATGGGAAGGCGTAGGCATGACCTTCTTCCCAACCGAAGAGGAAGAAGAATTACTGCCGGACGAAGAAATAGTCGATGACAACATCAGCTACATGCGCACGTTCATGCATTACGAATCCAACCACTGCTTTTTACCGGAAGGCTTCATCATCCAAAACGCCGATAAACTCAAAAACATCCCTGGTGCCATTATCCATGGACGTTATGACCTCTGCTGCCCTGTAAAACACGCATGGCAACTCCACAAAGCATGGCCGACAGCTAAGCTGAATATCGTCCATCAAGCTGCTCATAGAATGGAACTGCCGCTTAACGCAGCTCTCACACAAGCAACGGATGAAATGGCTAAAATCCAACCAATTCAGCAATGCGCATGACAAAAAAGACACACGCACCGTTAAGAGGTAACGTATTCTTTGGTTGCTTTTTCACAAGTTTTGTATATTTTTTGTGCCTAATGAGAATAAAACAAACTGCATGAACGAGGGGGAACATAATTCATGCCCAAATTAGATATCAACGATTTAAAACCGTTAACGGAATCACCTGCTAAGGAACGCGGCTATCCAGACGGTTACGAGCCCACCGAAAAAGATGAGTACATGGGCACAGAGCAACTTTCCTACTTTAGAGACCTCCTCCTCCAGTGGCGGTGTGATTTGGAGAAAGAATCCCTAGCAACCATGGAAGACCTCCAAAAAAACAGCTCTATCGAGGCAGACCCCACTGACCAAGCCAGCTTGGAGTACGAGCAAACGCTGGAACTCCGTACACGAGATAGAGAACGCAAGCTCATTAACAAAATTGACGAAGCCCTAGACCGTATCAGAGACGGCTCTTTCGGTTTCTGTGAAGAAACGGGCGACCCTATCGGCATCAAGCGGTTGTTGGCACGGCCAATCGCAACCCTGTCAATCGAGGCAAAACGCCGACAGGAGCAAAAAGAAACAGGTTACGCAGGATAAAAACTGCCCAACAAAGCCCCTTAATTAGGGGCTTTGTTTATGCTAAAGTACCTGCAAATGACAAACACTCTATCGCCCAAATTGCTCACATACCTTATCTGCCCCATAACCCATAAGCCGTTAACTTATAATAAGAAAAAGAAGGAACTCACCTCCACCGCGGCAAAAATGGCTTACCCCATCAAAAACGGACTTCCCGTACTCGTCCCATCGGAAGCCCGCCCATTAACCGAAAAAGAAATAACATCATGACAGCCCCAACCACCATCCGCCTTTCAAACGACAAAAAAATGCTCACCGTTGCCTTTACCGATATTATGGCAGACCTCCCTGCTGAACTCCTACGGGTTGAATCCCCCTCAGCAGAAATCCAAGGCCATGGCCCACAAGAAAAAAGAACCATCGGTGGTAAACAAAACGTTACCATCACCAAAATAGACCCCGTCGGCAACTACGCCATCAAACTCATATTTTCTGATGGCCACCAAACAGGTTTCTACACGTGGGAATACCTACACACCCTCGCCCATAACCAGACCGACATATGGCAAAATTACTTAACCAATTTAGAAAAAACTGGCCTATCCCGCACACAAGCCGTATAAATAAAGTCATGAAAAAACTCCTCCTCACACTCACATTATTTGTGCTGTACGGCACAGCCCATGCCCACATTATTGTTCAAGATGGCTGGGCACGCGCCACAACCCCTAGCCAAAAAGTATCTGCTGCTTACGTGATACTAACCAACCACAGCCCTGATGATCTCAAAATCGTCGCGGCTCACTCCCCCATTGCTGAACGCACAGAACTTCACACCCACACAATGGATGAACATGGCCGCATGGAAATGACGCACGTAGACAGCATCCCTTTCCCATCTATGGAAATGGTTCAGTTCAAACCAGGTGGCTGGCATGTGATGATGATTAACATTAACCGTACGCTGGTTGTCGGGCATGATGTCCCCGTTACACTCACGTTTGATGACGGCTCTTCCAAAACCTTCCGCGCCGTCGTTAAACCCCTCAGCTACCGCCCTGAATAGCAAAAAACTCCTCATAAAGAGGAGCCTTTCACTAAATTGAGTACAGAAAGAAACAGCCAGTTAGTCTGTAGGCCGTTCCCACCACCATATTTTCATACCAAACGTCAAACGACCTTTAGAAAGCCTATGCAAAGCTTCTTCAAGCGCTACACGAGATTTTTTACCAAAATTTCGAATATCTTCAAAATCTTTGTATGGCTTCTGTACTAAGTCACCAACATAAACAATATCAGCATCAATCAAAGGTTTGATCTTAGCGCCAAAAATTAAATCTTTAACTTTTGTATCTAACCAACCCCGAATAATTTCATCCGGAGAGTTAATTTCAAGAACACTATCACTAGTATACTTCCAAGAACTTACTCGCCCTTCTTCCCCAAGAATAGAAGTATCTTTCTCCAAAAGCCCTAAGGATTTCAGCGTAACAATAAGCTTTCTAAAAGTCTCGGGGTTGCCTGTTTCTCTAAAGTCACCAATATGAATATTCACAGCCATCAGTATATACCTCATAAAAAGTTGCAAGTAATTTTGTATACGCAAACCAGCTGAAAAAGTAAACCCTTCTTGCATCCTTTAAAAACCCCTCCCCAACCCAGCCACCCTATGCTAAAGTACCTCCGCTTCTGTGAGTTGCAGAAGTGGGGCTTACAAACCTCTCAAAGCTGACCAAGACGGGTCACAAAAACGTCGCCCTCCAACATGATGGTTGGGGATGGTGGCGAATACGCTTCGGCTAATACCCACGCCGTGCTTTGACGGTTTGTAACTCCCCAGCCACTTAACCAAGTGGCTGTTTTGTTTAAAAAATAACAAAAGGAGTCAAAAACATGATCGACAAAAATAAAGCATCTTCCCCAATAACAGAACGTGATTTTCGTAGATTGGTAGACCTTCTGAATGTGTATCTAGGCCTAAGCCAACGCAAAAGAAGGCTACTACTCCAGCTCGTTCAAACACTCGCCAAATAGTCTAAGACCCCCTGCTATGCAGGGGAAATTTTTACATCTTGTCCCTTTATAAAAGCTAAATTCTATTCTCCTTCTAAGCAAGAATTTGGGGTAAATTATTTTATTTCTTTGAACAGAGCATGCTGCTCCGTATACATATTTTCACTCACATCAACTCACCCCTCCTCGCCCAGCCTTCATCCAATCAGCCCCTTTCTTCACCCAACACGCCCCCCACCTCGTGCACCTGCCACATTGTATACAAAACAACAGTGAAAAACATCAAAAAATCTCGAAAATTTGGCATTTTTTACTCTTTTTGCACCAAAATTTACACTTTTTTGACCTCAAATATCACTTTTTAATACCGATTTATCCCTTATT
>JAPPOO010000020.1 GCA_028817875.1 Alphaproteobacteria bacterium | reverse complement strand
TGGCTGGGGTGGTAGGATTCGAACCTACGCATGACGATACCAAAAACCGTTGCCTTACCGCTTGGCTACACCCCAACAAGTTGCTCGTAGCGAGGGTGAAATTAGCTGGAAGCACGGTTCCTGTCAATACTCTTTATGCTGATAACTAATTCAAGTACAATGAAAAACTAGCAGAATTAGATAAGCCCAATAAACAATTACACCCAAACCATCTCTTATGTAAGGGATGCCATGCATAGAGTGTCTAATATTCTGCATCATATGAGCGGAATTCGGTTACACAATATTCTAGAGCCCTATATGGAACATTGTAGTAGCGCAGGGCGAAATGAAAAATATGACTGGGAAGACTTAGAAGTTTATTGCGTTATCATGGAGCTATTAATCAATAGAGGTTCATCAAAAAACCAAGCTGCTGTTGTGCTATCTAAAGTTATGGGGACGTACTCTACGGCACCAACAGGCTCTGTCAGAAAGTTAAAAGATGCCTTTAAAGAATATAAAGAAGGTAGAGGTGATGATTATGGCCAGTACAGACATCAAGAAGACTTTCTGGGATACGAGTATGAGGTAGGGTTCCTGCTCTCTTTTGACCTATCTAGCCCTCTAAAAAGCGAGGAAAAAAGCTTTACCAAGGCCGTAAAAGCTCTAGATAAACTTTGTGCTGATATAGTCTCCCTTATATTGCTAAAGGCGACAGTATGTATCCTGATATATTTGGTTGTAGCTTGGCATGGTTTGGTGAAAATCACGATGATCCCAAAAAGTATTTTTATGCGCATAGTAGTCATAAAGAAGTTCATTTAAGAGATCGTAAAAGATATTTGACTGAACTTATTAGTTCTGGAGATGTCTATAAAAACAAATATTTAGATTGATGTATAACTGGGGAGAAAACCTTTTTCCCCAGTGATTTAATATTTCTCCCCACGCACAAGCTCACTTTTTCTGCCTGAATATCTCTGCATCCACAAACATGGTGTTTGCGGAGCTTAACATAAAAAAGGAGTTCAGATATGAACGAACTACTAAACGAGTCGCAGGTTGCTCAGTTTTTAGACCTGTCTAGGGCGACGTTGCGGAAGTGGCGTTGGGAGGGTAAAGGCCCTCGTTTCATCAAATTGGGTCATCGGGTGATGTATCGCCAGTGCGATATTGAAGCCTTTATCAATGCTCAAGTGAGATTATCAACATCTGATAATGGGGAGGGTTTGTCATGTGTATAAGCATTCACCAAATCCACCAACGGGTAGATGCTAAAAGCTATTACCAACGTGAGTTGGCTGGAGCCATTGGCCAACACACGGGTAAAGGCTGGTATAAAACAACGGCATTATGCCCATTTCATGCGGATAAAAGCCCCGGAACATTTTATATCAATGTCCAAACAGGTAAATACAAATGCTTTTCGTGCGGTACTTGTGGAGACTTTATTGACTTCCACCAGCATAAGTACAGATCAAATTTGCCGCAAACGCTGCAAAGCATGTGGAGGGCGTACGCATGAACAAAGTGGCAACGTACCAGTATATAACGAAAGACGGCCAAGTGGTAGGACACGTTGACCGTCTGGAAGCGTTTGATCGTAGCGCAACAAAACGCACTAAAAGGACCATACCGTACTTTAAGGATGGTGGGCAAGCTGGGATATCAAACGATCTTCCCGCCTCCCACTACCTATATGGAATGGATGCGGTGGTCGATTGGAGTAGGCCCATTTACATTGTAGAAGGCGAAAAGTGTGCTTATGCGTTACAGACGCTGGGGTTCCAAACTGTTACCTTTCTTGGAGGTTGTGGTCGAATGAGGCAAATTGACTGGTCTCCTTTAGAAGGTGCTCAGAAGGTTATTATCTTACCGGATCATGATAAATCAGGCCGTGAGTATGCTTATCGGGCTTATCGAGAGTTACAACAGTTAGACTCTCAGCCAGACTATAAGCTTGGTCGTATTTCCTGATTTAGCAGAGGGCGATGATGCTTGCGATTATCTTGCTGCTATGCAGAAACGGCTGAAAAAGCTCACCAATGGGCAGCCAACCAAAGCAGCGCTCTCCATTTTTATACCGGACTGCCAAGATTTAACGGATCACATCCCTGATGTCGCCGTTAAACAAGGCCGTTTAGAAGTGAATGAGCTGATAGAAGCGGTGAACCCTAAGGTGGTGTTCATTGATAATATCTCAACATTTATTCGTACGGGTCATGAAAATGAGGGGGATAGCTGGGCGCCTGTGCAGGAATGGGCGGTGCAAATGCGTAAGCAAGGCCGCGCTATCATCTTTGTGCATCATGCCAATAAGGAAGGTAAACAGCGAGGTAGCCATAAAAAAGAGGATGTGATGGATGTGGTCATCCAGCTTAAACGGCCGGATGATTACCTGCAAGGAACCGATGCCACGCGTATGTTGATCCGTTACACCAAGGCACGTCACCTAAAAGCTGAGGATACACAGGATATTGAAGCGGTTTTAACCAGTACGGGCGGTGAGTTGCAATGGACGTGGGAAGCAGGTGATCTGACGTTCCAGCGTGCTGTTGAGCTTATTAAATCCGGTGATATGTCCATGAGTGAGCTGGCGGATGAGTTTGGTGTGTCGAAGTCCACCATTCATCGTTGGAAACAAAAGGCTATCAAAGAAAACAAACTAACATAAAACCATCGTTCCGTTGTTCCGCCCCCTAAGGCGCGGAACGACGGAACGGCAAAAGAAAGTATATAAAAATGTTCGAAAATCCATACCAACAAACCGTTAAACCAACCGCTTTAAGCGCTTTGGTACCGTTTTTTAGCCACCCTGTGACACTGACCGTATTTGGCCTAGGAGCCACGGCTTACCTTGCTTATAGGCTGTTAAAGAATGATGCGGAAGAAGAGAACGGTTTGTCAACCGTTCCAAGCGGTTCCGAACCGGTTAACGAACCGCTCCGTAACGTATATGTAGAACGGTCTGAATCGTTCAATCCAACCGCCCATGAACCGTTACATATACATTACATAGAGGATGAGAAATTAGACGAAGAGGACGAAAAAGAGCAAATCCGCAAGGCTATGTCAATACTTGGGAAACGCTCTGGGAGGGTTAGGGGGAAAAAATGATAAGGTGCTATTGCTTTTAGTTGAAAAGATTAACTTAGAAATCATAATGGCATTCATGGATACAACATGCATACTCATCAAGATAAAGCCAGAGAAGTTGTTCAAAAATCCAACCACGCAATTGATGTGTACCATCAAGAGTTTAAAAAAGAAGCATGGGCAGAGCGCATTCCTGCTGAGCTGTTATTAGACCTTCAAAACGAATAAATCCCCCAAGACGCTCCTAGAATGGTGCGCCTTGAGAGTAGACAGTGTGTGTTAGCAAAAAAGTGTAAATGAGAGAGGATATCCGCGAGCTTGGTCAGCTTTGTTGGTGGCTGTTCCTGAGAGATGATTTGTTGGGCAAGATGTTCTTTATATGAAGCCATTTTAAGTGTTGCCAAACGCTCGCCCGATGCAGAAGGGTTTTTAGACCCATCTTCCTGTGCCAGTATGCTATCCAGCAGCATGTAAGCTTCCCATTGTGCTTTTTGGATGGCCTGATCCAAAGTACCTGCAACGGATGAACCACATAGCCAGAACTCTTGCTCCTGACTATGTAAAACAACCAAAGCAAAGGGAACAGCATTATTGGAGGTATAGTGTTCCTCGTTTATATAACCATTTAGCGTATTAAGCAGTACGATCTTCTGGCGTTGATACCAAATGAGGCTCAGCATGTGTCTTTCAATGAGTTCAAAGAAAGCAGATTTAATGGCTGATTCTCTATTTTGATGCCAGGCAAGGCCATTTGCATCAATCCAATCCTGCTGTTTCGGGTGGGCAAACAGCACCTTTTCCGGCACAATTTGTCCTGTTTTCTGGTGGGTTTGCCAATGCAGTACAGGTAGCGGTGCATCAGCATTAGCGCCTATCTGGCTTTGGTAGAGATCGTAGTGCGCAAAGGCTCTTTCATACACTTCAAACCGCGAGCGGTCTTCCGTTTCCAACTGATCTTTACCAAAGGCAAAGCCCACAACGGGAGTAGCACCATGACGTTGAGTCGTGATGCCTACTCCTGATTTTGCTATGTAGTACCCTGCTGGGTGTTGGCTACAGCGCGAGAAGGTTTTAACAGGAAGGTCAATCAAAGTTTAGCCCTCCATCATCTGGCTATAGCCATCCACAATTTTTCGACCCGCTTCCGTCAGTTTTGCGTGTGCTGTGACCACTTCAAACCCTTTTCGAAACTGTTTCTGGAACAAGGCCAAAGCTTCCGTAAAGTGAGGTTCTGGCTGATGTTGAACTATATTTGAGAAAACCCATACCATTCTGCTTAATACGAATGTGGCATGATATATCCCAAACATAGGTCTGAGATCAGGCCGGATAGGTGCTTCGTACCGTTCTTCACTGCTGTTAAGAATCAGTGGGTCGAACGCCATGAGCGCATGAAGGTACAAATGTGAGACTTCATGTGTTAGGTGCTCGGCAATATATACGATCGGGTGTTGATCTAGATCGTTCACCCTGAGATATACTTCACCAAAAACACGTACATCTGATGCGCCAACAAGCCCTTTGCCTCCCTCTGGCCCTTTAAACAATAGAAGGTTTGCCAGGAGGGTGTCAAAGTCATTCCCCATGGCCGAGGCATAGGTTTGAATACAAGAAATCGCTTCTCGCACAAGGGTATCGTATTCATTGATAACGTGTGGAGAGACAAGACTCATCGTCCCAAAGTCATTCTTGGATTCTATGTCTCTTACAATAGCGGCATGGTAGCCCGTGCTGCTGATTGTGTTGATGGTTACACCTGATTCAACATAGGGTGGTGAGATTTTCTGCTGAATTGCCTCCAGCGTGTGATTCACCTGTTGTATATCCTGTGCTTCCAGGGCTGTTCTTAAGGCATGGTAAGCCGCAAAGACTCTCGGCTGTAGTTTGCGTGAAGAGTCTATCCCTCTCAGTCGATTTTTGAGGACATCGAACGGCGTTTGCAGTCCATTCTCTGCCGATTCAACCAGAGATGCAAAGCTGCTGAGCAGTTTTGCATTATAGAGGGTGCGCAGTTCTCGCGTTCCGCTATTGGAAATAACGGGGGTTGCAAAATTTAGTACAGTTTGTTCATCCATGTGGATCTCCATATAAAAAAGAAAGGCTAGACTCTTGAATGTAAGAGTCTAACCAATCGATTTCTCAACGTATGTTAGAAAGAGTGTGCTGCTACTGCGGTTTGCTGTAGCCTTGCACTGTTGCCGGCGTTGCCTTCAACATATCAGAGTCCAGTTCAAAAACGGCTGGTTTTACAGAGTTTTGCGTTGCAGCCTGAGTTGTTTGAGATTGACTCATAGATATTCTCCTTTAGTTGAGTTTTCAGAATAACGCCACACTTAAAGCGGCAAAAAAAGAAATGATGCTTCAAACGTAAACGCTGAAAGAGCTTATAAAAACCTGGTTGTTTTTTTACATTGGTACCTATCTGGTACCTAAAAACAAAAACAGGTCTTCAGACCTTCTTGAAATAACACCTAAATCATTGAAATATTTGGTGGAGCTAAGCGGGATCGAACCGCTGACCTCTTGCATGCCATGCAAGCGCTCTCCCAGCTGAGCTATAGCCCCACAAAGCTGTTTGATAGATACGATTTACACAATTACCCAGCTTATGACAAGCAAAAAGAAGAAGCCCCACAAATGCAGGGCTTTCTTCTTTTGGTCGAGCCTTAGGCTTAGAACGCCCAGCGAACTTTAAGTTGTCCGCTGTGGTTGATGTAATCAGCCTTAAGAGTCGCGTCGTAGTCAACGCCAAACTCAGCTCCGCCAGCATCCAGTAGCTTCAAACCAGCTCCAACAACCAAACCGTGTTGGGCAACTTTAGCACTTTCAGTCTTAAAGGCAGAACCACCACCTGTAAAGGTAGAAGACGTTGTCATCTCGTCACCTATCACATCATAGGTGTACTTACCACGTAACTCTGTACGCAACACACTACCACCTGCATGTTCAAAGTCCCATGCAGCAGTACCACCAAGGGCAATAACAAGTGAATTGTTATCGTCAGCGTCAACCGTTAGGTTAGCACCGCCTGCACCTGTTTCGGTGTACTTATCAAGTGTTAGGTATGTGTACTGAATAGATGCTTCAGGAATCAACTGAAGGTTGCCACCCATATCGTAGTAACGTCCAGCAGCTGCACGTCCAGAAACTTGCCATCCACTAAAGTCACCTTTAGCTTGGTTGGTAAAGGAACCAACTGCAACGTTACGAGTTGTCTCGTAGTCGTTGTAGGCTAAGCCAATCATAGCATCTACATATGTGTCATCAGCAAGATCACGGCTGTAGTAACCATTTACATGGTAACTTGTGATGTCTGTCTGAGCGTCAGCTGCAGATTTACCATCAACATCACCACCACTGTAGGCTACAGAGAAACCAGCCAGTGCATCTTCAAAGATATCTTCACTGTCAAAACCAACAGCCACACCATAACCAGTAGATTGGAATCCATCTACACCATTACGTGTACCTTGGTGGGCAACAGAACCAAATGCTTGAATCCACATATGCTCACTGTAAGTACCGTCACCGGTCGCCAAACCTTTATCGCCGTAGCGTAGGTAAGCCAAACGGTCAGCAACAGTATTCATAGAAGCTGTTTGGATATCCAAAGAAGCAGTACCCAAACCATCTACAGTTGGTGCAAGCGTTTCAAGAGCTTCAGAAACCTGAGTAGAAGTTCCTAAACTATCTAGCTGACCAATAATAGTCGCCAAATCACCCGTTGCACTTCCAACAAGGTTCTCAAGAGCTGTACCCATAGCAGAAGTTTGTGTACTTCCTATAGTATTAAAACCATTCAGACGTGTGAATGTTAACAATAGGTCATCACCACTTGCTACAATTGTCGCACTCAAAACAGCACTTGTGAAACTGATAGAACCAGTTGTCAAAGAAGCACCATTACCGTCAACAACTGTACGTGTCGCACCGTTAGCAATCTGAGCATTAGAAGCTAGGACAACTTCAAACGTCGTATTACTAAAGTCATCACCACCAGCAGCACTTGTTAGCACCAATTGGCTAGCCGTTGTAGAGTTTGTATTCACCTTAAAGGTAGAAGACGCACCCGCAGCAGCAGTTAAAGATGCCAAGTGTACAGTCTGACCAGCAGCAATATCCAAAGTACCGTTAAAGGTCAATGTACCAGTACCACTAATTGAGCTATTAACTGTCACAGTCCGTGTTGCAGAAATTTCAAGTAAGCTATCTACATCTGTAATTGTTTCAGAAACTGTTAAGTCACCACCACGTACAATCAAACTCTCAATGCTTGTAATATTACCAGCTGTTGTAAAGTCACGATCAAAGTAGATTGTCTCAGAAGAAGCAGTAGAACCGCTAATCGCACCTGAAACAGATGACCCTGAAGCAACTGTTAGAGAAGAGGACTGAATTGCCAAAGTTCCACTAACAGTACCGGCAAGGTTCACATCACCAGCAATAACTGCAGCAGCATCTGTTACCAAAGTAACGCTCTGACCAATATCCAAGCCAGTTGTAGAGTCACTCACAGCAATAGCTGTACCTGTAAAGCCTGTAATATCCACAGTACCTTCACCTGTCAAACGCAGGTCAACTGTACTTGTAATT
This sequence comes from Alphaproteobacteria bacterium, assembly GCA_028817875.1. Classification (GTDB taxonomy): domain Bacteria; phylum Pseudomonadota; class Alphaproteobacteria; order UBA2136; family JAPPOO01; genus JAPPOO01. The sequence continues at coordinate 12,854 of JAPPOO010000020.1, read as the reverse complement.
TGGTTATTACCGAGTGTAAATGTATTACCGCTCGCAACATCAATTTCGTTAGTGTTACTAATCACAGCACCACCGCCAGTGTTGTAAGAAAAGTCAGCATCAATATCCAACTTACCACCGACTGTACCATCACCAACAATATTACCGTTAAGAGCAACTGTACTGGATGTTACATTAATTGTATCAGATAAAGTACCACCCAACTTGATAGCACCACTTACGGTACCAGCAGCAAATGTCAAAGTTGTCGCTTTGGCATCACCACTTACATCAATGGCTTCATCATTTACACCACCCATATTGATGATGTTACCATAGTTGGTAAACGTATCAACTTGAGCACCAGCAGTGCTTGCATCAATAACAGTATCAGCAGCAGCCGTGTTACTAATTGTACCACCACTTAAGTTAATCAAATGCAATACTGAAGTATTATCAACGTGAATTACAGCATCAGCATCTAAATCAACAGAAGCACCAATAACACCACTGTTATAAATTGTTGTGTTACTGCTTGTATTGATATCAATCACTTGATCAACATCCGTATGTGTACCGTGAATAGTTCCACTGTTAGCGATAGATACTTGGGCAGCAATGTCAATAACATCACCAGCACCAGCGTTCTTCTCAACTAAACCATACTGATCAATATTAATACCAAAACCATTTACTGTTGTTGCTGTAACAGAATCATTAGCAACACCAATAGCCGAACCTGTTCCACCCGTAGACACAATCGCTGTGTTAGAGGCAGCAGAAGCAGATTGCATAATAATCTGGTTTTCTGTTGAGGTCGAGTTATTCAAAGTCACGGCGTGCGCATTAGTCGGTGTACCTCCATCGTGCGCAATCGTCGTACTCACCGTGGTAGCACTCATTGTGAGTACACCATTCACCGTAGTACTAATTGTCACCGCCGCATCTAAGCTTGCCGAGGATACTGTCTGCGCCGCAAACGACGTAGAAGTAACCGCAACAGAAGATGCAACAACGCCAGCCAGCGCTACTTTTTTAAGTAGTGTCATGGGAGCAGCTCCATTTCTTGTTATCGTTTTATTATCTCGGTTTAAAAACCGCATTTTATTTGAACTTCACTTTTATTCTTGCAACGTTCAGACAAAACCTTCAAAAAAGGTTTGATGGAACTTTAACGAGGGATACCTGCCATGTCAAAACTAAAAACAAATAAAAAACCTTGCACACTAAGGGTTGTGTCACTTTTGCACCGCTTGTGTGACAAACGCCTGACACTCTTATTTTTAGTTGTTTTAACATCCTGCAGTACAACTGGAGTAAATCTAAAAAATACCGCAATAAAACACGATTTTGTCCGACAAAGCATCCAGGCAAGCCCTTTCGTACTAACTGCATGGGTAAAGCAAACAGACAAAGAAAAACCACCCCATATCTACATAGAAGGAGATGGCAGAGCTTTCACCAATAGCGGATATACTATCTCCCGCAACCCCACCCCCGTTAAGCCACCGTCTGGCTTTAAGCTCGCAATGGCTGACCCACATCCACACGTTATCTACATAGCACGCCCCTGTCAGTTCACACCCATCGAACAAAACCCTACTTGCAAAAACAACAAGTGGTGGAGCTCAAATAGATACGACACAACAACCTTGTCAGCTTTTAATACTGCCTTAGATAAAGTTATACCTAACAACCAAAAAGTACATCTTATTGGCTTTTCAGGAGGGGCCACCTTAGCTTTACTAGCAGCCGCCACACGCAAAGATATCGCCAGCGTCCGTACAGTTGCAGGCAACATAGCACCACATGCTGTCAACCATTTCCACCGAATGCAACCAACGCCATTCGCTTTATCCCCTATAAAACAGATTGAAAAGCTTAAAAATATACCGCAAGTCCATTTTACTGGCGGTAAAGACAAAGTCATCACACCACCTATTACACGAGCTTACCTAAATGAGCTTCCCCATGCCCGCTGCACCCGACACATCCAAGTTCAGCAAGCATCTCATAGCAAAGGGTGGATTAAAAAATGGCCCAACCTCCTCAAAGAAGAACCCACTTGCATTGACGGCTAAAAGGACGTATGCCTCCCAGTATGACAGACACATATCCAACACTCATACCCGTAAAAACACGGAAGCTCATCCCACCTCAAAATGATTTATACGCCGCTTTAAAAGAAAGCCTCCCTTCCCTCCAAAATGGAGATATCCTCGTTATCAGCAGTAAAGTCATGTCTATTCACGAAGGATATTGCTTTTCTGCTGATGAAATCGACAAAGATACCCTAGCTCAACAAGAAGCAGAATACTGGCTTCCAAGGGAAACAAGCCCGCACCGCTTCATGCTCAGCATTAAACACGGCATCATTGTCGGCTCTGCTGGCGTCGATGAGAGTAACGGCGGAGGATACATCATCCCTCTACCTAAAAACCCTTTAAAAAGCTGTCAAAAACTGAGGCATTGGATTAAACAAGAATACAACCTCTCTCACTGCGGAGTCATTATCTCAGATAGCCATAGCATCCCTCTCCACCAAGGCGCGCTAGGCATCTCGCTAGCTGCCTGCGGATTTAACTGCCTTAAATATTACAAAGGAACACCCGATTTATTCAATAAGCCTTTAAGAGTAGAACGTGCAAATATCCCTGACACCTTAGCAGCCGCTGCCAACGGCATTATGGGAGAAGGAAACCAACAAACACCATGCGTTATTATCCGAAACTGGCCTAATATAACCTATACGGAAAATAACACATGGTCAGATTTTGTTGTAGAACCAGAAAACGATGCCTTCTACGAACTATTAAAGCCATTCCTTCAACACAAAGTTAAGACATAATATTCTTAATAAAGCGCTCTACCTTAACATTCAAATCAGCCGTACTTTCAGCCAATTCAGAGCTACAATTACGTACAGAGCCAGATTGCTCACTTACAGAAGATGTTGCATTCGTCAAACTCTCTAAGTCCCCATTCACACCCTCAACACCGGCTGACACCTCTTGAACGCTTCTGCTAATATCCTGTGTTGCTTGGCTTTGCTCACTAACAGACTTGCTCACCTGTTCAACACTTTTGCTCACTTCACTAATCGTCGAGCTTGCTATCTCAATTGCTTTAGCAACATCAACACTCACCCCTTCAATTGTCTGAATTTGCTCTACAATTTGGTCAGCTGCCGTATTTGTTTGAGTTGCCAATTTACGTACCTCGTCCGCAACAACAGCAAATCCACGCCCTGCATCTCCAGCTCGTGCTGCCTCAATCGCTGCATTAAGCGCCAATAAATTTGTTTGGTTTGCAATATCATTAATTGTCTCAACAAAGTTCGTAATCTGACCAACGGATTGAGCCATTTTCCCAACAGTCGCATTTGCGCCATCTACTTCACCAATAGCTTGGCTTGCTTTAGTTTGAGACTCACTCGCTTGGCGCTGAATCTCCGTAATTGTCGCTGCAAGTTCTTCAGATGAAGTTGAAACAGAGCCCATACTCCCCGATGTTTGATTCATTACCGCTGCAACAGAAGAAATCCTATCTTTCGCTTCAGATACAGCTGCAACCATGCTAGAGGCCTGCCCTTGCATATCTTTGGTAGACATAGAGAAACTACTTAAAACATCTTGAACATCAACAATAATATTTTTTGTTTCCGTATCTTTTTGGGACTGTAAATAACCAAGATATCCCCCCATACCAACAACAAGCACGACTAAAGTTGCAGCAATTACCAACACTACTGATTTAAGTTGCTCTGATGTCATATCCATATCTTGCAAACTTTGCTTAGCAACAGCCTGGGCTTCTTCACGCATCCCTTGCACAAACATATTCAACTTACCATAGGCTGGTAACACATCTGCTTTTAAAGCATTAATCGCTTTATTTTGCGCAAAAATCTTTGCAGATTCATACACAACACCAGAACCTTCTGAAAAAGAAGCATAAATATCTAATACACGCTCACCTTCTATCTCAGAATCAGCACCAAACCCTGTAAGGGCAACACCAACCTCATCAACTAAAGCATCAAATTTGGCTTTATCCTTAGCCAAATTTTTAAGGTCAAATTCAGCAGGTGCTTTTTGCACAAGCGCAATCTGTTCTTTCAGTTGTAAACTCAAAGAGCCAACATCTTCAACTTTCACAAAACCTTTTTCATACAAATCTTTCCCTAACAGGGAGAGCTGATTAAACCCATAAAAGGTCAACCCACTCACCCCTATTAAGGCAAAAACAGCCAAAACAAGAAGACCATAGTCCTTCAAAATTTTAGTAACAGACATCATAAATCTCCTCTTTCGGCATGATTTTTCTTATTATCTTACTTATTTCAGTACTTCTTTAGAAGCTTCTACAAGTTTATCAAATGCTTCTGTACGGTCACCCTTAATCACAAGAATCAATGGCTGAACCACATCAGCATCACTTTCAATTTTTGACAAACCAGAAGATTTCTTCAATATAGCCTGAGCAATCGTCGCAAATGCTACTGGCATCTGAGCAGTAACCTGAGCAATTTGAGAACCATTAGCTAACTCACGACCAGCTTTAATAGATTCTTTACCTAGCACTTTCTTCTCAATCGTACCACGCAAACCACCACCAGCTCTTTCAGTCACAACAACAATCGGTGCATCATTACCACCAACAGCAGACCAATTAGTAATCTCACCTTTTAGAATACCTACAACTTGTTCTCCCGTCAGTTTTTTAACTGGGTTAGATGCATGAACCGCAAATGTTGCAATCGTATCACCTATTTTTTCTCCAGTGAACTCAGCAGCACGGTCAGCAACACCCACTTTTTTCAAAGTACTTTCTAAATTAGAAGAAATCATCCCAATTTGAGCAGCACCGCTATCCAAGCTCTTAATACCGTTACTAGAACCATTACCAACAACATTTAACTTCAAACCAGTTGCTTCTTCCAAAGCAGCCTGATGTGGCAAAAACAGGTTTGCCTCCACTGTTGTAGAGCCATGAATTGTAACTTCTTCCGCTTGAACAGAACCCACAATACCAAGGGCCAGCATAGCCGCCCATACCACTTGCTTACGCATTTATTTCTCTCCTCATATTCAGAAATCATTTATTTATATTTTTATTCAAATAAAGCGTCCCTGTCCCATTAGGAAATTGAAACACTTAACCGTAAGACTAGCGCAAAAAAATATAGCACATCAAATAGTTTTTCCCTTTCCTGACGTATATGTGTCAGGACTCCCACAACATGAGGCACAAATATCACAAAAACCTGACATCCTATAAATCTTTATAAAAAGTAATTGCCCATAATTTTAAGTCAGGTATTATCAATTTTATAAATTACAGACCTTTTTCCACCATCCGCTATCGCAGCGGAATAACTAAACCCCATATTTTTTTCTTAAAATATCTGACTAAAAAGTATGGTTATAACTACACAAGGAACACAATTATGTGCGAAACAGATACTTGCAACCCTAACTGCAAAAATAGAAAAAAAGACGGTACATGCAAATTTGATTTTTCTATTGAAGAAGAAAAGAAACCTGTCGACAACAACACTGTTAAAACAGGAAAAAATAACCAAAATTCCTAAAAAACTTAACCGCGTCAGACCGCCCATTACGGGCGGTCAACGTGCTTAAACCAACATTTATCACTCATTCAATTTGAGTGATAATTTTTTATTGGCATTCCTGTAACACTAGTGCTAAGTTACCTTTCATGACAAAACAGCAAAAGCCACAAATAACGGAACGCGCTGAACGCATCCTTGCCGATGTCGTCAATAGCTATTCTCAAACAGGGCAGCCTGTGGGTTCCAAAGTATTGGTGGAAACAAGCAAACTAAATTTATCTCCTGCCAGCGTCCGTAACGTAATGCAAGACCTCGAAAAACAAGGCCTTCTCACTCACCCACACACCTCCGCAGGGCGCATCCCAACTGAAGAAGGTTTCCGTTACTACGCAACAAACTTGGTAGAGGTTGATGATTTAGACAGTTCAGTAAAAAAAGAACTCAAAGCCAAAGTTACCTCAGGTAAAAATATTAGCGACATCATCACAGACGTTTCTGATGTAGTCGGTGAAATCACAGGCTGCGCAAGCCTTGTAGTAGCGCCTAAAAAGCAAGCCGACCCCTTAGAACAAGTTGAATTCATCCGCCTCAGTGGAGACCGTGTCCTCGTTGTTATCGTCACCGCTGGTGGTGAAATTGAAAACCGTGTCATTAACGTACCCGCCTTTATCGACACAAAAGAGCTCAATAACGCCTCCAAAGAAATGAAAAAATTCCTCGCAGGCCAAACGTTAGACCAAGCCCGCGAACAAATGATAGAAGCCATTGCCGAACAACGTGGGCGCGTGAACGAAATGATTGACCAAATGATGGCCGCCGCAAACGAGTGGGGGCAACCCACCGTAAGCGATGGCGCTATGGTCGTCGCAGGGTCTACCAATCTCTTTCAGTACCCTGAAATTGTACGGGAAAAACTACAAAACCTCGTTAAAATATTTGAAGAAAAACGCCTCCTCATGGCCCTTATGGAAGAAGTCAAACACGGTGATGGCGTACGTATTTATATCGGGAAGGACAGCCCTGTCTCCAAAGCGGGAGACTGCAGCGTTGTCGCCAGCAGCTACGGCTGCAAATCCAACAATATCATCGGTACACTCGGTGTTATCGGCCCCATGCGGATGGACTACAAAAAAACCATCGGCATCGTCAATTACACCAGTAAATTACTAACCAGCGTTCTACAGGAAGGAACTAACTAACCATGACGGACAATACAAACCCAACGGCGGAAGCTATGGAGACACTGCAAACAGAGCAGCAAGCAACAGAGGAAACCGTAGCACCAGCAGAGCAAAACCACACAGCTGAATTAGCAGAATGGAAAGACCGCGCTGCCCGCCTCGCTGCTGAAATGGAAAACCTCCGTAAACGTACACAAAAAGATATTCAAGACGCACGTAACTTTGCCGTTACCAACTTTGCAAAAGAGCTACTAGCCGTTGCTGACAATATGGAACGCGCCCTAGAAGCAATGACAAACATAGAAGAAACAGAAACTACAAAAACCATGAAAGAAGGCGTGGCTATGGTTTCTCACCAACTTACGCAAGCTTTCAAATCTGCAAATATTGAAAAATTTAACAGTGTTGACCAACAGCTTGACCCTGAAAAGCACCAAGTGATGACCCAAATTGAAAGCGATAAAGAAGCAGGCACCATCGTGCAAGAAATGCAAGCAGGCTATACCCTTAACGACCGCCTCCTGCGCCCTGCCCTCGTCGCCGTAAGTAAATAACAGGATAGAAAAACCATATTAACTAAAATTCAGCATAGTTACTAACGCCGAAGATACGCAGCTTAAGAAAGCAAGTAGATTCAAGTTAAGAATTACGCCCTAACGAAATAAATAGATATAAAGGAGATAAAGCAATGTCTAAAGTAATCGGAATCGACTTAGGAACCACCAACAGCTGCGTAGCAGTTATGGACGGCGGCGAACCTAAAGTAATTGAAAACAACGAAGGTCACCGCACCACTCCATCCATCATCGCTTTCACAAAGGATAGCGAGCAGTTGGTGGGTGCCTCCGCCAAACGTCAGGCTGTGACAAACCCTGAAAATACGCTTTTCGCCATCAAACGCTTAATCGGACGCCGCTTTGACGACCCAATGGTAACAAAGGCGATGAAAAACAGCCCGTTCAAAATCGTAAAAGGTAAAAACGGCGATGCGTGGGTAAACGTCAACGGTAAGGATTATTCCCCATCTGAAATCTCTGCCATGACGCTTCAAAAAATGAAGAAAACAGCCGAAGACTACCTAGGTGAAACAGTAACACAAGCCGTTATCACTGTTCCTGCTTACTTTAACGATGCCCAACGTCAGGCAACAAAAGATGCTGGTAAAATCGCAGGTCTAGAAGTACTCCGTTTGGTAAACGAACCAACAGCAGCCGCCTTAGCCTACGGCCTAAGTGAAGAAGGCGACAAAACACAAACCGTTGCCGTGTATGACCTAGGGGGCGGTACATTCGATGTCTCCATCCTAGAAATCGGCGATGGCGTGGTAGAAGTAAAAGCCACCAATGGTGACACATTCCTCGGCGGGGAAGACTTTGACCACCGTATTATCGATTGGTTGGCTGACACCTTCAAACAAGAAAACAGCATCGACCTGCGGGAAGATAAACTTGCGCTGCAACGTCTAAAAGACGAAGCTGAAAAAGCGAAGAAAGAGCTTTCCTCATCTCAAAGCATTGAAATCAACCTACCATTTATCACAGCAGATGCCAGTGGACCAAAACACCTACAGGTAACACTGTCTCGCGCTAAATTGGAAAGCTTGGTAGAAGATCTCATTACAAACTCTCTAGAGCCTTGTAAAGCCGCTCTAAAAGACGCTGGCATGTCCGCAAGTGAAATTGACGAGGTTATTCTTGTTGGTGGTCAAACCCGTATGCCAAAAGTACAGGAAGCCGTACAAAAATTCTTCGGAAAAGAACCAAACAAAGGTGTAAACCCTGATGAAGTCGTCGCTATCGGTGCAGCAACACAAGGTGGTATCCTTAAAGGCGATGTAAAAGACATCCTTCTACTGGACGTTACACCGCTTTCCTTGGGGATTGAAACCCTTGGCGGCGTGTTCACCAGCTTGATTGACCGCAACACCACAATTCCAACCAAAAAGTCTCAAACCTTCTCCACGGCTGAAGACAACCAGCCGGCGGTAACCGTACGTGTTTTCCAAGGGGAGCGTCCAATGGCAGCAGATAACAAACTGCTCGGCCAATTTGACCTAACAGACATTCCGCCAGCACCACGCGGCGTACCTCAAATCGAAGTGACATTTGATATTGACGCCAACGGTATCGTACACGTATCCGCTAAGGATAAAGGCACCGGTAAAGAACAATCCATCCAGATTAAATCCGATGGTGGCCTATCTGATGAAGATATCGAAAAAATGGTGAAAGAAGCCGAACAAAACGCTGAAGCCGACAAAGAGCGCAGAGAAGCGGTAGAAAACCGTAATGCGGCTGAATCTGCCGTAAACAGCGTTGAAAAATCACTTAGCGAGCACGGCGATAAAGTAGACAGCAGCACCAAAGAAGAAATCGAAGGTAAGCTGAAAGAAGTAAAAGACCTATTGGAACAGGAGGATGCTTCCGCAAACGACCTAAAGGAAAAAGCAGATGCACTTATCCAATCTTCCATGGCCTTGGGTGAAGCCATCTACAAAGCTCAGCAAGAAGAACAAGCTTCTGCCGATGCGTCTTCTTCCGAACAAACAAAAGAAGAAGACAATGTAGTAGATGCCGAATACGAGGAAGTAAAGGACGAAGATAAGTCTGATTCTGACAGCGAGAAAAAATCCGCTTAGTAATAGCGGTTGATAATGATATTGAGGTGTTTGCAACTAACAAACACCTCAATTCAAAAAAGGTAAAACTGTGCCATCCCTTAACCAAAAACACTTTCTCTGGCTTACTATACTGGCGTGCTTGGCATTAACGGGCCATGCCCATGCATTACGCCATACAGCTTGGAAAGGCAGCGACGGAAATTACCTCAGCAAAACAGGCAGCGGCAGCTACCGCAGCACTTACGTTGACCAACAACATAATCGAGAATACGCCCGCCTTGCAAAAGAACGTAAACAAGAAAAATTACGCCGCAAATGGTACAACCAAAACCCACCTTGTGGTATCTATGGCCGTGTCCCAACCCGTTGTAAATATATGGAGCCTCGTTTTTAACCATGTCTAAAGTTTTTGTGATTGGCAGCATCAATATGGATGTCATTGCCACCATCCCGCACCACCCTCAAGTGGGGGAAACAATTATGGGCGATTCCCTCACCTACGCCCCTGGGGGCAAAGGCTTTAACCAAGCCATCGCCGCCTCTCGCGCAGGTGCCACAACTATCATGGTTGGTAAAGTCGGAAACGACGGCTTCGGCAAAACGTTAATAGACTTTGCCAAATCAGAAAACCTTGCAACGGAAAACATCGGTACATCCCAAACCCAACCAACTGGCACTGCCTTCATCACAGTTGCCAAAGGGGATAACATCATTGTCGTTATCGCAGGCGCTAATGATGACGTACAACCACAAGACCTATCCGACATTACCTTCCAAGAAAACGATATTGTTGTTTGCACATTAGAACTTCCTCAAGCAACCGTTAAAGAAACCTTTAAAAAGGCAAAACAAGCCAAAGCTAAAACCATTTTTAATGCGGCACCAGCCGCTCCTTGCGATGATATCCTTGCCTTAACCGATATACTCATCGTAAACGAAACTGAAGCTGAAATGCTTGCCGAGGCTATCACTGCTTCCAATATTCCAACCGTCATCCAAACACTTGGTGAAAAAGGCCTTAAAGCAACCACCCCACAAGGTGAAATCACACTATCCGGCCATCAAGTTGAATGTACTGATACCACTGGCGCGGGCGATTGCTTTACAGGAAACCTCGCCGCCCGCCTCGCCCAGCAAGATACTTTTGAGCAAGCCTTAACCTACGCCAACGCTGCCGCCGCATGTGCCGTCACTCAGCTAGGCGCAGCCCCCAGCATGCCAACACCTGACAACGTAACAAAGCGACTGAAAGGCTAACAAACCATGTCTAAAGATTTTTACGAAACCCTCGGCGTCAGCAAGAGTGCTGACGCAGCGGAACTTAAAAAAGCATTCCGCAAACAAGCCATGAAGTACCATCCAGATAAAAATCCGGATGACGCTTCCGCAGAAGCTAAATTTAAAGAGGTCAACACAGCCTACGATGTTTTATCTGACCCTCAAAAACGCGCAGCATACGACCAAATGGGTCACGCTGCCTTTGAACAAGGCGGTATGGGCGGCGGCCGTGGCCCAGGTGGAAGCGGATTTGAAGGCTTTGGCGGCGGAAATTTTGAAGACATTTTCTCCGACCTCTTCGGCGATGTTTTTGGCGGCGGTGGCCGTGGTGGGGATACCTCCACCCGTGGTTCAGACCTACGTTATAACCTGAACATCAGCCTAGAAGACGCCTACGCTGGCAAAACAGTCAACGTCTCAATTCCAACTCAAACCGCATGTGATGCATGTGATGGCTCTGGCGCAGCAGCTGGCAGCAAACCAGAAACATGTCCCACCTGTGGCGGTGTCGGGCAAGTTCGCATTTCCCAAGGCTTTTTCAACATGGCACGCACCTGCCCTACCTGCCATGGGCAAGGCCAAATCATTAAAGAAAAATGTAAAAAATGTGGTGGTCAAGGCCGTACCCGCACAACTCAAAACATCAGCGTTAACATCCCGAAAGGCGTAGATGATGGCATCCGCATCCGCTTGTCAGGCAAAGGCGAAGCTGGTGTTCAAGGTGGCCCAGCAGGAGACCTCTATATTTTCGTCTCCATCAAAAAACACTCACTGTTTGAACGCAACCAGCAGGACCTCCACCTAACAGTACCTATTTCTATGTTAGATGCAACTCTTGGCACGGATATAGAAGTCCCCACGCCGGATGGTAAACGCGCCCGCCTCAAGGTGCCAGAAGGCACCCAACCTGAACAGGTCTTTCGCCTACGCGGCAAAGGTATGCCAAGGCTTAACCAAAATGGATTTGGAGACCTTTTGGTAACTGTACAAATAGAAGTTCCTACAAAACTTACAAAAGACCAAAAGGAACTAGCCGAAAAGTTGAAAGACTCCCTTTCCAGCAAAAACGCACCAGAATCTGAAAGCTTCTTCAAAAAAGCCAAAAAGTTCTGGAGCGCCGCCTAACAGCAACCAACTCCAATATCACAAAAAGCCCGCTTAATGCGGGCTTTTTACTATTCAACTAAGTAACCTTAAAATCCAAATAACTTAGCTCCAGTAAAGGAGGCAATAATCCCACTGGCACCTCCAGCATTACCTGTATAAGCACGCATCGTCACAGTTTCACTAGCCGATAACTCTAAGACAGTTGAAACAGTCGAAATAGCACTCCCTTTATTACTGCGAGACCCGTATGTTCGAAGAACTCCACCACTATAAATACTTACAAAAAAGTTATCGCCATCAGACGTCCCCGCAGCAAGTGAGCCAGTAAAAATATAAACCCCCGCTTCAGGCGCTGTAAAAACACCTGTCGTCGGGTTAAAGTCCCCACCAGTATCAAAATCTTCTGTGTAAGATGAAATCGTATTTGTCCCTTGGCTAATGCTACCACTCCCTTTAGTCGCCCTAAAAGCACTTGGTCCTCCACCTGTCAATGCTGTAGCCGAAACTGATGTCCAGTTACTCCCATCCCAACTCAAAACATCATCCGTTGTAGGCGCTGTCGCACTCACATCTGCTAAGTGTGTTAAACTCACCTGAGTATTATTATTCCCAATAAAATTAAACGCCTGACCATCAGAGTATAATGAAGCAATACTCTTACCACTACAGCTAGTCATATAATTAGTAAAACCAGTATCTGTATGCGTAGTCTGGGCACCAGTTGACAAGCTATATTCCATTACTGCAAAGTCACCTTGAGAACCAGCAGGACGGTAAATTGCCTCTGTAGACGTATGTACATACGGATCAAAAGTGGAGTACCCACTACTACCACTACAGTAAATACGATCAGGCCAGTTGGGCAAAGCAGTTGTTGTACTCACTGCTTCATTTACAGAAACTGCCGTCCAACTACTTGTTGTCCCGTCAAACCGAAGAAGGTAGCCATCGCTCGGACTGGTCGCACTGACATCACTCAAGTTGTTAAATGTAATCCCCGTCAAATTACTCCCATCACCGTAATACGTCGTCGCGGAAACATCCCCCACTACCGTCAGACTGTTCGCAGGTGAAGCTGTTCCTATCCCTACATAACCAGCAGAGCGATAAACAT
>JAPPOO010000088.1 GCA_028817875.1 Alphaproteobacteria bacterium | reverse complement strand
CTGTTGCGCTTACATCCGTCAAATCATTTAATGCCGCAGAAGCTGTAACTCCCGTCAAATTACTCCCGTCACCGTAGTAGGTTGTTGCAGAAACATCCCCCACCACTGTTAAGCTGTTACCTGGCCCCGTAGTTCCAATACCAACGTGCATACCATTAGCACCATTATATGGCATAAACAGTACATCCGCCCGTCCATACTGATCGTTGGGTGATAAATACATATCATAAGCACCATCAGTATAAACACGGCCACGATATCCCGCCCCTGTAAATTCAATACCTGAAAGCGTGTTACTCAAACTCTTAACCTCTACAAAAGCATCTCCCTCTTTCATAAAACGAGCCACTAGCTGGTCACTTGTAGCCGTCCAATGGTTCGTTTCAGGACCACCTCGACCAAAGACCATCGTCCCGCCACTATTAATCCGAATCGTCGAACTCCCAGCAACCGTAACAGAAACAGACTCATCATCCAAAACAGCAACACTTCCCGTACCACTAACAAGCTCGCTCACCGTAATCCCCGTCAAATTACTCCCATCGCCGTAATAGGTTGTAGCCGTAATTACTCCCGTTACTTCTAAATTTGTTGCCGAAATCATACCCGTCAAAGAAACATCTCCAGCAGAAGTAACGGCAATTCCTTCATTATCTCCATCACCCGATAGGTAATAACTTCCCAAATTAATTGACTGATCAGCCGTATGGTTACCTAAGTTATCACCGCCGGGGCACTCCATAAGTTCAATTTCTTCTACCCACGGTGTGGCACTCATAGAACCACCCGTCCAAAACCACATATAGTATTTATAATTTGTTGAATTACTAAACGTTACAATCTGGCTTGTAGAACCACCAATGCTAATACCACTCGTAATTGTTGTCCAAGGCCCCGTATTACTCGTATTACTTCCTCTAAAATCTAAAGTACCCTGAGAATCCGTTGTACTCTGGTACCATTTAAACCCAGAAATACGAGCGTCTCCCGTATATTCAATACGCAAGTAACGATTTGTCGCAGCCCCAGAAACAAACTGAACTGCATCCGTACTATTTTCACTAAAGCCACCGTCAAAAAGGTTACTCTCGCTAGTTCCCGCAAAACCACTATCATCAATTGTTAAATTAGACGTCCGGTCTCCCGTCACATATTGACAATTCCCACTACTAGAAATCCCCGTCAAATTACTCCCATCACCGTAGTATGTAGTAGCTGAGATAGAGCCCGTCACCGTCACATTACCGGCTGAGTCAACAAACGGGTTGCTCGCAGCACAATCTATATTGGTACCGTTATGGCTACATATATAACCTGTTGTTGTTTGGCTTATTGTTGCTATATTTCCCCACTCCGCAGCATGTAGTACACTACCAAGTAGCGCTAACAAACCTACTAAAAAGGCACTAATTCTTCTTTTTATCATGGTCTAACCATACTTATTATTTCGAACGAATACCCAGAATTCTAACGGATTTCACAACTTCTTCAACCGTTATCTAATCTAACCAAATAGAAAAGACCGCCCCAAAACAAGGAACGATCTTTTCATATTATAACAATCTAAATCAGGAGCCAGTCTTAACCTTCACCAAAAGCCCCATAAAAGTAACGCTTGCAGCAACAGCTTCGCCATCGCTTGTTTCAACCTGATTTTTAAGCTCAGCCAGTGTTGCAACAACAACCTCGCTAAACAATGTTGGCCGTTCTTCAAAAGCCATAAAAAACGCATTTGTCCTAGGGTTAAACAACCCACAGCCTTTAATATGCTGCGTAGGGTTATTCAAAATACGCCTAGCAACTACAATTGCCTGAGAGTTCGTTAACTTTCGTCCACTACTGGCAATCCAAGAAGCTCCTCTGTTAACCAACGTCAGCATAAGGTCTTTATAAGAATTTGACCAATTTTGCCAATCCTTAGCAAGAAAGTCCCAAAGCACCAAAACCTCTTCTCGGTTCTCAGCAAGCCACATTCGAACCTTCTCACAACGCGCCTTAGCACGGCGATTCTTTTTATAGAATGAAAAAGCTTTTTTCTGGTCTTTGGGCGATTTTTCCCATCCTTCTTTAAAACCATCAATAGCTTTGGAAAGGCTTAGTTTACACAAGGTATAGTCAAAGTCCTTATCGTGCTGGTAGCACTTTTTTAAGTCTTCTCCAATACCCTTAAGCTGCGGCCCCAAAGCTTCTTTAATCTTAGGCGCCAATTTTTTAATTTTAGCTAAAGACCTATCTACAGCCTTCAACCCTTCTCGAACAACACTATTACCACGCTCTTCTGCAGCAACAAAAGTTACAAAAACAGTCATAAATACCGTACATGCAGCACAAAACAGTTTTTTCATCACCACCTCCATGGTTGAAATAAAACGTAAATAATTTTAAGATCTCAAAAGTATACAAAACAAACAATCCAAAGTACACCCTCCAACGCAAGAACTGCCCCTAAAAGGGGCAGCCTCACTAACGAAATACATAAGATTAAGTCTTTCCAGCAGATAACCCTTTAAGGGCTTTAAACAACTCCTGCCTCATAAGCTGAGACATATAATCCGTAGCCTCAAATAGAGCTTTAACTTCCGCTAAAAGCAGCAGTACATCTTCTGCTGTATAATTCTGAGCTTTCATCCTCTCTGAAAGCACAAAAAAGCCAAGCATTGCTCGAAGTGATTTGTCAAAACGCCTCTTCCTCATACAGTCATCTCGCATAAAAAACAGTTTATGCAAATTTGTAACATACTTGCCTTGCATGGCCTGCTTTAAAGAAGCCCTAAAACTCCCTGCAATAGATTCAAACTCAACACTATTGGGCTCATGCTTAACAATACGTTCAAAAACACCCAATAATATCGTAGCAGGTAATGGCAACAAATCCGCCCCTTTACAACATCGCTCAGCAAATGGCACAACAATACCCCCTGGCTTTTTAGAATCAGAGTAACTTTCCAATTCTAAAAGAATGGCCATCACCGCAAGCGGAATGCCACTTTTAGATATAGCAACAAACGCTGGAATACCACGTTTTTGAATACGACCAGCATCCAAAACATGAGCACAAACAGCCATCACAATACCTTCTTGAGTCCAAAACGGATCATCCAAATATTTAGGAATATGTTTTTGAGGAATAAACGTATCCTCTTCAACTTCAATTTTTACAGGCATTACAGACCTCTTTCTAAAAATCAAAAGTGCTAAAAGATATACTAAAAGGCACAAAGTTCGCGCCCAAGCTTTCATATCCCCCACCTATATCCAAAACCACTCAAACAATCAAGTATACAAACCCGACCCTTGAATCCCCCACCATTTCTGTATAGTCTACCTTTTTTAAGATGAACGAAAAAAAGGAGGAAGGTCTCAATATAATTTCAGGCGCATGGAGCTAGCTACTCCTGAGTTCTAATTCTGCATCTAAATTATCGCCGTACATGATGCACCTCTGGTCTTGTGACCGGGGTGTAACACCCATGTCCAAGTGAAAACTAAAAAGTGTTCGCTGCAGAACTTAGCAGTAGCTAACCCCGGTCGCCTTTATTGGCGACCTTTTTAATAAGCATGAATAAATCACCCCACCCCATCGACATCCACGTTGGCCAGCGCCTCAAACAACAACGCAAACTACAAGGCATCTCGCAAGAAAATCTTGCCAAACAACTGGGCATTACCTTCCAGCAAATCCAAAAATATGAAAATGGCACCAACCGCATCAGCGCCAGCAAGCTGTATGAACTCTCTCAAATCCTCAAAACGCCCATCCAATACTTTTTTGAAAACTACCAAAAATCACCGCAATTTACTGAAAATAAAACCGAAATAACCACCATAGAACTCACCCTTATTAGAGCTTTCCAAAAACTAAACCCAGCCCAACAACAGGCCTTCACCAACCTCATTAGCAAACTCACCAACAGCAAATAAAGCCCCTCAGTGTGTGACGTGCGTTTCATCAGATTTTCAAGGCGCTGGCTCCCAGCAGAGTAGGCACATAGGAACTTCGGCTTGAACACCCAAGGGTGGCTTTGCCAACCCTTGAGGTGGATACAAACCCCACCCCAATAGCCATTTGTTGGCTTTGCCAGTGAATCGGCTATCAAAAATATAAACAATTAATATGCAATTCTTCTTTACGACACGTCATAACTATGTCTTTCCTATAAAAAATTTATACAGGGAGGGCATATTTCAATGGATTTTCATACGTGGGCAGCATTTGTCGTATCTTCAATAGCTTTACTCCTTATCCCTGGCCCAACAGTTTTGTTAGTATTAAGTTACGCGATAAGCCAAGGTAAAAACGCTGCCCTTGCAACTGCCACAGGCGTTGCATTGGGGGATTTTATCGCCATGAGCGCCTCACTTGCAGGCCTTGGCACCCTAGTATTAGCATCTTCAACCTTATTTACCGTTCTTAAATGGGTTGGAGCCATATATCTGGTGTACCTTGGCATTAAATTACTATGCAGTAAGCCAACACCAATTTCTAGCGATATCGCAGATGTCAACAAAACCAACACTCTAAAAATTTTCGGGCACGCCACAACAGTAACAGCGTTAAACCCCAAATCCATCGTCTTTTTTATCGCGTTTGTACCGCAATTTATCACTGTTGGTAACCCGTTGATTCCCCAGTTTCTTATTCTAATAACCACCTTTGTAGGGCTTGCTACGGTAAATACCCTTGCATACGTTTTTATGGGAAATAAGCTACGCACCACAATCGCTAGCCCTTCCACTTTGCTATGGCTCTCACGGTTCGGCGGCAGTACCTTAATTGCAATGGGCTTAGCAACAGCAACCTTCAAACGCGCGCAGTAGTTAACTCCAGATAGACACTCAAGGTTTCTGGTTAAATCTGAACACCCAAGGATTACTTTGCCAGCCTTTTAGGTGGATACAAAACCACCTCGCCGTGCTCACGCCAGCGCCCATTCCAACCATTTTGCACAAATCTAAACTCTTCACAACATCTCGCCCAGCCTTTACTCAACTAGCAACTTCCATTCAATCTATTCCCCCGACCACAACCGCAGCACCCCTCGCTCCTCTCGCCTCGCACTCACTCCACCTGACCTCCCTGTTTCTCTACATCCACCGACAAAAATATTCATCCCACCTCCTCGCCATCACCCTCCCCCCGCACACAAAATTGTATACACAAATCAAATCTCAGCCCCTTCTAAGCAAGAATTTGGGATAAATTGTTTCACTTCTTGATTAGCTTTGAAAAGAGATTACTTTCATTGTGTGACGTGCGTTTCATCAGATTTTCAAGGCGCTGGCTACCAGTAGAGTAAGCACATAGGAACTTCGGCTTGAACACCCAAGGGTGGCTTCGCCAACCCTTGAGGTGGATATAAACCCGCTGCGCCGTGTACATAGAAGTACACAAGCAGTGGGATATGGGCAAAAAATGGAAAA